>CAMAVU010000010.1 GCA_945861935.1 Bifidobacterium breve | reverse complement strand
GGCGCGGCGCCGCGCCGAGGGGTGAGCCCACCCGTGGGCGATCTGACCACGGATGAGATCGAGCCGGCCCGCCCGCTGCCGGTCGGACGGATCCGCGCCCTGCAGGGCAAGCCCGACCATTTGGGCCGGGTGGCCATCATGGCCGCCATCGCGGTGCTGCTGCAGGTCACGCTCATGCCGTACCTCATGGTCTCGGACGGGGCGCCCGACATCGCCATTGCGCTCGTGGTCATCGTCGCCGTCCTGCGCGGGCCGTTTGTCGGTGCCGTCACCGGCTTCGGCTGCGGCCTGCTGGTGGAGCTCACCACCCCCGTCGGCACCCTCGGCGTCCTCGCCCTCCTGTATCTCGCTGCTGGCTACTGGTGCGGACGCTTCGTGGACCGGCCCGAGGCTGAGAGTCTGGGTCTGCCCATGGTGCTGGTCCTGGCCGCCTGCGCGTTCGTGCAGGTGGGTTACGCGGTGTTTCAGGTCCTCCTCGGCACCGATCTCGCCATGTCGGCCGTCGCGGCCCGGATCGTCGTGCCCACCGTCGTCCTGACGGGCCTTGTGGGATTCCCGGTGCTGCTCGTCGCGCGGCGACTGCTGGGCGCGCCGGCGGATGTGGAACCGGGGATGTTCCCGTCGTGAGCACGCTCTCCCCACTGCCGCCGGACCTCCCCCCCGGCGAGCGACCCCGGCCCCGCCGGCCCCGCCGGCGCCGTCCGCCGCGGTCCGTGTTACGGATGACCTCGTTCGCCACGGTCGTGCTCGTCCTGCTCGGGGTCCTGGCGGCCCGCCTGTGGTTCCTCCAGATCATCGGCGGGGGCGAATATCAGGAGCGCGCCGAGGCCAACCGCATGCGGACCATCATCACCGAGGCGCCCCGGGGGGCCATCACGGACCGGCATGGAGCGCCTCTGGTGACGAGCCGGGAGGTACTGAATCTGGTCGCGGAACCCCAGTTGCTCACGGGCGCGCACGGCGAGGCCGTACTCAGGAGGCTCTCCGTTGCGCTTGGCCATCGCCCGGGGTACTTCACCGCGAAGGTCCGCAAATCCCAGAAGGCCCGCCCCTTCGAGCCGGTCGTGCTCGAGGAGGAGACCGGCCCCGCGCTCCAGGCATATGTGGAGGAGCGGCGGATGCAACTGCCGGGCATCCGTTTGCGCACCGCGTACGTGCGTGACTATCCGCAGGGCAGCACGGCGGCGCATCTCGTCGGGTACACCGGTGCCATCCCGGTGGAGTCGGCGGGCGACTACCAGGAACGCGGGTACCTGGGGAACGAGACGGTCGGCCGGGCGGGCGTCGAGGCCGAGTACGAGCAGTACCTGCGGGGCATCGACGGCTACGAGCAGGTTGAGGTGGATGCGCGCGGCGAGGTGGTCGGTCGCGGGGTCCTCGCGCGCACGCCGCCCAAGCCGGGCGAGACGCTCAGGCTCTCGATTGACCTCCGCGTGCAGATAGCGCTCGAGGCGGCTCTGCGCGAGCAGGTCGTCTGGTCGGGAACGTCCACGGGGGCCGGGGGTGTGGTCCTCGACCCCCAGACGGGGGCGGTCCTGGCACTGGCCTCATATCCCACCTTCTTTCCCGGCACCTTCGAGTCGGGCTCATCGCGCGACGTGGAGCGCCTGCTTACCAGCCCAAGCCGCCCGCTGCTCGACCGGGCGATCGCCGGCGAGTACCCGGCCGCGTCCACGTTCAAGGCGATCACCGCCGCGGCCGCGCTGGGGTCGGGTCTCTACACGCCGGGCGAGATGATCGATTCCCCGGGTTCGGTGGTCCTGTACAAGACCCGCTTCCGTGGCTTCAACAATCTGGACCATGGGACCATCGATCTCACGACGGCCCTCGAGGTGTCCAGTGACACCTTCTTCTATGAAATCGCCGACCGGTCATATCGTCGCCAGGGATGGCCTCTGCAGGACTGGTCGCGCCGGTTCGGCCTCGGCGGTCCGACGGGGATCGACCTGACCGAGGGGGAGAGCTCCGGCCTCGTTCCGGACCTCGCCTTCAAGCGCCGCACATGTGACCGGGAGACCGATCCCATCAACTGCTCATGGCGCCCCGGCGACTCCGTCAACATGTCCATCGGCCAGGGCAACGTGCTGGTGACCCCGATCCAGATGGCCGTCGCGTATGCGGCCATCGCCAACGGCGGCACTCTGGTGACCCCCACTCTCGGCCGCGCGGTGGTGGACGGCGACGGGCGGGTCATGCGCGATCTCGTGAGTGGGCGCGCCACGCGGTCGGTCGGGATCACCCAGAACCACCTGAATCTCGTCCGTGTCGGGCTGCGCCGGGCCGCCAACGGGACCGGGGGAACGGCCACACCCGTCTTCGGTGCCCTGCCGACGGCATTCCGGGTTGCGGGGAAGACCGGCACGGCCGAGAACCCCAGTGGCATTGACCACGCCTGGTATGTGGGCTACGCGCCCGGGGACGACCCCAGGATCGTCGTCGCGATCGTCATCGAGCGCGGCGGTCAGGGGGCGAACGCGGCGGCCCCGGCGGCGTGCCAGACGATCGGTGCGTATCTGGGCTTCGACCCGGAACGCTGCGGATCCGGCGCGAAGGAGAACTGATGGCCACCCTCCCCGGGCAGGTGGATGCCGGCAGCGTGCGTGGCCGTGCGCAGTCCGCCGTGGCGGGGCTGGACCTGTGGCTGCTCGGGGCGGCGCTTCTGGTATCCGGGTTCGGCGTCTACATGGTGATGGTTGCCACCGAAGGTGACATCCCCGTGGACCCCGATTTCTTCTTCAGCCGGCAGGTCGCGTACACGCTGATCGGTCTCGTCGCGTTGTTCTTCGTCCTGAGGCTCGATCTGGAGCGCCTCTCGCGCTCCGCGTGGACGCTCTACGCCATGCTCATCGCCGCCCTCGGGATCGTGCTCGTGCTCGGGTCCTCGGCACGCGGTTCCACCCGGTGGATCGAACTCGGTCCCATCCGGCTGCAGCCCTCCGAACTCGGCAAGGTGGTCATCGCCTTCGTCATCGCGGTTCTCGTTGTCGAGCGCATCAGGTCCATGGACTCGGCGCGGATGTCGCTCCTCGTGGCGGCGGTCACCGCTCTTCCCGCGGGCATCGTGTTCCTGCAGCCCGATCTGGGCACGTCGCTCGTATACGCGGCCATCGCCTTGGCCATCCTGTGGGTGGCGGGGCAGCCCATCACCCATTTCATCGTGTTCGCCGCGGTGGTCATGGCGGTCGTCGCCCTCGTCCTCTACGCCCTGCCGGCCATCGGCGTGAATGTGCTGCAGCCGTACCAGGTGGACCGCCTCACGGCGTTCGTGGACTCCGGGGCCGACAGGTCCGATACCCGGTACCAGTTGGAGCAGAGCAAGGTGGCCATCGGGTCGGGGGGCGCGTTCGGGAAGGGGCCGAGCGGCGCCACCCAGACCATCAACGACTTCCTGCCCGAGCACCACACCGACTTCATCTTCGCCGTCGTGGCCGAGATGTTCGGTTTCCTCGGGGCCGGGCTGCTCATCGCCCTCTACTTCGTGATCATCTGGCGGGCGATGGTGATCATGCGATCCGCGGGGACCGAGATGGAGCGACTGATCGCAGCCGGCCTTACGGCCATGCTCGCGTTTCAGGTGTTCGTTAACATCGGGATGAACGTGGGGATCATGCCCATCACCGGAATCCCGCTGCCATTCATGTCGTACGGCGGGAGCCACACCCTGACCAACCTGGTCGCCGTCGGCGTCCTCCTACGCATCGGCCAGCGCGGGCACGGGCTCCAGCCGCGGAGGGTGTAGGAGTGGGTGCCATCACCACGCTGGCGAAGCGCGCCGGCACATTTGCGAGGGACACCAAGCGGTACCACGACGAGGCTCTCGAGGGGGGGATCGTCGCGATCCTTCCCGGCGATCCGGCGCTCACGGAGCGGTTGTCGGGGTTGCTCGGCATTCCCGCCGGGGACCGGCCCAACGCCGACCTGCTGGTGATCCCCCTGGGCATCGACGACGACGCCCGTGCCGCCGCACGCGAGGCGGCTGCCCGCAGGCGTCAGGACCGTCGCACACTCATCGCGGTGATCGTCCCGGCGCACCGCCGTGCGGCCCGCGAGGCCGAACTGCTCGCAGAGCCTGATGTCACCATCGGCGACCTCGCGTTCGCGGCCGATCTCCGGTCCGCCGGGTCGGTCCGCCTCATCACCGACGGCATCGTCCGGGCTCTGGGGGATGCCGAGGTGTCCGCCGCCCGCCGCTACCCGGCACTCCGCGAGCCCGTCCGCCGCAGCCTCGTCGCGTCCGCCGCCCGTGAGTCCGCGGTGGCCGGGGCGCTCAACTGGTTCCCCGGGGCCTCGGCCGCGCAGCTGGCCATGGTGGTCCGGGTCGGGTCGGCGGAGGGGCATCGGCTCGATGCCCGGCGCCTCCCGGAGATCGGCGCTGCCATCGGCAGCAGCCTCGTCATCGCCGGCGTCGCCCGTGGCGCGTCGCGTATCGTTCCAGCCCCCCGGTGGATGGTGCGCGGCGCTGTCGCCTGGGCCTCGACCGTCGCACTCGCGGCGGCCACGCAACGTATCTCGCACCGGATGGGGGAGGATTCCCCCCCCGTTGATCCGCGGAGCGCGTTCTGGTCGCTGCTCGCCCGCGTCCGCCATGGGCGCAAGGAGAGGGACTGATCAAGCAGATCGTTGTTTCCGTGGACCGCGCCGAGACGCGCGTGGCCATCATCGAGGACGGCCGTGTCGCCGAGGTGCAGATCGAGCGGCGCGGTCACGGCTCCGTGGTGGGCCACATCTGGAAGGGCCGTGTCGAGTCGGTCCTCGCCGGCATGGAGGCCTCGTTCATTGAGGTCGGCATCGGCAAGAACGGATTCCTGCACGTGGACGACGTCGTCGCGGCGGGTGTGCCGAAGCGCAAGCGGCTCATCGCGGACCTGTTGAAGAAGGGCGACGAGATCATCGTCCAGGCGGTGAAGGACCCCATGGGGACGAAGGGGGCGCGCCTGACGATGCAACTGTCGCTCGCGGGCCGGTTCCTCGTGTACGTGCCGTTCGGCGACGGTATCGGCATCAGCAAGCGCCTCGACGACGACGAGCGCCACAGGCTCCGCGACATCTGCAAGCGCCTGCCCACCGACGGCGGCGGCATCATCGTGCGCACCGCCGCCGCCGGTGCCTCGGCCACCGAACTGGCACGCGACCTCGCGTCGCTCAACCTGCTCTGGAAGGCGATCCGGGAGCGCTCCGACAAGGTGACGAGCCCCGCGCTGCTGTACAGCGAGGCCGACTCGTCGCTGAAGGTGATCCGGGACATCCTGAACGAGAGCGTTGATGAGGTCCTGGTGGACGATGCCCGCCAGCACGAGCGCATCACGGGTTTCCTCCGTCGCACGTCCCCCGGGCTCGCCGATCGGGTCCATCTCTACGAGGGTGATGTACCGCTCATGGAGGCGCACGGGGTCGGGTCCGCCATCCGCTCGACGCTCAGCCGCCGTGTGCCGCTCGCGTCCGGCGGGTCGCTGGTCATCGACGACACCGAGGCCATGACGGTCATTGACGTGAACTCGGGGAAGAACGTCGGGCGGGGGAACACACAACTCGAGGCGACCATTACCCGCACCAACCTCGAGGCGGCCGAGGAGGTCGTCAGGCAACTGCGCCTGCGCGACATCGGTGGAATCATCGTCATCGACTTCATCGACATGGATGATGCCGGGAACCGGCGGGCCGTCACCAAGGCCCTGAACGACGCGCTCGCGGGGGATCGCAGCCGTACCTTCGTGGTGGAGATCTCTCCGCTGGGTCTGGTGCAGATGACCCGGCAGAACATCAGCGACGGTGCCCGCGAGATCATGACCACGGCATGCCCCACGTGTGGCGGGCAAGGGTTCGTCGTGAGCCCGGAGACCCACGCGATTGATGCCGAGCGGCAGATCCGCCTCCTGTTGAGGGGCGCGGGGGACGCGCCGGTCACGGTGGCCGTGCACCCCGAGGTTGCCGACTACCTGCAGGCCGATGACAACGCCGTCCTGTCGGACATCGAAGACGACATCGGCGTGTCGATCAGCCTCGAGCGCGACGGGTCGATGGCACCCGGGAGTGCCCGGATTGCCGGGGAGGCGACCAAGTCGCGTGCGCGCCGGCCGCGGGCCGACGGTCGGTCCCGCGCCGGGGCCGACACCGACGAGGAATAGGGCGCACCGCCCTACGTGGCGCGGGGTGGGACGGTTCGCTACTGTCCCCGATCGCGTCCGTGGTCGGGCGCTCCGTCATACGTGGAGAAGATCGTGGCTGACTACGCCGTCATCGCCCTTGGGGGCAAGCAATACAGGGTGCGCGAGGGTGAGCGCATCGTCGTGGACCGCATCGCCGCGGAGCCCGGCGAGACGATCTCGCCGAAGGTCCTCGCGACGGGTGGCGCCGATGGCTTCAGCGACGGTGGCACCGTGACCGCGGAGGTCGAGGAGCATGTTCTCGGCCCGAAGATCACGATCCTGACGTACCGTGCGAAGAAGGACAGCAAGCGCAAGATGGGCTACCGCTCGCGGCTCTCGCGGGTGCGCATCACGGGAATCGGGGGCTAGGGCATGGCGCACAAAAAGGGTGGCGGATCCAGCCGGAACGGGCGCGACTCGAATTCCCAGCGCCTCGGCGTGAAGGTATTCGCGGGGCAGGTCGTTCCCGCGGGATCGATCATCGTCCGCCAGCGCGGCACGGTGTTCCGTCCGGGCAACGGTGCCGGCCTCGGTCGCGACCACACCATCTTTGCGACGGTCAGCGGTCGCGTGGAGTTCACCAGCGGCCACCGGGGACGCCACGTGTCGGTGCACCCCGTGGAGGCCCCGGCGGGCTGAGCCGGGCGGGCCCCGGGCCCCTCGCCGTGTCCTTTACCGACCGGGTCAAGATCCACGTCCAGGGCGGGAGCGGGGGCCACGGCTGCCTGTCATTCCGCCGTGAGGCGCACACGCCGCGGGGCGGCCCCGACGGGGGCAACGGTGGCCGCGGCGGCGATGTCGTGCTCGTGGTCGACGAGCAGGTGATCGACCTCTCCGTATTCCGCACGCGGGTGCACCACACCGCACCGGGCGGTGGTGCCGGCGAGGGGCGGAACCGGCACGGCCGGAGTGGCGACGACCTCGACGTGCACGTGCCGCCGGGCACGCGGGTGCTCCGCGACGGATACGAGGTGGCCTCGCTGATGGTGCCCGGCGACCGGGCCTCCGTCGCGCGCGGTGGCGGCGGTGGCGTGGGCAACCGGGCATTCCGGTCATCCACGCACCGGGCTCCGCGCGTGGTGATCCCGGGGGAGGACGGTGAGGAGGCATGGATCGTCCTGGAGATGCGCCTGCCCGTGGACGTTGCGATCATCGGTCTGCCCAACTCCGGGAAGACGGCCCTGCTGAACGCCCTCACGGGCGCGAGCGCAACGGTGGCGCCGTACGCCCACACCACGCGCGAGCCAGCGCTGGGCCCGCTGTCCGACGACTACGGCGTGATCCACCTGATCGCCGACCTGCCGGGCCTTGCCGCCGACGGGACCGGCCGCCCCGGGGCGGCTCTGGGGCAGATGGAGCGTGCATCGGTGGTGCTCCACTGCGTGGACTCCTCTGATCCGGAGGACCCCGCGGCGCGGATCGAGCGGGTGCGCCGGGGCGTGCACGCTTTCATGCCGGAGGGCGCGCGCGAGGTCGTCGTGGCCACGAAGTGCGACCTGGCAGCCCCGCCGGCGGAGGCGGAGCAGGCCACGTCCGCCGAGACCGGGGAGGGGATCCCTGCCCTCCGTGACGAACTCCACGGGTGGCTGCAATGAGCGATGCCATCGTGATCAAGATCGGGTCGTCCACTCTGGTGGACGGCAGCGGAGCGCTTCGCGAGGAGGTGCTCGGGCGCCGCGTGGCAGAGATCGCCGCGCTGGCGGCTGAGGGCCAGCGCCCCGTTCTGGTGTCGAGCGGTGCGATCGCCTGCGGCCTCGGCAGGCTCGGGTTCGGCGTGCGCCCCGATGCCCTGCCTGATCTGCAGGCGGCATCCGCCGTGGGGCAGGGCGCCCTGTTCGCCCACTACATCACCGAGTTCGGCCGGCACGGTGCCGTGCCCGGTCAGGTCCTGCTGACGTCCGGCGACCTCGGGCACCGCGCCTCGTACCTCAACGCACGGAACACGCTGGAGCGGCTGGTGGCGCTCGGCGCGATCCCCGTGATCAACGAGAACGACACCACGGCCACCGATGAACTCACGTTCGGCGATAACGACGTGCTCGCGGCGCATGTGGCCATCCTCCTGCGGGCACGCCTGCTCCTCCTGCTCACCGATCGCGACGGCCTGTACGCGCCGGGTGCGGATGGCCCGGAACTGATCGGGGAGGTCCCCGCGGGCACGGCGCCAGAGGACCTGGTGCTGGCCGATCTGCCCGGGTCCGGCAGGGGGCGCGGCGGCATCGCCAGCAAACTCGCATCTGTCGCGATGGCCACGGGAAGCGGTGTGGCATGCATCGTCGCCAGCGGTGACGTGGATGGGATCATCCCGGCCGCGGCTGCCGGCGAGCCGGTGGGGACCCGTTTCGCGCCGTCGGCGCGCGCGGACGGCGCGTTCAGGTTGTGGTTGCGGCACGCGAAGCCGGCGCAGGGGCGCGTGGTCGTGGACGCGGGCGCCGTGAGGGCGCTCATCGAGAAGGGTACGTCCCTCCTGCCCGTCGGCGTGGAGTCGTGCGACGGCACGTTCCCGGCCGGCGAGGCCGTGCTCGTGGTGGGTCCCGACGGGCAGGAGGTGGGGAAGGGCATAAGCGAACTGTCCGCGGAGGAGATCCGGGCGGTACGCGGCATGCGCTCGGAGGAGGCACTCGCAGTGCTGCCCGGCGGGGCGGCCGAGGTCATCCACCGTGACCGGTTCGCTCCCCGGGTGCGGTAGCGTGGGCGCCTGATGGCCACTACCGACGCATCCCTCGACGAGCGCCTGGAGGCCGCGCGCGCCGCCGGCCGTGTCATCGCACGCATGTCCCCCGGCGCGAAGGACGACGCCCTTGAGGCAGTGGCCGAGGCCATCGTCACCCGCGCCCCCGAGATCCTTGCGATGAATGCCGGGGATGTCGAGGATGCCCGCCAGTCCGGTGCCCCCGCTGCCACGGTGGACCGCCTCCTTCTCGACGACGCACGCCTTGGGGCCATGGCGGCGGCCGTGCGGGCCGTCGCAGTGCTCCCCGACCCGGTCGGGGTCATCACGGGCGGATGGCGTGTGGCGAACGGACTCGAGATCGTCGAGACGCGGGTGCCCCTGGGTGTCATTGGTGTCATCTTCGAGGGCAGGCCCAACGTCACGACCGACGCCGCTGCGCTGGCGCTGAAGAGCGGCAATGCCATCGTGCTGCGCGGCAGCCGCGTCGCCCGGCGATCCAACGCGGTGCTTGGCGATGTCGTGGCGTCCGCCCTCGTGGGCGCTGGCGTGCCGGTGGGTGCCGTCACCATGCTCGGCCCGGATCGCGCCGAGATGCTGGAACTGATCCAGGCCGAGGGCCGGGTGGATCTGGTCATTCCGCGCGGCGGCGAGGAACTGAAGGCATACCTCCAGAACAACGCACGCGTGCCCGTCATCTATGCGGCGTCCGGCAATTGCCATGTGTACGTGGACGCCGATGCCTGTCAGGACGACGCGCTGGCCATCGTCGTCAACGCAAAGACCCAGCGGCCCGGGGTGTGCAACGCGTGCGAGACGCTCCTCGTGCACCGGGACATCGCCCCGGACTTCCTGCCGCGCGCGGCCACGGCTCTGCTGGCCGCGGGCGTCGAGATGAGGGTGTCGCCCGAGGCGCGGGCGCTGCTCGCGGGGTTCGGCGACGACATGGTGGATGCCACGGACGCCGACTTCGCCACGGAGTTCCTGGACCTCATTCTGTCCGTGGGCATCGTCGGATCGGTGGACGAGGCCGTGGATCATGTGAACCGCTTCGGGTCGGGGCACAGCGAGGCGATCATCACGCGATCCCTCGACGCTGCCCGCGCATTTCAGCAGGGGGTTGACTCGGCGGTGGTGTACGTGAATGCCTCGACCCGGTTCACGGATGGCGGCGAGTTCGGCATGGGCGCCGAGATCGGCATCTCCACCCAGAAGCTGCACGCGCGCGGGCCCATCGGCCTGGCCGACCTGACCACCGTGAAGTATCTGGTGACCGGCACCGGCCAGATCCGCTGACCCATGCGCATCGGGGCGCTGGGCGGGAGCTTTGATCCGCCGCACGAGGGCCATCTGGCCTTGGCCAGAGCGGCCGCCCGTGCGCTCGGCCTCGATCGCGTCCTTCTCGTGCCGGCGTGGGAGCCCCCGCACAAGCCCGGGGGCCCGACGATGCCGCCCGACCGCCGTCTGGCCCTGGTGCGCGCGGCCGTGGCCGGGGATCCGCTCCTCGGGGTGAGCACCCTCGAACTGGACCGTGCGGGAACGTCCTACACGGCTGAGACCCTGGAGCAACTGGCTGCCGACAACCCGGGTGCGGAGTTGTGGTTCATTATGGGCGCCGACCAGTTGGAGGGCTTCGGCGGCTGGAGCCGGCCGGAGCGCATCGTGGAGTTGGCCCGCCTCGCGGTTGCCGCCCGCCCCGGTTCGGCCGATCCCGGCCTCGAGGACCTGACTGGGCCGGTGGCCGCGGGCCGCATTGATGTTGTGGACATGCCCGAGGTACCCATTTCGTCCACCCAGGTGCGCGAGCGCCTGGCCCGCGGGGAGGACATCACCGATCTGGTACCGGAGCCGGTCGCAGCGCTGCTGCGGACCGCCCCGTTGCTGCCTTGATGGGCGCTGTCGGCGCGGCTAGCCTGCGTCCAGCACCTGTGATCGATAGGGGAGACCCCGCGGACACCACGGAACTCGCGCTCGGCGCAGCCGCCATCGCATATGACAAGAAGGCCGAGGACATCATGGTCCTCGACATGCGCGGCTTGGTCGACTACACGGACCACCTCGTGATCTGCACCGGGCGTACCCCTCGGCAGACGAAGGCGATCGCCGAGGACTTGCGCTACCGGCTCAAGCACGACTTCGGCGTCACGCCGCGGCAGGTGGAGGGCCAGAAGGAGGGCGACTGGATCCTCGTGGACGCCCTGGACGTCGTGATCCACGTTTTCACCCCGGAAGCGCGGGAGTTCTACCGGTTGGAGCGCCTGTGGCGGGAGGCCCCCAACACGCCCTTCGACCCACCCGCTCTGTAGGGCACGGCCTGTCTATACTGCGCCCGCACGCGGGGGATTAGCTCAGCTGGGAGAGCGCTACGCTGGCAGCGTAGAGGTCACCGGTTCGATCCCGGTATCCTCCATCGGGTCCCGTCCGAAGACCGCTCCCCGGAGCGGTCTTCGGCGTTCGGGGCCGTCTTCGGCGGTGTGTAGCCTCGCCAGATGACAACACGGAGATTCACCCCAATTGCAGTGCTGCTGGCCGCGGGAGCAGTCGCTCTGGGCGCTGGCTGCGGCTCATCCTCGGAGCCGGTTGTCGGCGACCCGTGGCCGGAGGACGTGCGCGAGACGTTCGTCACCGCGTGCACCACTGAGGCCGATTCCGGTCTTGCGACCCTCGGGGACACGATTTCCGCTGAGGGCATCGAGCAGTTCCGCACGGGCTTCGCCACGATCTGCCAGGACACCCTCACATGCCTCGAGGCCACGGCGACCGCCAACGATGTCGCGGACGACACACCGGCAGGTACGGCCGCACTGGCATCCTGCCGAGAGGGCATGACCGAGGCCGCGCTCGCGCTGGGCGCTGAGGTCGCAGCCACTTACCCCTCCTGACCCCCTGTCACCCCCCGTACGGCCGCTCTGTGGCCGTACGGGGGGTGACACAGCGGGCCCGGGACGGGTTCCGGTGAGCACGACCCCACACTCCACGGTTGCCGGCAGGACGGTGTCGGCCCGCCACCAGAAGGCGGTCGCGTCGCCGTCCATCTGGGGCGCTGCCCGGGTGACCGGCGCGTCGGGGTCGCTGCTCGCGTCCACGAACGCAGGGACGGCGCTCGAGAAGATGGTGCTGAGGAGCGCAGTTCCGATGGAACCTCCCATCTGCTGTGTGGTGTTCACCATGGCCGAGCCGCCGCCCGGGCCGCTCGCGTCCACGTCCATCGGGCCGGTCGCATTCCGACACTCCGCATGTGGATGCTGTAGCCTTCCCGCATGATCAAACGCATGAGTGCATGTTCAGCGGTGGTGGTTCTGGCAGCAGCGGTTGCCCTCGGCGCCGGGTGCGGTTCGTCGCCGGACCCGGCGCCGAGCACGGCAGCGGTTTGGTCGGAGACGGCGCGAGAGGCCTACATGACCGGGTGCTCGGGTCAGGTGGATGATGCGGTTCTGGCCCTTGAGGACACGATCTCCGCGGAGGGAATCGCGCATCTTCGTACGGGCTTCGACACCATCTGCCGGAACTCCCTCGCCTGCCTGGAGGCGAGGGTGAATGAGGACGAGATCCTGAACGGGTCGGACGCCGGCAAGGAGGCCAACGCAGCCTGCGAGGAGGTCATCGAGGACGCGTCAGAGGAGCTCCGCGCCACTCTGGTCGCCGACTACCCGGCCTGATTTCCCGCCCGACCGCGGTCCGCCCGCACTGGTCGCTCCCCGGCGTGACCCCGGGGCGGGGTCGCGGAGCACGGGGGATGGTCGCTATGCGGCCCCGGCGCGCGCGCGTGGGTCGTGGTCGGGCAGATCCTTGGTAAGCAGGAGCCCGCATACCACGGTCGCGAGCAGGAAGATGCCGGTCGCCCACCAGAAGGCGGTCGTGTAGCCGTCCACCTGTGCCGCCGCCCCGGTGACGGTCGCCTCGGGGTCACCGGGCCCGGCCACGAACGCAGTGACGGCGCTCGCGAAAATCGTGCTGAGGAGCGCCGTTCCGATGGACCCCCCGACCTGCTGCGTGGTGTTCACCATGGCTGAGGCAACGCCCGAGTCGCTCGCGTCCACGCCCATCGTGCCGAGTTCGAAGCAGCACGCGAACACCAGACCGAGCCCGAGTCCGCTCACCACCAGCCCCGGCAGCACATGGGTCAGATACGGCGTGTCCACGCCGATCTGTGTGAGCAGGCCGACGCCGATCGTGCCGAGGAGCATTCCCAAGGTCACCGGCAGGCGCGGGCCGGTGCGCGGCAGGATGATGGCTGTTGATGTTGTGGCGGTCACCATGATGGCCGCGGTCATGGGCAGGAAGGCGAGACCCGTGGCGACGGGCGAGTACCCGAGCGTGTCCTGCAGGTAGAACGTCAGGAAGAGGAACACCGCGAAGAGCGCCGCCGAGGCCAGCCCCAGACCCAGGTAGGCCCCGCCGCGATTGCGATCGGCGAGCACGTGCATGGGCAGCATGGGCTCTTTTGCGCCGATCTCTATCCACACGAATGCGGCGAGCAGTCCCAGCGCTGCGATGAGCAGCAGAACGGTGGTGCCGGAGGTCCATCCATCAATCTCGGCCCGCGTGAAGCCATAGACCAGCGCGAGGAGACCGAGGACCGATGTGATGGTGCCGGGGATGTCGAGGCTCGCCCGCCCGCGACCGTGGGACACCAGCAGGACGACGGCACAGATGACGGCGGGGACGGCGAGGATCAGATTCACCCAGAGGCACCACCGCCACGACAGATACTCAGTGAGGACGCCGCCAAGAAGCAGGCCGAGCGCCCCGCCGCCACCCGCGATTGCGCCGTAGATGCCGAATGCCTTACCGCGCTCACGGGGGTCGGTGAAGATCGTGGTGAGCAGCGACAGGGCCGCCGGCGCCAGAAGCGCACCGAAGACCCCCTGCAGGGCGCGGGCCGTCACCAGAGTCGTGAAGTCCTGTGCGATGCCGCCGAGAGCGGATGCCACCGCGAAGCCGATGAGGCCCCACACGAAGACCCACTTGCGACCGAGGAGGTCGCACAGGCGCCCGCCGAACAGCAGCAGGCTGCCGAATGCCAGCGCGTAGGCGGTGATGATCCACTGCCGGTTGGAGTCGGAGAACCCGAGGTCGGCCTGCGCGGACGGCAATGCGATGTTGACGATCGTGGCGTCCAGCACCACCATCAGCTGGGCCAGCCCGAGGATGGCGAGGATGACCCAGCGCCGCTCCCACATCCGCTGATCGCGGCCGGCTCCCGCCGTCACCTGCGACACACGCGCCTCCCCGAAGCCGACCGCTGCCCCCGGTCCGGGGGCAGGCACGGCGCGGCACACTATCGCGGCGCCATGCCCAACCTCCCCGGGAACGCGACGGGCCCCTCCGAAGAGGGGCCCGTCGGGTACTGCCTGAGGACGCCCACCGGGCGTCCGGGGCTCAGGCCGCCTGGACCGCCTGCGCCTGAGGGCCCTTCGGGCCCTCGCCGGCAGTGAAGGTCACGCGCTGCCCCTCGTCGAGGGTGCGGTAGCCCGACCCCTGAATCTCCGAGAAGTGCACGAACAGATCCTTACCCCCGTCATCGGGAGTGATGAACCCGAAGCCCTTCTCAGCGTTGAACCACTTGACGACGCCTTCCGGCACGTTTTCCACCTTGTTCGGCGAGGCCTGCAACTGCTCGTCGAACGACTAGGGTACCGACGGCCTGCACGTCCACGCTTTTGCTGCCCCTCTCATGAGGAGCCGTCTGGAACGCTAGTCCGAGGCGCGGCGTCGTGCCCCGTGAGCGTCACATCATCACGTTGTGTTGCGCGTGCGGATGAATGCAGTCAGGCCGACGGTACCTACGGCGGACATTCCCATCCGGCGGTAGAACCCTTCGGCGTCGCGCTCGGCGATGAGCACCTGATGGTGGAACTGCCCCATCGGGTAGTGGTCGAGGACGGCCCTGAGGAGGCTGGTCCCGATCCCCTGGCGCTGGACCTCCGGGAGAACGAGGATGTCCGCGATGTAGACGGCGAAGGCCCCGTCGCTCATCGTCCGGACGAAGCCGACCACCTGGTCGTCGAGGACGGCCACCAGAGCACGGTCGGCGCGGTCCAGTGCGACCCGCAAGCGGTCGGGATGCCGGGCATGGCTCCAGCCGTTGGCCGCGTAGATGGCGAGGATGGCGTCGAACTCGGCGCCGAGGTCCGCCTGCCGTATCTGGGTCCTGGCGCTCAGGGTCGTCAGTGGGTACGCCTTTCCGAGTTGGTACTGTCGCCCGCCGATGACCCCACCGCCGAGCGAACTCCCGGAACGGTACGACCCGGCGGGGACGGAGGCCCGCTGGCAGTCCGCGTGGGACGCCGAGCGGGCCTTCCACGCGGAGCCCGTGGCGCGCGACGGGGAGCCGTCCCCGCTGCCGGACGCACCGAAGGCCTACGTCCTCGAGATGCTCCCGTACCCGTCGGGCGAGATCCACATGGGGCACGTCAAGAACTACACGATGGGCGACGTGGTGGCGCACCACCGGCGCCGGACCGGCCACGTGGTGTTCCACCCGATGGGGTACGACGCCTTCGGGCTGCCCGCTGAGAACGCGGCCATCCGCACGGGCGAGCCGCCGGCCACGGTGACCCACCGCAACATCGCCGCCATCCGCATGCAACTCCGGCGCCTCGGCTTCTCCATCGACTGGGACACGGAGATCTCTACCGCGGATCCCGGGTACTACCGATGGACGCAGTGGATCTTCCTGCGGTTCCTCGAGAGGGGTCTGGCCGAGCGCCGCGAGGCGGCCGTCAACTGGTGCCCGGCGGACCAGACGGTCTTGGCCAACGAACAGGTGGTGGACGGGCTGTGCGAGCGCTGTTCGGCCCCGGTGGAGTTGAGGCAACTGCCCCAGTGGTTCTTCCGCATCACCGACTACGCCCAGGCGCTGCTCGACGACATGGATCTGCTGGACGACTGGCCGGAGCGTGTGCTGACCATGCAGCGCAACTGGATCGGCCGCTCGGTGGGCGCGCGCGTCGTGTTCCGGCTGGCCGACGACCCCGACGTGGTGATCCCGGTGTTCACGACGCGCCCCGACACCCTCCACGGTGCGACGTTCTTCCTGATGGCACCCGAGCACCCCCTGGTGCCACGTCTGGTCGAGGGGCGCCCGGAGCGTGACGCGGTGATGTCGTACCTCGCCGGTGCGGCGCGCACGGCGGTGGCTGAGCGCAGCAGCATGGAGCGTCCGAAGACCGGCGTGTCCACGGGTCGGCATGTGACCAACCCCGCCACGGGCGAGCAGATCCCCATCTGGGTCGCCGACTACGTCCTCATGGACTACGGCACAGGCGCGATCATGGCGGTGCCGGGGCACGACGAGCGCGACTTCGCCTTCGCGCGGGCCCATGGCCTGACGGTGCGGCGGGTCATCGCGCCCGAGGGGGTGCCGGCGGATGCACCGTTGGAGGAGGTCTGGGCGGGCCCCGGGCGTCTGGTGAACTCCGGACCCCTCGATGGGATGACCGTGGACGAGGCCGGGGACGCCATGTGCGCGCTGCTCGCCGCGCGGGGCGACGGCGAGGCCACCGTGGGCTATCGCCTCCGCGACTGGCTCATCTCACGGCAGCGGTACTGGGGTGCTCCGATCCCGGTGGTGAACTGCGATGTCTGCGGCGTGGTGCCGGTCCCCGACGCCGATCTGCCGGTGCTCCTCCCTCACGTGGATGACTACGCGCCCCGTGGCCAGAGCCCGCTGGCGGCTGCCCTGGATTGGGTCAGCACCACCTGCCCGGCGTGTGGGGCCCCCGCCCGTCGCGAGACCGACACCATGGACACGTTCGTGGATTCGTCCTGGTATTTCCTCAGATACACGGCCCCGGATCTCACCGAGGGGCCCTTCCGCCGGGAGGTCGCCGATTACTGGCTGCCCGTGGACCAGTACATCGGGGGTGTCGAGCACGCGATCCTGCACCTGCTGTACGCGCGCTTCTTCACCAAGGTCCTGCACGACCTCGGCCTTGTGGGCACCCGTGAGCCCTTCGCGCGCCTCTTCACGCAGGGGATGATTCATCACCACGGTGCGAAGATGAGCAAGAGCCGCGGCAACGTCGTGCCGCCCGACGAGATCATCCAGCGTTTCGGCGCGGACACCCTCCGCCTCTACATCCTGTTCATGGGCCCCGCCGCTGACGACGCAGAGTGGTCGGACTCGGGCGTGGAGGGGCAGCGGAGGTTCCTCGACCGCGTCTGGCGGCTCGTCAGGGGTCTGCCGGGCGACGTGGATCCGGGCCGTCCGTCCGCCGACGACCTTGCCGGTGACGCCGCCGCTCTTGCGCTGGTGCGCAAGGCCGAGGCGACGGTCGCCAAGGTGAGTCAGGACATCGCCGAGCGCTTCTCGTTCCACACCGCCATCTCGGCGATCCAGGAGCTCGTGAACCACGCCACGCGGGATGGTGCGGAGGGTGCCCGTGACACGGCCCCGGTGCGCATGGCGTCGTGGCACGCCGCCCGGACGACGGTGTCGCTGCTCTTCCCATTCGCTCCGCACATCGCATCGGAACTCTGGGCTGCAATGGGGGGCGATCGCCTGTGGGAGGAGCCCTGGCCCCAGGCGGACCCGGAGTTCCTGACGGCCGACATCGTGACGATCGTCGTCCAGGTGAACGGCAAGGTGCGTGATCGGGCCGATGTGTCGCCCGACATCACCGACGAGGACCTGATCGCCCTGGCTCTCGCGCTGCCAAAGGTGCAGGCGGCGATGGGCGGCGCGGAGCCTGCGCGGACGATCGTGGTGCCGGGGAGGCTCGTGAACGTGGTGGTGGGCGGGACGTGACCACACGGCGCGCGGCCCGTCACGGGCAGCGCGTCACCGGTCACGCGGGCATGCCTACCGTGACCGTATGGACCGCCTCATGCCGTGGTTGCGCCGCTCGGGCTGGCTGTACGGGCTCCTTGCCCTGGTGCTCGCGGTCATGGCGTGGCGGTCCACGGGCGACGGGGGCGACGAGGGGTCGACCGCCCCCGTCGCCGCCCGGGTCGTGCGGCAGCCCGACGTTCAGAAGGTCACGCTGGTCCATGTCGCGGGGGCGGTCCGGCGTCCCGGCGTGTATCGCGTCGGCGGCGACTCCCGTGTGATCCAGGCGGTGAGGATGGCCGGGGGTCCGACCCGTGACGCGGACATGTCACGGGTCAACCTCGCGGCGCCGCTCGCCGACGGCCAGCAGGTGGTCGTCCCCGTGCGGGCTGGCCGGGGTGGCGCACCGGCCACCGCCGGGGCGGTGGGGCCGGTGAGCCTCTCGTCCGCCACGGCTGCTGATCTCGAGGCCCTGGACGGGGTGGGACCGGCGCTCGCAGCCCGCGTCATCGCGTGGCGCGATGCGCATGGCGGGTTCGCGTCGGTGGACCAACTGGATCAGGTGCCGGGCATCGGCCCGGCCCGCATGGAGGCTCTTCGGAACCGCGTCGTGCCGTGATCCGGCACCTGCCGCTGGCTCTGCCGGCGGCGTTGGTGGCGGGTCTCGCGATGGGAACCCGGGGCGTGCCCCTGCTCGTGATGGTCACGGCCGCGGTCCTCACCTGCTGCGCCGCGCCATGGGCGTGGGCCCGGGGGCGGCCCGGCGTGGTGGTGGCGCTCCTCGCGGTGGGGTGCGTCGGGTCGGGGGCCGCCTGGTCAGCGGTGCGGGTGGAGGCCACGACCCCTGCTCCCGTGCGTACCTCCGGGTGGGCGACGGGCATGGTCACGGTCACCGGCACGCCCGCCATCGGCCCGCACGGAGTGCGTGTGGCCGTGCAGGTGACCCGCATGGGCGGGAAGGCAGCACCCGCGCCGGGAACCCGGCTGCTTCTGGACCTGCCGCCCGGGGCATCCCCGCCTCCGGTGGGGGTGGTCGCGCGCGTGGAGGGCCGCATCGCGCCCGCCAGCCGGACGGGGTCGCCACCGTGGTGGACGGCGTGGTTGCGCCGCCAAGGTATCGCCGGTCGCCTGCGGGCCGATGGCTGGCGCGGCGTCGGGTGGCGGGGCGGGCCTCAGGGGGCGCGTGACGCACTGCGCCGGTGGGCTCAGGCCCACGTGGCAGCCGGGCTGTCGGGCGACCGGGCCGCCCTGGTCCGCGGCATGGCGCTGGGTGGTGGCGAGGGCCTTTCCGATACGGCGGCCACGCGCATGCGCGATGCCGGCCTGTGGCACCTCCTTGCCGTGAGCGGTCACAACGTGGCGGTGATCGGCATCGGGGTGATCGCCGTGCTCGGTGCGGCGGGCATGCCCCGCACATGGCGAGTGGCGACGACCGGAGCCGCCATGCTGGCCTACTGTCTGGCGTGCGACGGCGGGGCATCGGTGTTTCGGGCGGGCCTGATGGGGGCCATCGGTCTGGCGGCCGACCTGCGCGGCGACCGCCGGGCGCCATGGAATGCGCTGCTGGTGGCTCTGGCGATGATGCTGGTCATTGATCCGCTCGCCGTGGACGACCCCGGGCTGCAGTTGTCGTTTGCGGCGGTGGCTGGCCTGTTCGCCATCGCCCCTCCGCTGTCGCACTGGCTACGCGGGTTCATGCCCGGGCGCGCGGCCGACCTGATGGCGCAGTCCGCGGGGGCGGGCCTCGCCACCGCACCGGTGCTGGCGGCGGGGTTCGGCAGTCTCTCCGTGGTGGGTCTGGTGTCGAACCTTGTGGCGGTCCCGGTGGCTGGGCCCGTTGTGGTGGTGTCCATGCTCGGGGTGGTCGCTGATGCGATCTGGGGACCGTTGGGCATTGCGATCGCGTGGGTCGCGGCCATGGGCGCGTCGCTCATCATGCTGGTGGCCACGGTGGCATCCGCGATCCCCGGCGCGGTGCAGCAGGTGCCCGGTTGGGGCGCCGTGCCCCTGGCGCTTCTGGCCGCCGTGCCACCGATGGCGTGGTGGTGGCTCCGGCGGGTGCCCGGCCGTGGCGCAGTCGGCCGCCGGTGGCCTGTCGTGCATCTACCCCGGGGAGCCGCTGTCTCGGTGGCCGTGGTGGTTCTGGCGGCATGGCCCGCACTCCGGCTGGCCTCTGGGTGCGGGAGGGCGAGCCCCCCTCAGGGGGTGGGCCTGCGGATGATCGACGTGGGGCAGGGGTCAGCGGTGGCGCTTCGCAACGGGTCGTCAGTGGAGGTGCTGGTTGATGCGGGCCCCGCGGGTGATCCGCCGCCGGTCATCACCGGCCTGGAGCGGGTGGGGGCGTCATCCGTGGGCGTGATGGTGCTGAGCCACGGCTCCGCGGACCATGCGGGTGGGGCCATGGCTGTGCTCGATGGCATGGCGGTGGGCCATCTGGTGCTGCCGTGGGATGACCGTCGCGCGCCGCTGGTGCGCCTGCTGGCGCGGGAGGCCGCCTCGCGTGGGGTTCCCGTCACGTGGGCCGGTGCCGGCACCGAGGTCAGCACCCGCGCGTGGACGGTGCGGGTGATCGGCCCGCTACCCGGTGCGGCGTCATCGGGCGATCCCAACGCCCATTCGCTTGTGGTGCACGCGGTGGCCACGGGCGTGAGCGCGCTCGTGCCCGGCGATGCCGAGAGCCCGGTGCTGGCGCCACTCGACCTGCCAAGGGTGGACGTGCTGCAGGTGCCGCATCACGGGTCGGAGGACCCGGGCCTGCCCGCCGTGCTCGCCCGCCTGTCCCCAGCGGCCGCATTGGTGTCGGCTGGCGCCGGGAATGCCTTCGGGCATCCCCGCGACCGCACGCTTCAGGCCCTGTCGCGGTCCGGCGCCCAGGTGCTGCGCACCGACCGGGGCGGCGACGTGGACGTGCGGCCCGGGAATGGGGGGATCGTCGTGTCGCGTGGGTAGCCTTGCCGTGTGTCCCGCAAGGAGCCCCTCAGACCCGTCTACTGGATCCATGGCGAGGACCGGGCCAAGGTGGACATGGCCGTGCAGCGGCTGGTGGCCCGCGTGGAGGGGGAGGGCGGTATGCCCCCCGAGCGGTTCGAGGCCACCGACACGCCCGCCACCGAGGTGGGTGCGGCCTGCGAGGCCATGTCGTTCGGCGGCACGCGCCTGGTGCTGGTGCGCCGTGCCGACCAGTGGAAGGCCGCCGACGTGGAGCCGCTCGTCGAATATCTGGCGGATCCGGTGCCCACCACGTGTCTGGCCATGGTGGCCCAAGGCGCCCCGACCCCGCGCATGCTGGCTGCGGTGACTGCGGCCGGGCAGGTGCTGGCCTACGGACCACCGCCGGATACGCGCGGGAACGAGAAGGCCCGCGCGAAATGGTTCCGGGCCTTCGTGCAGGGCGAGGTCCGGAGGCATGGGGCCACCATCAGCGGCCCGCTGGCGGATGAGGTGCTGCGCCGGGCCGGTCGCGCTGGCTCTGACGCCGGCCACCTGGGGAACGAGGCCGCGAAACTGGCTCTGGCCGCAGGGGATGGCCCCGTGGGGAGGGAGCACGTGGACGCCCTCGTGGTGGGGGACCCGGAGGCCCGGGCGTACCTCTTGGGGGACCTCATCGTGGCCGGCGACTCCCAGGCCGCGCAGGACCTGCTGGGCGACCTCGCCGGGGGCAGCGACACCACCGAGCCCATCGTCATCCAGCGCCTGCTCGCGCGTCACTTCCGGGGCATCGCCGTCGCCCAGACCCCCGGTGCCACCCAGGCCGACGTCGAGCGCATCACCGGGCTCCGGGGCTATCCGGCCGTCAAGGTCACCGAGCACGCCCGCTCCATCGCGCCGGGTACCGGGGAGTGGTGCGTGGCCCGGCTCGCAGACCTTGAGATGGACCTGCGGGTCTCGGCCCTCACCGATCTGGGCACCTCGCGCGCCGACGGCGGGCGCATGGTGCTGGAGATCGGGGTACGGGACCTGCTCGGGGCGTGTCGGAGGCGCTGAGCGGGTGCCTGTGCAGCGACCATCCTGTCGTCACCGTCCATCGGTCCTGACTCCGAGCGACGCACCTCCGGTGGGACGAGGGTCCGTGTCGTGCACCACACGGGAATGGCCCTACCAACCCCTGCTACCGTAAGCGCATGACCCCCCGCGTGTGGTCTCTCACCCGTCTGATCGGTGCCGTCGTGCTCACCGGCGCCCTCTTGGCCCCGGTCGCCCTGCCCGGCGCAACCGTGGCGGCCCCCCCCGCCAAGAAGTGCGTGCTCAAGAAGAAGGCCACGTGCAAGAAGGCCCGGGTCACCAAGGCCAAGGTCGGCAAGGTGAGTCTGAAGGGCGCCAATCTCGCCGGGGCGACGATCTCCAAGAGCACCTTCACCGGCACCAATCTGTCGGGCGTGGACTTCACGGGGGCCACCATCACGGGCACCACCTTCACAGGCGCCAACCTGACGGGCGTCGACATGTCAAAGGCGAAGATCAGCAACACGACGTTCAGCAAGGTCACGGTCACTGACCTCTCGCTCGCCGGGGCGCGCCTGTCCAATGTCGTGTTCCGGAACGTGCGCGTGCGGGAGACGAGGGGCGGGCACGAGGCGGCACGTTCGCATGGCTGCACGACGATCACCGTTACGGGTACCTTTGTCGACTCATATATATGCACCGGGGGTGGGGTGAACGCGCGCGGGGCCCTGGTGCAGGGGGACGTGTCGTTCAAGCAGTCTGTGATCCCGCATTCCGATTTCAGTGGGATTCGCTCCGGCGGACATTTCGTCTTCTTCTGGGGATCTGACGTGAGCGACTCCACGTTTGCGGGCCGCGGGGGATGGTTCCAGTTCGCGGGCTTCAACCCGCCGGGGGCGACCGCACTCGTGCGCACCACGATTGCGCGGTCCGTGGTGGACGATGCGATGCTCCGCTGCATGGGGTCCACCGATGCTCCGTACGCGTCGTTCCTCGGCACTCGCTTCGCCGACTCCTGTGATTCCGATGCACAGAGATACACCGGACATAACGACCTGACCGGCGCGAGGGGCCTCGCGGGGAGCGCGGCGGTGACGGTGAGCGCACCTGCGGGGACGCCGTCGGGGTTCAGAACGGCCCTCATCCGCGAAGACGGCTTCTTCCGTCCGGGGATCCTCTGCGAGACGCTTCCGTGCACGAAGGTCCTCGCCGTGGGCGCACCAGTGATTGCGCAGGTCTCGGGTTCTACGCCGCTGTCGCTCTCGATCCCCGGGTGGACATGTGCACCGATCGCCGGGCAGGAGGCGGGGCTGCACATTGCGAGGTGCTCGATCACATCCCTCCCCGCACCGTCCGTCACCGGCACTGTGGCCCCCGGACCCGGGTCCACCCCGGTCAACCGCTCGGTGAGGGTGAACACCAGCGATGGCGGGTCGATGCAGCCGGCCCCACTGGCTCAGGCACGGATCGAGGTGATAACCGGGCTTGGGGTCGTTCTCAGTACCGAAACGTGCTTCGGACAGAACACCTGTGTGATGTCGGTCCTCGACGGGGCGACCGTGAGGGTGACCGTGACCGATACCGCGCACCAACTGGTGGGGTGGTGCGCGGCCGGTGCGCCGATGTTCACGGGCAGCAGTCCGCCGAACAGCACCTACGTGTGCTCGGACGCGACTGTCACCGCGGACCGCGTCGTTACCGTCTACCTTTCCTGACCGCTCTGCGGCGGATGCCGGGTGGGGCGCGCCCAGACGCCCGCCCTGCGGCGGTCCCGCTCCGAACACCCGCGACGGTCACTCCGTGAGCCTCCGCGTGCGGTCCCTCGCCCCCCTGATCGGTGCCGTGGCGGTCGTCGGCGTTCTCTCCTGGCCACGGTTGCCGTGCCGGGGGCCGCCGTGGCGGTCCCGGCCAAGAAGTGCGTGTTCAAGACGAGGGCCACGTGCAACACGGCCAAGGTCGGCACGGTGAGCCTGCACGGCGTGAATCGTGCCGGGGCGACGATTTCAAATGGGCACCTTCACCGGTACCACTCTGCTGCTGGGCTCCGAGGTGCCCGACCCGTAGGACCACGGGCCGCCCGAAGGGCCCTGCGGCCCGACGGGCGCGAGATGCGCCTAGGTCGTGCTTGCGGCGACAAGTCGCGCGACGCGCGCCTTGCGGCGGGCCGCCGTGTTGCTGTGCAGAGCACCGCGCGCAGCGGCGCGGTCAATGGTCTTCATCATCTGGGCGGCCTGCTCGGGGGTGATGGCCTCACCTGCGCCAGCGGCAGTGACGAGGCGCTTCATCCCGCTACGCACGGTGGAGCGGTAGCGGATGTTGGTGTCCCTCTGCTTGAGGGAAAGACGGTTGCGCTTCTTCTGCTGCTTGATGTTGGCCACGCGTGATTCTCCGATTCCGGTAGGACAGCCGGGTATCGTAGCAACGGATGACCGGGATGACGCCGCGAGCGTGACGGACACAGGTAACGAGGGGCGCAGCCGGTCGGGCGGCGGCCTGGGCCGCTCCACGGCCATGTTCTCGTTCTGGACCGCCGTCAGCCGCGTGGCCGGGCTGGTGCGCGAGATCCTGGTGGCGGCCCTGTTCGGCACCGTGGGCGCCATCAACGCGTTCGTCATCGCGTTCCAGGTGCCCAACCTGCTGCGCAGTCTGGTGGCCGACTCCGCGATCTCGGCGGCGATGGTGCCGATCTATACCCAGTTGCAGGAGGAGGGGCGCGACAAGGAGGCCCGGCGACTGGTCGGGGCGCTGGCCAGCGTCATCACTCTCGGCCTCGGTGCGATCACCCTCGCCGCCATCCTGGTCGCGCCGTGGATGATGCCGTTGTTCGCCCCGGGCCTCGATCCGTCCCTGCGGGACGACGTCGTGTGGCTCGCGCAGTTGATGTTCCCGATCGTCCCCCTGCTCGGCCTGACCGGGATCGTCTCCGGCGTGCTGCAAGCCGAGGGCAGGTTCACCCCGACGGCGTTCGTGCCCGTGCTGTGGAACGCGGTGATCATCGTGGCGCTGGGGGTGTTCGCGCCCTTCGCCCCGGCGGACAGCCGCATGTGGATCTACGCAGTGGGCATTCTGGTCGGAACCCTCGCGCAGTTGCTGTATCTGCTCCCGCATCTGCGGGGCCTCGGCCCGTTCCCCATCACTGCGGGGTTCGCGAACCGCCTGGTGCGCCGCGTGCTCCTGCTGATGCTGCCGGTCACGGTGGGGCTGGGCCTCATCAACATCAACGCGGTGGTGGACAGCATCTTCGCCACGCTGGTGAGCGACCAGGCGGTGCGCGCCATTGACGCGGCCTTCCGGTTGTACATCCTGCCCCAGGGCGTTTTCAGTGTTGCTATCGCGACCGTGCTCTTCCCCGCCATCTCGCGCATGGCGGCCAATCAGGACCTCCCGGGGCTCCGCGGTGCCGTGGCGTCGGGGCTGCGCCAGATCTTCTTCCTCCTCCTGCCCGCCTCGGCTTTTCTGATGGTGCTGGCCGAGCCGGTGGTGCGCCTCGTGTACCAGCGCGGTGCCTTCGACGCGTACTCGACGCTCATCACGTCCGAGGCGCTGTTCTTCTTCACCATCGGCCTGGTTTTCAACGGCGCCAGCCTGCTGGTCATCCGGGCATTCTTCAGCCTGCAGCAGCCGTGGGTGCCCACGGCCATCGCGGGTCTGGGTGTCGTGCTGAATGCCGTGCTCGATGCCATCCTGTACGTACCGATGGGGGTGGGCGGAATCCCGCTGTCGACCTCCATCACCAGTCTCGTGGTGTTCCTGGTGCTCGTGCGGTACCTCAGCGTACGGACGGGGCATCTCGACCTGCGCTCGGTGGCAGACGGCTTCGTCCGGGCGGTGGGTACGGCGGTCGTGGCGGGGCTGCTTGCCTGGCTCACGTGGCGCGTGCTTGACGAGGCGGTGGGCAGGTCGCTTCCGGGGCAAGTGGTGGCGGTGGGGGCCGCCGCCACCGCGATGGTGCTCGGCATCGTCGCAGCGGCGCGGGCGATGGACATGCCCGAGATGACCGCTCTCATGCGGGTGGTGAGCCGCCGGCGCGGACTGCGATAGGGTCGGGCCTGTGGATCAGTCGCACATCCGGAACTTCTCGATCATCGCCCATATCGACCACGGGAAGTCAACGCTCGCCGATCGCATCCTGCAGCTCACCGGCGCGGTGAGCGAGCGTGACATGCGCGCTCAGGTGCTCGACTCCATGGATCTCGAGCGGGAGCGGGGCATCACGATCAAGGCCCAGGCCGTGCGCGTGACGTACACGGCCGAGGACGGCGAGGCGTACCAGCTGAACCTCATCGACACGCCGGGGCACGTGGACTTCTCATACGAGGTCTCGCGCAGCCTGGCCGCGTGCGAGGGGGCGCTGCTCGTGGTGGACGCGAGCCAGGGCATCGAGGCGCAGACGCTGGCCAACGCCTACCTGGCGATTGAGGGGGACCTCCATCTGGTGCCGGTGCTCAACAAGATCGATCTTCCCGCAGCCGACCCGGACCTCCATGCCCGCGCGCTGGCCGATCTGATTGGCGACGACCCGGAGCACGTCCTGCGCATCTCGGCGAAGACCGGGCAGGGTGTGAAGGATGTGCTCGAGGCGATCATCACGCGCATGCCCCCACCCGACGGCGACCGGACGGCCCCACTCCGGGCGCTGGTGTTCGACTCGGTGTACGACCAGTACCGGGGCGTCGTGGCGTTCGTGCGCGTGATGGACGGCGGGATCCGCACCGGGGACCGGGTGCGCGCGATGGCGACCGGCTCCGGCTTCGACGCGGAGGAGGTGGGCGTGATGTCCCCGGCCATGACGCCCATCGGCCACCTGTCGGCGGGTGAGAGCGGCTACATCGTGACGGGGCTCAAGAGCCTGGTTGACCTGCGCGTCGGCGACACCCTCACCCTCGCGCGGGAGCCGGCGCCGGAGCCCCTGCCCGGATACCGCGAGGCCAAGCCCATGGTGTTCTGCGGCCTGTTCCCGGTGGAGTCCGACGAGTACCCCGACCTGCGCGATGCCCTCGACAAGTTGTCGCTGAACGATGCATCGCTCGTGTGGGAGCCCGAGACCTCGCAGGCGCTGGGGTTCGGATTCCGGTGCGGGTTCCTGGGTCTTCTGCACATGGACATCATCCGGGAGCGCCTGGAGCGCGAGTACGACCTGAGCCTCATCGCCACCACGCCCAACGTGGAGTACGAGGTCACCAGGACCACCGGCGAGGTACTGGCCGTCCGGTCGCCCGTGGACCTGCCGGAGCCGAACCACATCGAGCGCATCGAGGAGCCGTACGTGCGGTGTTCGATGCTGACTCCCCAGGACTCCGTGGGTGCCGTGATGGGCCTCTGCCAGGAGCGCCGTGGCACCTTCGTGACGATGACGTCCATCGAGAACCGCCAGCAGGTCGTGTATGACATGCCGCTCGCCGAGGTGGTGCTCGACTTCTACGACCAGCTGAAGTCCCGCACACGGGGATATGCATCACTCGACTACGAGATGGTCGGCAACCGCGAAGGCCCGCTCGTCAAGCTGGACATCCTGCTGGCGGGTGAGCCCGTGGACGCACTGTCGATGATCGTGCACCGCGACAGCGCGTACGCGCGCGGCAAGGGGCTGGTGGAGCGCCTGCGGGAGATCATCCCCCGGCAGATGTTTGATGTGCCGGTGCAGGCCGCGATCGGTGGGACCGTCATCGCGCGCGAGACCGTCAAGGCGAAGCGCAAGGACGTGCTGGCAAAGTGCTACGGCGGCGACATCAGCCGTAAGCGGAAGCTCCTCGAGAAGCAGAAGGAGGGGAAGAAGCGCATGAAGCACGTGGGCAACGTCGAGGTACCGCAGGAGGCCTTCCTCGCCGTCCTGCAGTTGGATGGGCAGTCCACGCGGTGAGATCCGGCGAGCCCGGCGGAGTCGCACACCTGTATGTGCACCTGCCGTTCTGCGCGGCCCGCTGCGGGTACTGCGCGTTTGTGGTGGAGGTGGGCCGCGACGACGCTCGTGATGCGTATCTCGACGCGGTTCTGGCCGAGTTGGAGCGCGAGCGCGGGCGGCTCGGTGCTCTCGAGACGCTGTATCTCGGCGGCGGGACGCCCACGCTGATGGGGGCCGGGCGGTTGTCGGCCCTGCTTGCCGCGATCTCCCCGTTGCTTGCCCCCGGGGCTGAGGTGACGATCGAGGCCAATCCGGAGACCGTGGACCAGAACCTGATGGCTGCTCTGGCCGGGGCAGGGGTGAACCGGGTCTCGTTGGGCGTGCAGTCCACCCACCCGCACCTGCTGGGGGTCCTCGACCGGCAGGCGGGCCCCGACGACGCCGCGCGGGCTGTGCGGGCCGTGCGCGCGGCCGGGATCCCGCGGTTGTCGGTGGACTTGCTGCTGGGCGTGCCGGGGCAATCCCAGGCCGACCTCGCCGCCGACCTCGCCTGGGTCACCGAGGTCGGTCCGGATCATGTGTCGTGGTACGAGTTGGAGTTCAAGGAGGGCAGTGCCATCGCGTCGGGCCCGCACCTCCCCCCGGACGAGGACATGTCCGCCGATCTGTACGAGGAGGCCGTCGAGGGGCTCGAGGCCGCGGGGTACCGCTGGTATGAACTGGCGAACTTCTGTCGGCCCGGAGCGGAGTGCCGCCACAGCCTGGCGTACTGGCGCGCCCGCGACTACGTGGGGCTGGGGGTCGGTGCGGTGAGCACGGTGGGAGGCGGGCGCTGGCGCAATGCACCGGGGCTCGACCGGTATGTCGCTGCCCTGGGCCGGGGGGATGCACCGCCCCGCACCCAGGAGCCACTCGACGCCGACACCCGCCGGCGGGAGCGGTGGATGCTCGGCACGCGGGTGGATGAGCCCCTCGACATGGCGTGGGCGGGCTCCCCGGACCGCCCCGCCGCCTTGGACGTACTCGAGGCAGGCGGGCTGCTGGAGCGAGGTCGTGGCACCGTCCGCCTGACACGCCGGGGCCGACTGCTCCAGAATGCAGTGATGCAGGAGATCATGGACTTCTGATGAGTACTGACCGCATTGCCGGAACGCCGTCGCTCACCCCGCGCCAGGAGGACATCCTGCGGGCGGTCGTGGACCGCCATATCTCCAGCGGCCAACCGGTGGGCAGCAAGCACATCGTCGGGGTCGGGGGCCTCGACTGGGCATCGTCCACGATCCGGAACGAACTCCACCGGCTGGAGGAGGAGGGGTACCTGAAGCACCCGCACACGTCTGCGGGCCGGGTGCCCACGGAGGCGGGATACCGGTACTACGTGGACCGGATCCTGCCGCGAGCTCCGTTGCCCTCGACCGGCACCGACCTGGCGCGCACTGTGGGCACCGACCTGGCGCGGGTGGAGGTGCATCAGACGCTGCGCCGGCTCGCCGACGCCATCTCGGAGGTCACCGACCTCCTCGGCGTGGTCACCGGCCCGCCGGTGGCCTCGGCCACCGTGCGGCACGTGGAAGTGCTGCTGCTTCAGCCGCAACTCGTGGCCGTCGTGGTCATCACCTCGACGGGGGATATCGCAAAGCGTCTGTTCGCGTTCGACCGGCCCGTGGATCCGGGTCTGGTCGACTGGGCCGCGGCGTTCCTCAACGACCGCGTACAGGGCCTCGCGGTTGGGGCGCACGGCATGCCCGCGCGTCTGGCGGACCCCTCGCTCGGGCCGATGGAGCAGGGCTTCATCGAGGCGATTGCGCCGGCACTCGTGGAACTCGAGGAGGACCGGGCGGTGTACGTCTCGGGTCAGGCGCGCGTGCTCACGGAGGAGCGCCGCCGCGAGATGTCGGAGAGCAACGGGCTGGTGCGGGCGCTCGAGGAGAGGTATCTGCTGCTCGCGGTGCTCCGGGGTGCGGTGGAGGGTTCGCGGACCTACCTGAGGATCGGATCGGAACTGCCGGCTGAGTTGTCGGGGGTATCAATCGTCGCGGCCGGGTACGGTCCCCCGCGGCGGAACCTTGGCGCGGTGTCCCTCATCGGGCCGGTGCGAATGGACTACGCCATGGCGATCGCGACCGTGCGTGAGGCATCTCATGCGCTGTCGTCCTACGTGGAGGGTGTGTACGGGTGAGCGACGATCCGCGCTTCGAGATCCTCGAGGTCTGGCGACGCCCGCTGGGCGAGGACGCCACGGCGGCCGTGCGGGTGCTGGCCCGCGTGGAGGCGGGCGCCTACGGACCGGAGGAGTATGCCGTCGGGGTGAGCACGGACCCCGACTCGATCTTCGACCCGGCATCGGAGGAGACCGACGTGTTCTCGGGACTCACGTTCGCCGAGGCCCACTGGGTGGCCGCGGTGATCGCGAGCAACGAGCGGCTGCCCAGCGACGCCGAGGCGCTGCTGTTCGACCTGCGGGTCCCGGTGGACCTCGAGTGGCGTGACATCGACCTGTCATCCGTGGTCGTGGAGCCCGGCGGGGTGCGCTCGACGCCGCTGGTGCCCTGGCAACCCGAGGACGCGCCGGTCTCCACGCGCTGGGCCATCGCCACCTACACGCTCGACTGCGGCCACCAGGCGGTGGAGTTGCTGCGCCAGGACCAGGACTCGGCGCCGTTCTGGGTCGAGCAGGGCGCGGTGGATCACCTGGCGGCACCGGATGCGCGCAGCCTCGCCCGGCTGCTCCTTGAAGCACGGACGCTGGATGAGGCCCGCGGCCTCGTGGAGTCGGCTCAGGAGAACCTGGCCACACACCCCGAGGACCATGCCGGGGAGGACGATGCCGACGACGCATGATTACTACGAGGTCCTCGGGGTGCCTCGCGACGCCTCGGACCAGGTCGTCAAGTCCGCGTTCCGGCGGCTGGCGCGTGAATTGCACCCCGACCTCAACCCCGGCGACCCGTCGGCGGAGGAGCGGTTCAAGGTTGTCGCCGAGGCCTACGAGGTGCTGTCCGACACGGATCAGCGTGCCCGCTACGACCGCTTCGGCCACGCCGGTGTGCGGGGGGCCGGGGGCGGCGCGGGTGCGCAGGGCTTCGGGTCCGTCCAGGACATCTTCGATGCCTTCTTCGGGGGCGCCGACATCTTCGGCGGAGGGGGCGGTCCCGCAGCCGGGGACGACGTCCTTGCCAGTGCCACGGTCACGTTCGTCGAATCGGCGACCGGAGTGGAGACGGATGTCGTCGTGGAACGCGTGGGGGAGTGCGCGGTGTGCGCCGGGAGCGGCGCGACGCCGGGCACGGAGGTCCGGACGTGCACGACATGCGGGGGGCAGGGGCAGATCCGGCAGGTGGCCAACACACCCCTCGGGCAGATGGTGCGCGCACGCCCGTGCGGTGCATGCGGGGGGCGCGGGCGCGGGATCACCAACCCCTGCTCAGCGTGCCGGGGACGGGGCCGCGTGCGTGCGCGGTCCACGGTGTCCGTGCGTGTGCCCGCCGGAATCGCGACAGGCCAGCGCATCCGCCTGTCCGGTCAGGGTGGCGCGGGCGACCACGGGGCGTCCCCGGGGGACCTGTACGTGGAGGTGCGCGTGCAGCCCGATGGGCGCTTCACGCGCGACGGGCTGGACATCGTGCACGAGGTGATCATCCCCATCACCGACGCGATGACCGGTACGACGCTGTCGGTCCCCACGATCGAGGGAGAGCACGAGGTCGGGATCCGGGCAGGAACCCAGCCGGGTACCGAGATCCGGCTCCGGGGCAAGGGGTTCCCGGTGGTCCATGGGCGGGAGCACGGTGATCAGGTGATCGTGGTGGGCGTTCGCGTGCCCCGCGTCGCGTCCGACGAGGCACTGGAGGCGCTGCGCCCGCTGGCAGAGCACCTCGAGCAGCACGGGGACGAAGGTGACGACGAGGGCTTCTTCGGCCGCCTCCGCCACGCCTTCCGCTGACCGGCTGACGCGCCTGACGGCGCGCGTCGCCGCCGTTGATGCCGATATGGCGGTGGCCGAGTGCCATGCCCTCACCGGCGTCGGGTGCATGCAGGGCGACCCCATGGACGGGGCGGTGCAACTCGACATCTGGATGCCGGTGGCCGCCTCGCCGGGTGCCGGGGCGTTGCGTGACCACCTCGCGGCGGCGGGCATTGCCGCGGAGGTGGCCGAGGCTCCTGCGGAGAATGGCTGGCGCACGGCCCTGCGTGACTTCCACCAGCCCGTGGTGGCCGGGCGCGTGCGCGTGCGTCCGCCCTGGGTGGCGGCCGCGCCCGGAATGCACGACGTGGTGATTGACCCCGGGATGGCGTTCGGCACGGGTCAGCACCCGACGACCCGTACCGCCCTCGAGTTGCTGCAGCGCGTCCCCGTGAGGGCCCCCGTTCTCGATGCCGGATGCGGGTCGGGCGTCCTGTCCATCGCCGCCCGTCGCCTGGGCTTCGGCCCTGTCGTCGCCATTGACTTCGATCCCGCGGCGGCGGACGCCACGGCGCGTGCCGCCCGCGCCAACATGGTGGATGGGATCCACGTGGAGCGCCTGGTGATCGGCAGCGACCCGGTGCCTGCCATGCCGGTCGTGCTCGCAAACATCACGCTGGAGGTCCTGAAGGTCCTGGCTGCCGCTCTGGCCCAGCACGCAGCCCCGGGCGCAGTCCCCGCGGCCGTCGTTGGTCATGCGGTCCTGTCGGGGTTGCGCGTACACGAGGTGGACGGGGCGGTGGCGGCATTCTCCCCGCTCGGTCTTGTGGAGAGGGAGCGGCTGGGCGAGGGCGGGTGGGCGTCGGTGCGCCTCGCCGGATGAGGCACACGTTCCGCTACGTCGTTCCCGTCGTCCCCGCGGCGGGCGCGGACCTCTCGCTGGACGAGGCGGCATCGCACCATCTGGCGAGGGTGGTGCGGCGGCGACCGGGCGACACCGTGGAGGTGATTGCGCCATCGGGCGAGATCTGGTCGTGTGAGGTCCTGGATCCCGGGCCGCCCGCGGTACTGCGGATGGGCGCTGCGCCCCGCCCCGCGCCGGTGGTGCCGCCGGTGGACCTGTGGGTGGGTCTGTGCGACGCCAGCAGGCTGGAGATGCTGGCCGGGAAGGCGGCGGAGTTGGGGGTGCGCTCGCTGACGGTGATGGGTACGGCACGGGCCCGGCGGGTTCCCGATGCGCGGTCATGGGCGCGGCGGGCCGAGCGTATGGCACGGGTGGCCGAGGCAGCGGCGCGACAGAGCGGACGCGGCGCGTGGCCGGCACCGGGTCCGCTGGTACCGTTGGACGACGTGCTCACCCAGATCGCTCCCGAGCAGGGGATCATCCTCGACCCCCGGGCGGCCGTCCCGCTGGCGGATCTGATGCGTACCCGCCCGGCGACCGAGCCGGTCAGCATCCTCGTGGGCCCCGACACCGGGTTCGACGAAGCCGAGGTGGACCAGGTGGTCGCGCACGGACTTGCTGCGGCGGTCCTGATCCCGGGGATGCTGAGGGCCGAGACGGCTGCCATCGCCGCTGCCGTGGTGGCGATCGCGGTACGCGGCACGGCGGGCGAGGGGTAGGGCGGATGCCGGAGGAGTGCCTGTTCTGCAGGATCGTTGCGGGTGAGGTTCCGGCGGACGTTGTGTGCCGCGGCAGGGGGATGGTCGCGTTCCACGACATCGCCCCGAAGGCACCGGTGCACGTGCTCGTGGTGCCCGAGCGCCACGTGGACTCGATGGCCGGGGTCGAGGGTCTGACGCCGGGGGAGCGCTCAGACATGCTCGCGGTGATCGCGGCGGTCGCCCGCGACCAGGGGCTCGAGCCGACCGGCTACCGCGTGGTCGCCAACCACGGCGCCGACGCGCTCCAGAGTGTGTTCCACCTGCACTGGCATGTGATGGGCGGCACCCGCCTCTCGGACTCGATGTGAGCGCCCGGTGACCGAGCACGTGATCGAGGTGCCCGACCGCGTGGCGGTGGAGTTGGCGGGAGAGCACGACACGGTCATCCGTGCACTTGAGGAGCGCCTGAGGCTGGACATCAGCCTGAGGGGAAACCGGCTGGTGCTGTCCGGCGATGACCCGGGGGTGGAACGCGGCGTGGCGGTGGTGGACGAATTGGCGCGCCTGATCGACTCGGGGCGTTCGATCGCCCCCACTGTGATCGAGGCGGTGGTCTCCGCGGTGGAACACGCAGGGCGGCCCGAGGCCCTGCTGGGCGACGTGGTGTGGCGTCACCGCCAGCGCAGCATCACGCCCACGACCGCTGGCCAGAAGGCCTACGTGGATGCCATCCGGGCGAACACGATCACCTTCGGCATCGGCCCCGCAGGCACCGGCAAGACCTATCTGGCGGTGGCCCTGGCCGTCGCGGCACTCTCCCGACGCGAGGTGGGGCGGATCATCCTCACCCGGCCCGCAGTGGAGGCGGGGGAGAAGCTCGGCTTCCTGCCGGGGGACATCGCCGCGAAGGTGGATCCCTATCTGCGTCCGCTGTTCGACGCGATGCACGACATGCTCGACGCAGACCGCGCCCAGCAGTACCTCGAGCGCGGGCAGATCGAGGTCGCCCCGCTCGCGTTCATGCGCGGCCGTACGCTCAATGACTCGTTCATCATTTTGGACGAGGCGCAGAACACCACGGTGGAGCAGATGAAGATGTTCCTCACGCGCCTCGGGTTCGGCTCGACTGTGGTGGTGACCGGGGACGTCACCCAGGTGGACCTGCCCCGCGAGCGCCGGTCCGGCCTTGTGGACATCGAGCGGGTGCTCGGCGGTATTCACGGGATCGCCGTGGTGCGCTTCTCGAAGGACGACGTGGTGCGCCACAAGCTCGTCCAGCGGATTGTCGAGGCATACCGGGTTCACGAAGAGGGCGACGACCCATGGGGCGCCGAGGCGTGATTGAGGTCGAGGCACGCCTGGGCGATGGGGCCATGGCCACGGATCTGGAGCCGCTTGTGGACCGTGTGGTCCTCGCGTGCGCAACGGTGGGCGTGGTGCGCGCGACGGTGGGTCTGATGGTGGTGTCGCCCGCGGAGATGGCGGCGGTGAATGGCAGGTACCGCGGGCGGCCCGAGGAGACCGACGTCCTGGCGTTCCCCGTGGATGGGCCCGAGGCCCTCGACTGGCCCGACGACGGCCCGCCGCCCGAACTCGGCGACATCCTCATCTGCCCCGAGGCTGCCGAGGAGCCGCTCACCACTCTGGCCGTGCACGGACTACTGCACCTCGTCGGGTACGACCACGAGGTCGACGACGGCGAGATGCTTGCGCTCCAGGACGAGATCGTGCACGCGGCCGACGGCGGCGTGTGATGGGAGAGCGCGATGGCGACCGGCCGGTGCAGCGCCTGCTGCGCGAGCCGCGTCCGGGGGCGCTGCCCCGGCAGGGGTCGCTGAGGTGGTCCTTCACATGGGCCTTCGAGGGCATCGTTTTCGTGATGCGCACGCAGCGCAACATGCAGGTGCATGTCGCGGCGGGGCTGCTGGTGCTCATCCTCGCCCTGGTGCTCGGGGTGAGCCGGTTCGAGCTCCTTTCACTGGTGATCGTCGTGGCGCTCGTGCTCGTGGCCGAGATGTTCAATACGGCGCTCGAGGCGGCCATTGACGCGGTCGTCACGTCGTATCACCCCCTGGCGAAGATCGCGAAGGACGTTGCGGCCGGCGCCGTGCTCATCGCCGCCCTCGCCGCGGTCGCCACCGCATATCTGATCCTCTACGGCCGGCTGAGCGAGCCAGGGCGTGACCTTCTTCAGGGCGTGCGCCAGGCCCCGACCCATGTCGCCCTCATCGTGATCGTGGCCACCATCATCATGGTGGTGGCCCTGAAGGCCTACTCGGGAGAGGGCACGCCCCTGCGCGGGGGATTCCCGTCGGGGCATGCCGCCGTGGCATTTGCCGCGTGGATGGCCATCACGCTCATCGTGCTGCCCCTCACGCACGGGGCCCTGGTGTCGACCTTGGCGTTCCTCGTGGCCCTGCTGGTCGTGCAGTCACGCGTCGAGGCCGGGTTCCACTCGTCCGCAGAGGTCGTGGCCGGCGCCCTGCTCGGGGCCGGCGTGACCATCCTTCTCTTCCAGGTCTGGGGGTGACGCCGTGAGCGACGGCGGGCTGAAATCGGGGCTTGTGGCTCTCGCGGGTCGTCCCAACGTGGGCAAGTCCACCCTGGCGAACGCACTTGCAGGGGCACACATCGCGGCGGTCTCGGACCGTCCGCAGACCACCCGGCGCCGGGTGCTGGCCGTCGCGCGTGGCGAGGGGTGGCAGGCGGTACTTCTCGACCTGCCGGGTTTCCAGCGTCCTGCGGACCGCCTGACGGAGCGTATGCAGCAGACCGTGGACCGGACCGTCACCGACACCGATGCAGCCCTGTTCGTGCTGAACGCCTCCGAGGAGGTTGGAACGGGCGATCGGTTCATTGCCCGCCGCCTTGCTGAGAGCGGCCTGCCCGTCGTGGTGGTGGTGAATCAGGTGGACCGTGTGGCTCCCGACAGGATCGCGCAGGTGATTCTGCAGGCGTCCCGATTGCTCCCGGGTTTCCGGGCGATCCACCCTGTGAGCGCCCTCACGGGCGAGGGGCTCGACCCCCTGCGCGCCGAGTTCCCCGGGCTCCTGCCCGAGGGCCCCGCGTACTTCCCCGACGGGGTGAGCACCGACCAGACCGACGAAGAGATCGCTGGCGAGATGATCCGGGAGGCCGCGATCCAGCGTATGCGCGATGAGGTGCCCCACGCCCTCGCCGTGCACGTGGAAGGAATCTCCGCCGCGAAGAACGGGCGCCGCATCGAGGCACAGATTCTCGTGGAGACCGAGAGCCAGAAGGGCATCGTGGTGGGCAAAGGCGGTGTGATGATCCGTGACATCGGCACCCAGGCGAGGCAGGTGCTGGCCCGGATCTGGGGCGAGGAGGTGCACGTGGACCTCCACGTGAAGGTGAGGCCCCGGTGGCGCCGTGATGACGCGATGCTCGACCGCCTGGGCCTGTAGCGACCCCCGGGAACCCCGGTGCCAGCCACTTAACATTGGGAACCCCCGGGAACCCCGGTGCCAGGCACTTAACATTGGCCATCGGTTTCCGATGGCCAATGTTAAGTGCCT
>CAMAVU010000009.1 GCA_945861935.1 Bifidobacterium breve | reverse complement strand
CCCTGCCCCGGATACCGACACTCCCCGGACCCCGGGCGGACTACGCGGCGACGAGCACCACGTTGGCGTGGGCCGTGCCGCAGGCGTCGCCATCGTGTGAGCAGCCCGGCACGGAGCACGGCTCGTCGAGCCTCCACTCCATCCTGTCCAGCAGTACAGCGACGCGGTCCAGATCGACGACATCCCTGCGCGGCATTTCAATGATGGTGCCCATGGTGTCCTCCTTCGGTCGCGTTGGATCCCACCTCATCTGCAGGGAATCCAACCCGTGGCCGAATGGGCCGCGTATGGCGGCTGTGTTAGGACTCGGTGAAGCCGCCGGGGGCGATGAGGGGCGCCAGATCCGCCATGGCGGTGACCAGAGCGACCCGCGCCGGGGACGGGGCCGCTCTGACGAGCGGGATCACCTGCCACTGGGTGCGGCTGAGGTATGCAGCCGCCCACCGCCGGTGCTCGTCCCCCGTCCGCATGACGAGTGCCTGGATGCTCCGCAGGTTGTCCGAGCGGTCTGCGATCTTCACGAGGTGCGCATCCGGGGGGCCCTCAGCGAGGAGGCGGCGGTAGTAGTCCCGCACGGCCCCGCCCGCGGCGTCGGGTGCCGTCAGCCACACGACGAGGCCCTCGACCCGGGCACCGACTGCCTGACGGATCTCCCCGGGGGTCGTGATGGTGTCCTCCACCACGTCGTGGAGCAGGGCGCCCACCAGCACTTCGCGGTCGTGAATCCCCCACTGCATGATGCCCATGGCCACCCGCACGGGGTGCACCCAGTAGGGGGTGTCGCTTCCGCGCCGCATCTGCCCGTGGTGCCGCTCGCGGCCGAAGGCGTCGGCATCCATGAGCGCAGCCCGGTCGGTCGTCGGCAGGGTGGCGAGCGCGCGGTGCCACGCTGCCTCGACGTCGTCGGTGGTGTCGAAGTGCTCGGGCCAGGCGAGGTGACGGGGGGCGATCGGCGCCAACGCCTCCCCCGACTCACCGACGGACGGGGGTTCGAGCGGACCGGTCACCATGGGTTCTAGGGTATCGCGCGCGAGCGACGACGCGGACCGCGAGCGTCGCCTTGCAGTGGTCGATCTGGGCTCGAACACGTTCCGTCTCGAGGTGTTCCAGTACTGGCCGGGTGGCCCCTTCCGGCTGGCCGACGAGGTGCGTGAGGTCGTGCGCCTGACCGAGGGCACCCCGCCCGGGGCCCCGATCGCGCCCGAGGCCATCGCCCGGGCCGCGCGCGTGGCCCGGCTGTTCGTCGGCTTCTGCCAGGGGTCGGAAATCGACGAGGTACGCGCTGTCGCGACCAGCGCCATCCGCGATGCGCCCAACGGGGACGACGTCCTTCAGGCGATCATCGCCACCGGACTGCCCGCACGGGTGGTGTCGGGCGATGAGGAGGCCCGCTACGGATACCTCGGCGCGGTGAACGGAACCACCCTCACCGATGGGCTCGTGGCCGAACTGGGAGGCGGCAGCATCCAGGTCGGCCGGGTGGAGGACCGGCTGCTCTCCCGTTCCATGAGCCAGCCCCTCGGGGCCGTCCGGATGACCGATGCCTTCATGCCGGGTGAGATCGCCTCACGGGAGGACGTGAGGGCCCTCAGGCGGCACGCGCTCGACGTCTTCCACGACGATCCCTGGATCGCCGGGGCGGAGCGCTTGGTCGCGATGGGGGGTGCGGTGCGCACCCTCGCGGCGATGGCCCAGAGAGCGTCGGGCTACCCGCTGGGCGCGGTACACGGGTACGTGCTCTCGCGGGACGCCGTGGACGAGCAGGTGGAGCGCATGGCCTCACACCCGCGCCGCGAGCGGAAGCGGCTGCCGGGCCTCCGGACGGATCGTGCCGACATCATGTTGGCGGGTGCCGTGGTGCTCGACAGCCTCATGCAGGCGGCCGGCGTGGACCGCGTGGAGGTGTGTGCCGAGGGCCTCCGCTGGGGCGTGTTCTGGGAGGCCTTCCTCTCCCCGGCCGACCCCCCATTGGTCACCGATGTGCGCACCACCAGCGTGCGCGATCTGGCCGAGGTGTATGGGTACGACCGGCCGCACTGCGAGCACGTCTCCCTGCTCGCGCTCGCGATTTTCGACGGGCTCGCACGCCTGGGACTGCACGACGGCGACCCGCGCGAGCGCGAGTGGCTTCATTCCGCGGCACTCCTGCACGACATCGGAACCCTCGTCGACTACCACGACCACCACCGGCACGGGCACTACCTCGTGCTGAACGCCGGCCTCGCGGGCTTCAGTCACCGTGAGATCGTGATCATCGCCCAGATCGTGCGCGGGCACCGGAAATCCATCCAGCCACCGGGGGTGCTGGGCGCGGTGCTGAGGACACGCGACGACGAGCGGATCCTGCGCCTCGCATCGTTCCTCCGCATCGCCGAACAGCTCGAGGTCGGTCGGGCACGTGCGGTCACCGGCATCGACACCGCCGTGGACGGCGATCAGGTGACGCTGTGGATCCGCGCCGAAGGCGACGTGGAGGTGGCGATGTGGTCGGCCGGGCAGGAGGCAGGCGTGTTCCAGCGCGCCACCGGTCGCCACCTCGCGATCGAGCGCGCCTAGTGGGTCCCCCGGCCAGCCCCCGCTAACCGCCCGCCAGAACCACCCGGTAGCGGTCCCGCAGGTGCGCGGCCACCTGATCGCGGTGGTCACCCTGCACCTCGACGACCCCGTCCTTCACCGACCCGCCCGACCCGCACAGGCGCTTCAGATCGCGGGCCATATCGGCCACCTCGGACGCCGGGATCCCCGTGATGAGGGTGACGGTCTTGCCCCGGCGCCCAGCCCGCGTGCGCGACACGCGCACGATCCCGTCCGGGCCACCCGCTCCCGCCGTGGGCGCGACGGGCACCGCTCTGGCGATGCGCCCGGACTCGGTCGAGTACACCGCCTGGGCGTTCCCGCCCGGGTCCCGTCGGATACGTCCCATGCCGGAGCCGATGGTAGCGTCGCGCGCCCATGGCACACGACCTGCACGCACATACCAACCGGTCGGACGGCTCGCACGACCCGGCCGATCTCGTGCAGTACGCAGGTCATCTGGGCGTGGACGTGCTGGCCATCACCGACCACGACACCATGGCGGGAGTTGCCGAAGCCGCGGATGCGGGACGAGCCGCAGGCATCCGCGTGGTCCCCGGCGTGGAGCTGTCGATCAAGGTGCCGCACGGGAGCATGCACCTGCTCGGCTACTTCGCAGAGCCGTCGCCGGATCCGCTGCTCGGGATGCTCGCCGGGCTGCGCGCGACACGCATTCTCCGGGCACGGGAGATGGTGGACCGGCTGAACGGGCTGGGCGTGACCATCGACTGGAACGATCTGGTGGACGAGGCGTCCGGTGCCGTGCTGGGCCGTCCGCACATCGCTGAGGCGCTGATCCGCGCCGGGCACGTGGACACCCGGAAGGAGGCATTCGACCTCTACCTGGCCGAGGGCCGACCGGCGTATGTTCGCTCGGAGGGCCTCGACGTGGAGGACGGGGTGGCGCTGGTGGCCGAGTCCGGCGGGGCCCCGGTACTGGCCCACCCCTCCACCCTGGGGCTGGACGCGGCGCACCTCAGTCCCTTCGTCGGCCGCCTGGCCCGCGCCGGCCTCATCGGAATCGAGGTCCACCGGCCCGAGCACACACCCGACCAGTTCGCGGGCTACGGGGCCCTCGCCCGCACCTATGGGCTCATCCCATCGGGCGGATCGGACTACCACCGCCCGTCCAGCCCCCACCACCCCGGAGCCACGGGGGACCCGCCGCTGCCGGATGACACCGTGGACCGCCTTCTCGCTCGGGCACTCGGGTAGCGTCGCCCGCATGACAACCACCGATTCCGCCCCCCGCGCCGAGGGGATCCTCTGGGACCTCTCCTCCCTGTGCGCATCCGCTGACGAATGCCGCGAACACCTCGCCACCGCGCTCGTGGACTGCCGGGCCTTCGAGGCCCGCTATCGCGGTACTGTCGCCACCATGGATGGGGCCACGTTGGCCGCCGCGCTGGCGGAGATGGCCCGCATCGACAACGTCCTGGGTCGCCTGCACTCGTATGCCTCGCTGCGCGAATCGGTTGACGTGACCGATGCCGGGAATCAGGACCTGAATGCGCTGCTGGATCGCTCGATGGTGGAGGCATCCAATGCGCTGCGGTTCTTCGAACTCGAGTGGCTGGAGATGGACGAGGAGGAGGCGGCGAGGCTCGCCGACTCACCCGAGGTCGCAGCCGACCGCCACCACCTGATCTCGGAGCGTCGCTTCCGCACGCACACCCTCACCGAGCCCGAGGAGCGCATGCTGGCGGAGCGCAGCCCGGCCGCCACGAGCGCGTGGCAGACGCTCTTCGGACGCATCACCTCCACCCTCGAGGCCGGGTTCGACTCTGGCGACGGCGTGGAGCCGCACACCATCGACCGGCTGCTCGCCTGCGTGCGCAGCCCCGACCGCGACACCCGCTTCGGTGCGCTCGACGCGCTGTACGGGGCCCTCTCCCCCCATGCACCCACCCTCGCCCACTGCTACGACACCCTGGTGGGCGACCGACTGGCCATGGACCAGCTGCGGGCCTACGACGACCCCATGGACCCGACCCACCTGCGGAACGAAGTACCGGGCGCCGCGATCGAGGCGATGATGGGTGCCGTCGAGCGCCACTACGGCCTGGCGCAGCGCTGGTTCCGCGTGAAGGCCGCGCTCATGGGCCTCGACCGCCTTCATCTCGCCGACCAGTACGCCCCGCTCGGGGAGGCCCGTCAGGTGCTGTTCCCCGAGGCCCGGGGCATCATCAGCGCGTCATTCCGCGCCTTCTCTCCGCGCATCGGGGACATCGCCGAGGGGTTCTTCGCTGAGGCCCGCATCGACGCCCAGCCGCGCACGGGCAAGCGCGGTGGTGCGTTCTGCGCCTCGGTGGCCCAGGATGCGCGGCCGTTCGTGCTGATGAACTACACCGACCGCATGGACGACGTGATGACGCTTGCCCACGAACTCGGACACGGCATGCACTTCACGCTGTCGGCCGAGCGACAGACTGCGCTGTCGTTCCACACGGGTCTCGCACTCGCCGAGGTGCCATCCACCTTCGCCGAACTGATCGCGTTCGATCACCTCATGTCAACCGAGCAGGATGCGGCCACTCGCACCGCGCTGGTGTGCGAACGGGTGGAGGGATCGTTCGCGACCGTCTTCCGCCAGACGGTGCTCGCGCGGTATGAACAGGACGCCTACCGGATGCGCAGGGACGGCACCACCCTCACCGACGAGCGTCTCTCTGCGGCATGGATCACGCAGAACGCGGCCTATTACGGCGATGCCGTGGAGATGCCCGACGGCTACGGCCTGGGGTGGTCGTACATCCCCCACTTCATCTCAACCCGCTTCTACACGTATGCCTACGTGTTCGCGCACCTGGTGACCCTCGCGCTCTACTCCCGCTTCCGCGAGGACGGCGCCGCGTTCATCCCGGCATACCTCGAGTTCCTGTCGGCCGGCGGATCGGCCGCGCCGGCCGACCTGCTCCGTCCGCTGGGGGTGGACCTCACCGATCCCGGCTGCTGGGACGCCGGATTCCGGGAGATGCAGACGATGGTCAAGCGCGCCGAGGAGATGACCTCGGCGTAAGGGCTCAGCCCTTCCGGGACTTCCTCGACGCCTTCAGCGGGTTCAGGGCCTTCTGGACCTGCTCCGGGAGTTCGGTGGAGTGGTACACGGGACGGCCGCACTCCTGCCGCCTCGAGATCGCTGCGTGGCATACGGCCGGCGGCTCACTCCAGACTGCCAGCGTGCGGTGCCCGCGCTCGCACAGGTAGAGGGTGGCAAGGCCCTCACGCGCCCGCGGACCAGCGATGGCCTCGTCGGCCTCGGCGTCTGCAACGGGCTCGGGTGCGTCATCGTCCCCAGCGGGCTCCACGGCATCCAACTCATCCTCCGGTGCGCCCTCGGCAGGGGCCTCGTCGACGGCCACGCCGGCCTCGGCCTCCGGGGCCTCGTCGACAGCCTCAGCGGCCTCCTGCACGGTCTCGTCGCTCATGTTGGAAATCTCCCATCGGGGTCCGAACGGCCGGGGACTATAGCGCCCCGGCTGGCGATTACGCTGTGCCGCCGTGCAGCCCGATGACCCCCGCACAATCTGGGAGGACGTCCCCGCCGGGGACCTGATCCTGCGCATCCGGCGCCCCCCATCGGCCGAGGACCTCATCGACGAGCAGGAGTTCGCCCACGACGAGCGCCTGCCCTACTGGGCCGAGGTGTGGCCGAGCGCGCGTGTGCTGTGCGGCGTGCTCGCACGGATGGATCTGGCCGGGTGCTCAGTGATCGAACTAGGGGCCGGCATCGGGACGGGGGCCATGGTTGCCGCCACGCGCGGGGCCACAGCGCTGGCCACCGACTGGTACCCGGAGGCGGTGGGGTTTGCCCGGTGGAACGCCCGCAACCTCGGCCTGCACATGGACGCCGAGGTGATGGACTGGCGTGACCCCCCGCCCGCGGTCCTCGACCGGGCCCCCTTCGACTTGATCGTCGGTGCCGACATCCTCTACGAGGGCCGGAACGGCGTGGCGCTCGGGGCGCTCATCCCCGCCCTGTGCGGACCCGCGACCCGCGTGATCATCGCCGATCCCCGGCGCCCGGACGCCCGGCCATTCGTGGACGCCATGCAGCGTGCGGGCTGGACCCACAGGCGGGACGACCTGCCGGTGCCGGGCCGCATTGACGAGACCGGGCCGATCGTCCACGTGCACTCGTTCACCCCGCCACCGGGGCATCATCACAAGCCGGTCGTGATCTAGACTCCCCGCCCGCGGTCCTCGGTAGCTCAATTGGTAGAGCATCCGGCTGTTAACCGGAGGGTTGTAGGTTCGAGTCCTACCCGAGGAGTTCTGAGCAGGACCTGCCCATTCCCCCGCTTCGATGGACGCCCCCGACGGCGGCGATGACTCGCCGGCCCCGATCACACAGGGGTGCTGCTCGAACGTCCCCAGGAGCACGTCCACCCACCCCGCAACCCCGCGGCTGTCGGTCACGCTCACACGCAGCGAGGCGGGGAAGCCCGGCTGGGGATGGAAGCCACTTACCTGCACGGCGGTGGACTGGTTGGTATTGGCCCCGCCGTTTCCGATCTGGCCGAAGTCGTCATTTCCCCAGCACTTCGCCGCGCCCTGCGTGGTGAGCGCGCATGTGTGGCCCCAGCCCGCGCTCACCTGCGTCGCGCGGAAGTTCCACGCGGAGGCGGCAGGCCCGGTGAAGGCGCCGGTGGCCGCATTGAAGGGGACGCCCTCAGGCAGGGTGCCCTGAACCGAGAAGGTCTGGGCGCCCTGAGCGCCGGTGATGGTGGGTGAGAGCACCTGGGCGTTCTGACCCACAACGAAGGCGGTCTGGGCGTAGGAGATCGCCACGGTTGCGGGTGGCGTGGGGGTGGGGGCAGCAACCACCCCGCTCTGCCTCGAGCAGCTCCATTTCGAGCGCCGGCCACCCCTGACCGCCCTCACGCAGGCGCGCAGCCTCAGCCCCTGGAGGGAGGCGGCCGGGGTGAGGGTGGATGCCCTGGCACCGGGGATCGCCCTCCAGCGCAGGACCGCCTTGCGGGTAACACGCACCTTGCCCTTGACGGTCTTCTTCGTGGTGACGGTGACGCTGCGCTGGGCCTCCCAGCGGTAGGAGACCCGTACAGACTTCGGACGCCAGGTTCCGGGAGAGGCAGAGAGCGCCGATCCCACCTGCACCACCCCGCTGACGAGCGGGCGCTTTACCGGGGTGGGGGCCTTCGCGGCGATGCCGGGTGCTGCGGCGGCTGCGAGGGCACAGATCGCGGCGGCGATTGCGAGCACCACATGGCGGACGGAATGGAAGGACCCCGCAGAGGAGGAACCCATGGATGCGTTTCTAGCAGGTCCGCCCCACCCTGTCGGGTGGGGCGGGTCCCGGGCGGGCAGGGGGCGGGCATGTGCCCGCTCGGACGCGGGGAGCGGCTGCGACCCCAGTGCCCACGCAATCTGCCCCACCACCCTTTCCCAGCCGGAATGTCCCCTGCTCTGGGGCGGGTCATCCGGGCGGTACCATCGATCGCCCACGTGTCACGAGGCCAGATGGGCGCCTGACCTCGTTGGGGTGTGAGTGCCAAACGCTCCCCGGGCCACCAACGCCGAAGCCCTCTGGGCCACCACCTCGAGGGCGTGGCCGAACGCCATGGGCCTCCCCGCGAGATGGGCGATGCGATCGCCGACCCCCCAGGGGGTGCTGTCAGAACGTACCGAGGATGATGTCCACCGACCCCGCAACCCCGCGGCTGTCGGTCACGACCACGCGCAGCGCGGCGGGGAAGCCCGCCTGGGGCTGGAGACCTCTCACCTGCACGGGGGAGTGCTGATCAGTGTAGGAACCGACGTCGCCGATCTGGCCGGACGAGTCAGACCCCCAGCACTTCACCGCGCCCTGCGTGGTGAGGGCACAGGTGTGGAGGCCGCCTGCGCTCACCTGCGCCACGCCGTCGGTGAGGCCCACCACGGCCACCGGAGTGGTCCGAGGTTGCCCCGCGACCCCGCCGTCGCCGATCTGGCTGTAGCGGTCATCCCCCCAGCACTTCACCGCGCCCTGCGTGGTGAGGGCGCAGGTGTGGAGGCTTCCTGCGCTCACCTGGGTCACGGTCCCGTTTCCCAGGGCCTGCACGGGCTCCGGAGAGGGTCGAGCGGCATTGGAGCCGCCGTTGCCGATCTGGCCGTAGTCGTCATTCCCCCAGCACTTCACCGCGCCCTGCGTAGTGACGGCGCAGGTATGACCGCTACCCGCGCTCACTTGCGTCGCCGTCCCATTACCCAGGCCCGGCACGGGCAGCGGGGAGGTCTGATCGACATTGGCCCCGCCGTCGCCGATCTGCCCGTCGTAGTTAGCCCCCCAGCACTTCACCGCGCCCTGCGTGGTGAGGGCACAGGTGTGGTTGCCGCCGGCGCTCACCTGCGCCACACCGCTGCTGAGGCCATCGACGGGCACGGGGGATGTCTGGGTGGTGGTGATGGTGGCACCGTTTCCGATCTGGCCGCTGCCGTCATACCCCCAGCACTTCACCGCGCCCTGCGTGGTGAGGGCGCAGGTGTGGTAGTTGCCTGCGCTCACCTGTGCCACGCCGCTGCTGAGGCCCTCGACGGGCACGGGGGATGTCTGGTTGCCCGTGGTGGCGCCGTTTCCGATCTGGCCGAAGTCGTCATCCCCCCAGCACTTCACCGCGCCCTGCGTGGTGACGGCACAGGTGTGGGAGGAGCCCGCGCTCACCTGCGTCGCCGTCCCGTTGCCCAGGCCCACGACGTCCGCCGGGGAGGACTGACGGGCGTTGGAGCCGGCGTCGCCGATCTGGCCCCAGTTGTCATCCCCCCAGCACTTCACCGCGCCCCCGGTGGTGAGGGCACAGGTGTGGGCGCCGCCCGCGCTGACCTGCGTCGCCCGGACGGTCCAATCCGAGAAGGCGGGCCCGAAGAATGCACCGGTGGCCTCGCTGAAGGTGACGCCCTCAGGCAGGGTGCCCTGCACCGAAAAGGTCTGGGTGCCCTGAGCACCGGTGATGGTAGGTAAGAACCTCTGGGCATCCATACCCACGGCGAACACGGTCTCGGCATAGGAAATCGCCACGGATGCGGGTGGTGAAGGAGTGGGAGTGGGTGCCGCAACCGGCCCGCTGGCTGCCGAACAGCGCCAGTCCGAGCGCTGGCCACCCTTGGCCGCCTGCGCGCAGGCGCGCAGCCTCAGCCCCTGAAGGGAGGCAACCGGGGTGAGGGTGGATGCGCTGGCACCGGGGATGGCCTGCCAGCGCAGGACCGCCTTGCGGATAACACGCACCTTGCCCTTGACGGTCGTCTTGGTGGTGACAGTGACGGTGCGCTCGGCCTCCCACCGGTAGGAGACCGATGCAGGCTTCGGACGCCAGGTACCGGGGGAAGCGGTCAGAATCGATCCCACCTGCACCACCCCGCTGACGAGCGGCGCCTTCACCGGGGTGGGGGCCTTCACGGAGAGGGCGGGTGCTGCGGAGATCGCAAGGGCACAGATCGCGGCGGCAGTCGAGAGCACCATGCGGCGGAGGGGGCGGGAGGAACTCATCTCCGTCTGTTTAGCAGGTCCGGTATCCCCGGTTGGGCGCCGCCGGTCGAAGGCGGGCAGGAGGGTGGGGTGGGTGCCAGATCGGTGCAGAGCGAGCGTGCTGCTGAGCGGGCGCCGGGTATCCGTGCGTGTGCGCCGGGGTCGGCGGTTCCTTCCCCGGGGGTCAGGCACGAGGAGTCTGCACCGCTGCCCGTCTGCTGGACCCAGCCGGGACATGGCCCGGACACGAGAGGGTCCGCCTACTACCCACGACCGCCTATGCCGAGTAGCGCTCGTCCAGACGGCGATGGGCGGGAAGCCCGACGGTGTCGGTGATCTCGCCGAAGGTCATGAGGGTGGACGGGTCGGGGCCCGACCCGGTTGCCGCGAGCGCCTGATATGTCTCCCGGAGGGCGTGCCCGGCGGCCAGGATCCCGCTGATCCCCCAGAGGACGACCCGGAAGCCCATGGCCGCCAGGTCGGGCGTCGGCACGATGGGCGTCCTCCCCCCCTCCACCATGTTGGCGACGGGCCGGGCGTCCGCCAGAACCTCGGCGATGCGGGCGAGCTCGTCGCGGTCCAGGGGGGCCTCCACGAACACCGCGTCGGCACCCAGGTCGGCGGCGGCCCGGCCGCGGGCGAGGGCCTCGTCCAGCCCCTCGGTGCCGCGGGCATCGGTGCGGGCCACGAGGAATAGGTCGATGCCCTCATCGCGCAGGTCCGCCACCGCACGGATCTTCGCGAGCCACTCGGCACGACCGGTGACGCGCTTCCCCTCCATGTGGCCGCACCGCTTGGGCCACTCCTGATCCTCGATGATGATGCCCGCGGCTCCTGCCCCGTGCAGCAGGCGCGCAGTGCGCATGGCCGACAGCGCATTGCCGTATCCGGTGTCCGCGTCCACGATCACGGGCACCCCGGGGACGGCGAGGACGAGATCACGCGCGGCGTCGGTGATCTCGGTCTGGGTGAGGTACCCGAAGTCGGGCAGGCCCAGGCGGGACGCCGCGACCGAGTACCCCGACACCACCAGCGCCCCGAACCCGGCCTGATGGGCGAGACGGGCCGACAGCCCGTCATAGACGCCGGGCAGCACGAGCGGTCCGCCCGCGTCCGCGAGTTCCCGCAGGCGGTCGGCGTTCACGGGCCGGTCGCGGCGTCCTTGCCCACGACCACCACGACGTCGGCCTCCCCGATGGCGTCGGCCGCCACGCCGTCGAGCGGCGGCGCGGAGGTGATGCCCAGATCCACGGCCACGTTCTGGGCAACGGCCTGTTTGCCGGGCCGCCACATGACGACCGAGACCGCGAGGTCCTCTGCATTCGCATCACCGACCTCGCCCAGGCGGTAGCCCGCGGTCTTGACCTTGGGCGCCACCCGATCGGTTGCGGCACCCGTGATGCCGCTCGCGTTGAGGACGGCAACGGTGTAGGCGGCGCGGTCCTGGATGTCCGGCGGGTCCGCTGGCACGACCGACGTCGGGTCGGCCCCCAGCGGGCCGTTTGCCGGCGTGCCCAGCGGTGTCGTGACGGGGGCGGTGGGGGAATCGGCGCCACGCAGGAGGAACCACCACCCCGCGAAGCCACCGGCCACGATGATCGCCGCGACGGCGATGGTCACACGGATGGTCGTGCCGTTGCCGGTGCTTCCCGGCACCGGCACGCCGCCCTGGGAGATGCCCGGACGTCCGGCGAGGGCCTCGACACGATCGGTTGGGACGGGGGACGACTGGCCCAGGCCGTCCTGCGCACGGGCCTCGAGCCCGCGGATGACCGACCAGCGGCGCCACGCAATGGTCGCCAGACCCAATGCCCCGAGCAGGGATATGAACATCACCATCGTCGCGGTGATCATCACCCAATCCCACGACATCAGGTGCCCTCCCCCGCGGCGGTGCCGGTTGTCACGGTCCCCGTCGTGGACGTGGATGTCGCCGCGGCAGCGGCCGCGGCGAGCATCTCACTGAACATGGTCGTGAGCGTGACGGCCTTCAGACCCCGCCGCTTCAGGCCCGAGAGGATTCCCGGGAGGGCATCGGCGGTCGTGTCAATGGCATGGAGCACGACGATGGACCCCTTCCCCGATGGGCCGACCACGCGATCGATCAGCGTGGCGGCGTCCGGCTTCTCGTAGTCGGACGGGTCCACGTCCCACAGCACGATCCACCGGTACCCCAGCCGCCTGGCGGCGGCCTCGATGCCCGGGCTGAGGGCGCCGTAGGGCGGTCGGTAGAACGGCACGCTCGACACGCCGACGAAGCGGCCCATCGCCGCGTTGGCGGACAGGTCCTCCATCGCCGCGGCCTCGGTGGTGGAGGTGCTGGTGCGGTGGGTCCACCCGTGGTTGCACATCGCGATGACCCCATCGGCCACCGCCGCCTGGATCTTGCGCGCGGCCGAAGCGCTCCAGTCCTTGACGTTGATGCCGTTGAAGCAGAACGTGCCGCCCGACGTCGTGCTCCGCAGGATGTCCACGATGCGGAGCGCTGCCGTCTCGTCGAGCCCGTCGTCGAACACCAGGGCCACGTACGGCTTGCTGGTCGGCACCGAGCGGATGATCTCCGCCGCGCCCGTTCCGGGTACGGGCGGCAGGAGCAACGTGCCCGATCGCACCGTCTTGCCGGAATCGTCACGTACCTCGACATACCCCGGGATCGAGCCCGCCTCGAGCACGGCGCTGATGGCGGCCGGTATCGCCAGCGACTTCGCGGCCGGCTTCCATGGACCGTTGATCACGCGGGCGCCCTTCGGGGTGGCGACGAGGCGCATCTCCAGACCCTCGCCCCCGGCCGCGGTGACCGACATGGTGGGCGTGCGCAGCGCAGGCAACTGCGGCGCGGGACTCTTCGCGACGACCTGCAGCACGGGGGGCGGAGCGGCGTCGGGGTCCGGCCCACCATCGCCACCGCGACCCGCCCACACCACGAAGCCGGCGATCACCGCCACGCCGGCCAGCAGGACGAGCAGCGCGTTGCGACGACGTCGGCGCAGGTTGCGTCGCCGGTCGTCGGCGGACGGACGGTTACTGCCCGGGCGGGGTGGTCTCTCGGGTCGGCTCACCATCCGAGATCGTAGCGGCGCATCCCGGCGACCGTGTCCTCAGGCTACGCTGGCCGCCATGCATGACTGGACAGGACTCCGTCGCGGGCGTGCGCTCGCCATCGTGACCGCCCGTGACCCGCGAGATTTCCCCGTGGGGCTCTTCTCGCGCGATCCCGTGCCACCGCCCAACGAGGGTGCGGGGACCTTCCTGTGGTTCGCCGACCACGCCGAGGCCGCGGACTTCATGGTGGAGATCGTGCCCGTCCTCTTGCTCGATCCCGCCAGTTGGCCCGACTTCGACGACCTGGTCGAGGCCACGCGGAAGGCCGTGCGGAGAGTGCCCGACGACGGGGCCGACCCCATGTCGGCCATCGCAGCGCTCGGCGGGCACTGGGGGGACCGTGCCGACTTCGTCTGGTGGGGCGAGTTCCCGGAGATCGCCTCGGGCGACAGCGGGTTCGGGCGGCTCATCCGCCTGCGGTACCTCGAATACCTGGACGACCCCGCCGCGGACCGGCCGATCGGGGATGACGAGACGGACGGCCTCGTGGGCTTCGTCCGCGCCTACCCCTACTAGGAACGGGTCAGGTGCGGAGCGCGCCTGCGATCGCGTTGCCGAATGCCTCGACGGCGGCATCCGCGGCATCTGCATCGGGGGCATCACCGATGCGCCGGATGATCTCGCTGGCGATCACCACTCCGTCTGCGATGTCCCCGATCTGCCGGGCCTGCTCGGGCGTGCGCACCCCAAAGCCCACGACCAGGGGCACCTTGATGTGCCGCCGGGCCCGCTCCACCAGTGCCCGCAGGCGGTCGTCGAGCGCCATCTGCCCACCGGTAACCCCGGTGACGGCCACGAGATAGACGAACCCCTCGGCGCTCAGGCCGATTTCCGCCATGCGGGCATCGTCGGTAGTGGGCGCCGCGAGGGCCACGAGCGCGACTCCCACTCCCTGCGCGACCTCGCGCACCTCGGCGGCCTCGTCCACGGGCAGGTCGGGCACGATGATGCCCGCCACGCCATTCCCGGCGGCCTCGTTGAGGAACTGCTCCGCCCCGTGGGCGATGACCGTGTTGAAGTAGGTCATCACCACCACGGGCGGCCCGTCGCGCAGGTCGCCTGCGATCCGGAGCACGTCCCACGGCCGCGTGCCGCCGTCGAGCGCCTGCTGGCCGGCCGCCTGGATGGTCGGCCCATCGGCAAGCGGATCGGAGAAGGGGACGCCGAGTTCGATGATGTCGGCGTGCCGCGCGAGGATCCGCGCGTGGCGCCGGCTGGCGTCGAGGTCGGGGTACCCGCCCATCACGTAGGGCACGAACAACGGGCGCCCGGCAGCGCGGAAGGCACGCTCCAGGCGCAGCGCGCCCGGCTCAGGCACTGGCGTCGATTCCCAGCGCGGCGCCTGCCTGATCCACGTCCTTGTCGCCCCGGCCCGACAGGCACACCAGCACGGGTCCCGGCCCCGCGAGGCCCGCGGCACCGTCGCGCACATGGGCGAGGGCATGTGCCGACTCGAGCGCCGGGATGATGCCCTCCCGACGGGAGCACTCGAGGAATGCCGAGAGCGCGGCCTCGTCCGTGGCGTTCACATACGACACCCGGCCGGTATCGCGCAGGTGCGAGTGCTCCGGGCCGACCCCGGGGTAGTCGAGCCCGGCCGAGACCGAGTGGGCCTCGGCCACCTGCCCGTCGGGGTCCTGTAACAGGTAGGAATACGAGCCGTGCAGCACCCCGGGGCGCCCGAGGGCAAGCGACGCTCCATGACGCCCCGATGGCCCCTCCCCCCCGGCCTCCACGCCCACGAGGGCGACCGCGGCGTCATCAAGAAAGGCGCGGAAGATGCCGATGGCGTTGGACCCGCCGCCCACGCAGGCGACCACCGTGCCCGGCAGGCCGCCGGTCTCGGCCAGCATCTGCGCCCGCGCCTCGTTGCCGATGACCGACTGGAACGCCGCGACGATCTCGGGGTACGGCGCCGGCCCCACGGCCGAGCCGATGATGTAGTGGGTGGTGTCGACGTTGGTCACCCAGTCGCGAATGGCTTCGCTGGTAGCGTCCTTGAGGGTGCCGCTGCCGGAATCCACCGGAGTCACCTCCGCGCCCAGCATCCGCATGCGGATCACGTTGAGACGCTGGCGCCGCATGTCCGTGCGGCCCATGTACACGCGGCAGCCCAGGCCCACGAGGGCCGACGCCGTGGCGGTGGCCACTCCGTGCTGGCCCGCCCCGGTCTCGGCGATGATCCGCTGCTTGCCCATGCGGCGGGCCAGCAGCACCTGGCCGAGGGCGTTGTTGATCTTGTGCGCACCCGTGTGACACAGGTCCTCGCGCTTGAGCCACAGGCCGCGGTCCAGCCCCCATGCCTCCTCAAGGCGTCCGGCCCGGTACAGGGGCGTCGGTCGCCCGACGTAGTTCCCGAGCAGCGCCCCCAACTCGTCCCGGAAGCCCGGGTCGTCGCGGTAGCGGTCGTAGGCCTCGGTCAGCTCGTCCAGAGCGCCGATCACCGTCTCGGGTACGTAGCGCCCGCCATACGGGCCGAACCTCTTGGCGACGCTCATGCGGCCACCTCCGCCGCCGCCCGGCGTGCGGCATCCGCGAACGCGCGGATGCGTCGTGGGTCCTTCCGGCCGACCACATCTCCCTCCACCCCGCTCGACACGTCGAGCACGTCGGGCCTCACCCGGCGTACCGCATCAGCCACGACCTCCGGTGTGAGCCCGCCCGCCAGAGCGAAGACGCGGCCCGGTCGGTGGGCCTCGAGCACCGTCCAGTCAGCGCGCACCCCCGTCCCTCCATGCGCACCGGGGACCGCGGCGTCGAATAGCACCAGATCACAGTCGAGCGCGTCGGCCAGGGCGACAGACCGCTCGTCACGGAGGGGAATCACCACGGTCACGGGGACCTCGGCGGCGCGCGCGACCGCGGCGATGTCGTGGGTCGCGTGCAGTTGCACACGGGTGAGGCCGCAGGCGATCACGGCGCGGGCCACGTCGCCCGGCGCAGGGTTCACGAACACCCCCACGCGCTCGACGTCGGCCGGGACCGCAGCCATCACCGCGCGCGCGGCGGCGGCGTCAAGCGCGCGCGGCCCATCGGGCGTCATGATCGCGCCAATGGCCCACGCGCCCGCCAGAACGCAGGCCTCCACATCCGCCGGGTGGGTGACCCCGCAGAACTTGATCCTCTGCTCGCGCGACACGCCCCCACAGTAGCCGGGCGGGCAGGCCCTGCGCGATACACTCCCGCGGATGCCGTACCTGCCGTGCATGACCGCGACGAGAGGACTCGACGATGGCGAGCCTTCCCAACATCCGTCGCACGACCAAGCGGACCGCCTCCGCGCTGGCCGCCCCTGAGCGGGAGCGGCCGGACGTCCAGCGGCTCGAGGCCCATGGACTCACCTGGCTGAACATCGCTGAGCCCACCGCCGCCGAGACGGCCTGGCTCGCGGAGCACCACCAGTTCCACGCCCTTGATCTCGAAGACGTCCTGTCGCGCCGCCGGCAGCGCTCGAAGATCGACGAGTACGACGACTATGTGTTCCTGGTCCTGCACTTCCCCCGCTTCGACAAGGGGACGGGCCGCCTGCAGGCCGCCGAACTCAACGTCTTCATCGGCCCCGGGCTGCTCATCACCATCCCCAAGGAGCCCCTCAAGCCCATCTCGGCGCTGTGGTCGCGGTGCGAGGCGCGGGCCGACGCCCAGTTCGACTTCATGTCGAAGGGTCCCGGCTTCCTGCTGTACGAGATCGTCGACCAGATCTTCGACTACTGCTTCCCGATCCTCGACAAGATCGGGTTCAAACTCGACGTGCTCGAGGACGCCATCTTCGAGGGGCACCACCGCGAACTGGTGCGCGACATCTCGAACGTCAAGCAGGAGATCATCAACTACCGGAAGGTCATCAAGCCGCAGCGCCCCACGCTCCGCATGCTGGAGCGTGCCGTCCAGCGGTACGCGCCGGAGGACCTCGAAATCTACTTCGACGACATCGTCGACAAGAACGAGCGGATCTGGGACTCGCTCGAGAACTACAAGGAGGTGGCCGAGGCGCTCGAGGCCACCAACGAGTCGGTGATCACCCACCGCCTGAACGACATGCTCGCGGTGCTGACGATCCTCTCGGCGCTCATCCTGCCCATGACCGTGATCACGGGCTTCTACGGGATGAACATTGATGGCCTGCCGTTCGCCCGGAACGGGGTCGTGTCGTTCATCGCCCTGATGGCGCTGCTCGGGGTGATCGCCGTCGGTGTCCTCTGGTACTTCCGCAGGCGCAAGTGGCTGTAGGTGAGCCCGCCGGCCGCCGGATCATCTGGGCGCCGTGGCGGATGACCTACGTGTCGGCCGAGCACGACGATGCGTTCGACGGACCTGCCTGCCGGTTCTGTGCCCTTCCGGCCATGGGCGATGACGACGGCGCCCTCATCCTCACGCGCGGCGAGCACTGCTTCGTCATCATGAACGCATACCCCTATTCCACGGGGCACCTGATGGTGATCCCCTATGCCCACGTGGATCGCCTCACCGACATGACCGCGGAGGCCACGGCCGAGATGATGGACCTCACCCGTGCCGCCCAGACCGTGCTGACCGAGGCCATGGGTCCCCACGGCTTCAACCTCGGGATGAATCAGGGATCCGCTGCGGGCGCCGGGATCGAGGACCACCTGCACCTCCACCTCGTGCCACGGTGGACGGGCGACACCAACTTCATCACCGTCACCGGGGACATTCGCGTGATGCCGCAGGGCCTGGATGAGACCTACGCGATCCTGAAGCCGGGGTTCGGCGCGTGACGCTCGACCCGGCGGTCTTCAAGGCCTACGACATCCGGGGGCTGTACGGGGAGCAGGTGGACGAGGAGGGTGCCGAGCGGATCGGGCGGGCCTTCGTCGCGGTCACGGGGGCCCGGCGGGTCGCAGTGGGGCGCGATGTGCGGCTCTCGTCGCCGGGCATCAGCGCCGCGCTCATCCGCGGGGTCCTCTCGGCCGGGGCGGACGTCACCGACCTCGGGCTCGCCGCGACCGAGATGGTCTACTTCGCCGTCGCCGAGGGCGGCTACGACGCGGGGGCAGTCGTCACGGCGAGCCACAACCCGCCCGCCTACACGGGCGCCAAGATGGTCACCGCCGGGGCCCTGCCGCTGTCCGGCGATACCGGCATCGCCGAGATCGGGCGGCTGGCCCTGGCCGGTGAGCCCCCGGCGGCACCCGTGCCGGGCACCGCGTCGGCAGACGACGGCCTGCTCGAGCGCTTCGTGGACCGCTGCATGGGCTTCGTCACCCCGTCCGCCATCAGCGGACTCAGGGTTGTGCTCGACGCCGCTAATGGCATGGCGGGGCTGTACCTCCCGCGCGTTCTTGAGCGGATCAATCTCGACGCGGTGCCGTGCTTCCTCGACCCGGACGGGCGCTTCCCGCACCACGAGCCGAACCCCCTGCTCCCGGAGAACCGCGCGTTCATCGAGCGCGCCGTGGTCGAGGAAGGGGCCGACCTCGGCATCGCCTGGGACGGCGATGCCGACCGCTGCTTCTTCATCGACGAGAAGGGCGGCTTCGTGGCGGGGGACTTCCTCACCGCCCTGCTGGCCCGGCACATCCTGGAGCGCGTCGGGCCGTCCACCGTCGTGTATGACCTGCGCGCCTCGTGGGCCGTGCGCGATGCCATCGTCGGGGCAGGCGGTACGCCCGACGAGTTCCGGGTGGGCCACGCGTTCATCAAGCGCCGGATGCGGGAGGTGGACGCGGTATTCGCCGGCGAGGTGAGCGGCCACTACTACTTCCGCGACTTCTCGTTCGCCGACTCGGGCCTCATCCCGGCGCTCATGGTCCTCGAGATCCTCGCCACGTCCGGCCAGCCCCTGTCGGAGATGGTCGCGACGCTGCGTGCCCGCTACCACATCTCGGGCGAGATCAACTCGACGGTGGACGACGTCGGGGCGGCACTCGCCCGGCTCCGGTCACGGTACGCGGACGGCCGCCATGCCGACCTCGACGGCCTCTCGGTCACCTACGATGACTGGCACTTCAACGTGCGACCCTCGAACACCGAGCCGCTCCTGCGACTGAACCTCGAGTCGCTTGTGTCGGAGGCCGACATGGAACGCAAGCGGGACGAGGTTCTCGCCGTCATCAGGGAGGGCTGACATGGCCGAGATCGAGATCAACGGCGAGCGCTATCGGCTGGATGTGGACCACGACCTCTGCATGGGCACCCGGGTCTGCATCGCCCGGCTTCCCGGGGTGTTCACAGTGGACGACGACGCCAACCTGTCGTCGGCCAGCGGGGATGTTCTCGACCCCTCCCTGGCCGATGCAGTGCGCGAGGCCGTCGGCGACTGCCCGCAGGAGGCGATCCGCCTGGAGCGGCTTGCCTGACACGGTCGTCCGTGCCCGCGCCATCCAGGTGCGGTATCGGCGGGGTGGGGCGTTGGCGGTGAGCGGCGTCAACCTCGACCTGCGTGCGGGTGCCGGGCTCCTCATCACCGGCGCGAGTGGATCGGGCAAGTCGAGCGTCCTGCGGGCCGTGCTGGGGCTCGCGGGCCCCGGCGGTGAAATCTCTGTCCTCGGCGCCCCACCCGGCGACCCTGCGACCCTGCGCCGCATCGGCTGGGCACCGCAATCGTGGCCCTTCGGCTACGGGCTCCGGGCACGTGAGGTGGTGGAGATGGTCGCGGCCCTCAGGGGGCAGGACCCCGGCGAGGCCGGCCGTGCCATCGAGGAGGCCGGTGTCGGCACACCCGACGCACGGGTGGAGGCTCTGGAGGTCGAGGACGTGCGCCGCACATCCCTCGCGTGCGCCCTCGTGGGGCAGCCGGACCTGCTGGTGCTGGACGACCCGTGGGAATTCCCCGAGACCACGGCCGCGATCCGCCGGGCCATGGACCGGGGCGCAGCCGTGCTCGCAGCCTCGAAGGACCCCGGTGGCCTGCCTGGGCTGCTCGGGGCCGGCCTCCACCTCGTGGACGGGGCACCCGGGTGAGTGGCGCACAGGTGATCGGGCGGGTCGAGGCGCGCGGCATCTCCCGGCGTCGCTGGGCCATGGTCGTGCTGCTCGTGGGCGCCGCCCTCATCGTCGCCGGCGCAATCGTGGCGGCGGGCCGCAACGGGCTCGCCGCAACCGACACCATGCGATCGTGGACCGCCGGCGTCGAGTTGGTGGTGGGCCTCGTGCTTGCCGCCGCCCTCGGCGCCAGCACCTTCAACCGCGATGCCGACGCCGGATGGGTGGGTCTGCAGGTGGCCACGGGGACGCCGCGGGTAACCGTGGCCCTCGGCCGCATCGCGGGGCGCCTGACCGTGCTCGTGGCGGGCTTCGCCATGTGGATCGCCGTGGCCGCCATCGCCTCGGCGGTGATCGGCCAGGGAGGCGACCAGGACCTGGTCGTGCACGGCTGCGCGATGCTCGGGAACATGGTCCTGGTGCTGCTCGCTGCCGCGCTGTGCAGCGTGGCCCTCGGCCCGGTGGCATCGGCCATCGTCGCCGCCTTCGCCTTCGTCTCGTGCCTGTCGCTCGCCAACCTCATGGCCGCAGCGGATGCCGAGGTCATCGGCACGTCCTGGACCGGCTTCATCACTGCGCTCTATCTGCTCTTCCCCCGCGCAATCACATCGCCGATGCTGAGCGACATGCAGGCCCGGGGGGTCGCCGACGTGGCGGGTGCCCAGTTGGAGATCAACGGCAACGTGGTGCTGGTGCCCGCGTCATCAGGAGCGGCGATCGTCTGGACGCTCCTCTGGTGCCTGGCCCTCGCAGCGGCCGCGGCGCTGGCATTCCGGCGGCGCGCGCTCTCGTAGCGGCCGGTCCACGCAAAGTCACGCCGCGGGCCTCACGTTGCATGGGCGTGGGTGGCAAGACGATGGTGGTGGCCATGCCGGGATCACCGTGCGGGACCACGCATGCCCAGAGTGCCGGTGACAGTCACCGGGTGGTGACTGTCACCCATGCCGGTCACCCATGCCGGTCACCCATGCCGTCGAACACCTCCGGGAGCACCTCCGGGAGCAGGACCCACCCCCCGGTAGCGGAAGGCGCGCGTCGGGCCTGACCCGCTTCCGGTGACAGTCACCGGGTGGTGACTGTCACCGGGCGTTGAGTGTCCCTACCTAGCGCCAGACGTCCGGTGTGATTGCGTTCGTCACTCGTCCACCCCGGCCGGTGAAGGAGATTTCCACCGTTTCTGTATCGGCTACCCGGAAAGTCACAGCGCGGGTGCCAGCCGACAGCGTTTCACCATTCACAGTGACGTCCGTGGCTCCCTCCGGCAGGAGAACCCCGCCAGACACGACGCCTTCTTTCACGTCCCGATAGGCGAAGGTCGCCCCCTTCCGGGCAATCGTGGATCGAGCCCCGCAGCCCATCTGAGCCTGCCGACCCGCGTCAGTGCTGACGACGACGCAACCCTGTCCCCCAAGAGATCGACCGACGAGCGTGGCGCCTGGCTTGGGGTCGCCGAGCAGGACGGTGATGCCCGCGCCGTCGCCCACGATTTTGAGCGAGCCCGGGCTGACGACGTCCCCGACTTCACGCGGGAGTGTTACTGCTCCACCTGCGACAGTGATGCGGTCGGATGATGTCGTTAAGTCGACGCGCCCGGTGCTCGGGTCGATGGCACGTTCGCTGGTCGGAGCGATGGCCTGTCCACTTGCCTGGCGACTGAGAACCAACGACGCGACGAGCGCGAGGGAGCCGAGGGTCGCGCCTACCACAACACGTCCTACCGTCCCCCTCAGCCACACGTGACCCTCCGGGCCCGCATTGTCAGTACGCATGCCGTCCTCCGATGATCGGTGTTGATCGCTCTTCACGGGTAGACGTCGCCGCACTTCACGTTCACGGTGCCACCGGCAAGGTTGACGCAGTGCCAGGACGAGTAGGCCCACCACCCAGCCGGCACCTGCCAGTTCGGCATAGAGCCGAACCACTGATTCTGCAGCGAGCCCGAGCCGTCGCCCCAGTAACGCCGGTCGATCCTCTTCGAAGTCCCCGCTGTCTGGTTGAACATGTAGGGAAAGCCCGTAATGAACTGGGCCGTCGGAGTCGCGGATGATCGCCAGTTAGGTGACGTTCCTATTGCCCCAAAAGACGAGCAGGTGGGTGCATTGCCGGGGAACGAGCACCATGCAGCGGCCGACGCGCCCGAGGGTGCTGCTGCTGCTCCAACGGAGAGCAGGAATCCGACTCCGAGTGTCACCGCGAGCCTCCGCACGCCGGATACGTTATTCCTCAGTGAGCACGTTTGTCCGCGGTGTCATATCGGTAGAAGGGGTTCAGAGCGCACAATGCGACAGTCATGGAACGAGCATGTGATCCGCGGAAAGCATCGCGAGGACGCCCGGCCATTCCGTCTGCGTACGACGCGCACCGGAAGGGCACGGCCGTGGCCCGCCGCCGTTCGCGTGGTCTGTGTGCGCCTGCGGTGAGAGGCAGGCGTGTAACGGAAACGCCGCTACGTGCCCGCGGGGCCTGCCGCAAGATCGGCTGACCTCGCACCAGGCGCGTCGGCTACGCGGTGACCGGCTCCCGCACCACGCGACCGTAGAGCGAGTCGCGCTCCACGGGCGTCCGGCCTCCGCTCGCCACCAGATCGCGGATGCGCTCGTGCGTGAGCCCCAGAGGCGTCTGCACGGTGGTGGCGTGGGCGATGCGCTCCTCGGTGAGAGTGCCGGAGAGGTCGTCCAAGCCGTATGACAGCGCCTCGGACGTGATGTCCTCCCCCAGCATCACCCAGTGGCCCTTGATGTGCGGGAAGTTGTCGAGAACCAGCCTGGACAGCGCGATGGTGCGCAGCTTCTCATCCCGCGAGGGGCCGGGCAGGTACGAGAAGTCCGTGTTACCGGGCAGGAACGGCAGCGGGATGAACGCCTGGAAGCGGCCCGGGTGCCCGTGGTGGATCGCATGGTCCTGGAGATCGCGCAACTGGACCATGTGGTCCACCTTCTCGTCGGGCGTCTCGAAGTGCCCGAACAGGAGAGTGGCGTTGGTATTGAGGCCCATCTCGTGCGCGTCGCGGTGGATGTCGAGCCACACGTCGGCCCCGACCTTCCGGTCGGCGATGATCCGCCGGACGCGCGGGCTGAACACCTCAGCCCCACCGCCGGGCATCGTGTCGTGCCCGGCGGCAATGGTGCGCTCCAGGGCCTCGCGCCCCGTGATCTTCGCCATCTTGGCGATGAAATCGATCTCCACCGCCGTGAGGGCCGTGAGGGACACGGACGGCAGCGCGGCCTTGAGTTCGCGGAACAGGTCCTCGTAGTACTCGATGCTGTACTCGCGGGTCATTCCCCCGACGATGTGCAACTCGGTGATGCCGAGATCCGACACTTCCTGGGCCCGGTCCACCAACTGGTCCACCGAGTAGGCGTAGGCCCGTGGGTCGTGATCGGTCCACACGGCGAAGGCGCAGAACCCGCACCCCACGACGCAGATGTTCGTGGGGTTGAGGTGGGCGTTGACGTTGTACGTGACCTCGTCGCCGTGGAGCCGCCGCGCCACGGCATCCGCCGCGGCGCCGAGGTCGTCGAGCGGGGCCTGCTCGTACAGCGCGACGGCCTCCTCCTGCGTGATCCGCTCGCCCTCAGCCGCCCTCGACAGGATGGAATCGATCATGCGGTGATCGTAGCGACGGCCCGCGGCGCCCCGAAGGGTCATCCGCCCCGGGGGATGGGCGCTACCGTTCCCGCCGTGCCAGCCGCCGCGCTCAAGGAATGGGCCTCGGTCATCGCCGCAATGCTCGCCGGCGAGCAGATCGTGATGCTCCGCAAGGGCGGCATCGGCGAGAAGCATTTCGACCTGCCCCACCGCGAGTTCCTGCTCCTGCCCACGCACGTCCACCAGCGCCCGGAACTGCTGGTCCCCGCGGCACGGGACACGTACACCGCGGAGCTCGCCGTCACGGAGGAGCCGGACCGGGTCACACTGGCCGCCTGGTGCGAGGTGACCGCCGTTCACACGGTGACCGAGCAGCGCGAACTCGACGCCATCGCCCCGTTCCATGTCCTTGGCCCCGACTATGCATCCCTGCGGCTCAGATGGCGCCCGACGCACCCCCTCGTCGTGATCGTCGCGCGCGTGCACCGGGTCGAACCACCGCTCCCGCTCGACATGACGCCCGGGATGCGCGGCTGCCGGAGTTGGGTGCCCGTGGATTACACCCTCCCGGCCCGCGCGCCGGTGCTCGGTGACGCGGTCTTCGCCGCGCACGCGGCTGCGGTGGCCGAGGCGCTGGCCGACGCCCACCCGGCCATGGCGTCCGGCACAGCGACGCTCGGATAGCCTGCGGCCGTGCCGTATGCGGACGAGTTCGACGCTGTCCTGGAGGGAATGGCCCCCGACTGGGCATTCTTCGAGTGCCATCTCACGGTGGACGATCCGCTGCGTCTGACCGACGCCCGCGTGGCACTCGCCCGCGCGAACGGGCGCCCGGTGCAGGGTCCCACCGATCATGACTTCGCCATCACCGTGGCCAACACGCACGGGCGCGGCGCGCGGGCCGGCGTGGTGCGGTCGGCTCTGCACGCGCTGGACGATCTGGGCGTTCGTGGCCGGATCTGGATGGGCGCCGCATACGACACCATGCAACCGGCGCCCGCCCACCGCTACGGCCCGTAGGGATGTACCGCGACGAGGATGACCTGCGGTTGCTCGCCGAAGTGGCGGGCGTACTGGACCAGGTGGTGATGGACGCGGGGCTCTCCCCGGGCTCCTATCTGCTGCTCCGGGCACTCGCCGGCCAGCCGGAGGGCGCCGCCATCACCGCCCTCGCCGAGGAGATCGGTGCCGGGCCCGACGACATCGCCGGGGCGGCCAGATCGCTGTCCACGGCGGGTCTGGTGGATGTCGATGGCACGGGCATCGTGGCCACCGCCGTCGGGCGTCAGGCCATCGAGGAGATTGATGCGAACGGCAACCGTGCCATCCGTGAGTACGTGCTCGAACGGCCCCACTCGGCCACGGTCTACGGGCTCGTGGCCTCGATGCAGGCCGGGCGCTTCACGGTGGAAGATCTGGTGGAGTTCCTGCTCGCCCCGGACGAGGACGGCGCCGAGGACAGCGGGTAGCCGCAGTCCGTCGGGAGGCGCGCGTAACCTCGGCGCCCATGCGCTACAGGGAGATACCGGGCACGGGCATCCGCGTGTCGGAACTCGGTTTCGGGGCCGAGCCGCTCGCCACGGGCTGGTGGGGTGACCACGGGGACGACGAAGCCGTAGGTCTGCTCCATGCCGCTCGCGACCGCGGGGTCACCCTCTTCGACACGGCCGACCGGGACGGCAGCGGCCGGGTGGAGCAGGTGCTCGGCCGGGCGTTCGCGGCGCGGCGCGACCGCGTGGTCATCTCCACGCGCGTCGGCTACGCATGGGACGGTGCGGAGCCCAGACGGGCCGGGCGCCCGATGCCCCAGGACTTCCGGCCCCACGCCATCCGCGCGGCCGTGGAGGCCAGCGCGACACGGCTCGGCGGGGTCATCGACATCTGCGAACTCCACCACCCGACCCGCCGTGCGCTGGCGGACGACGCGCTCCTGCGGGTGATGGACGATCTCGTCACCGAGGGCACGGTGCGCACCTTCGGTGCCTGCATCCCGGGCGGGGGGCGCCCGGGTGACGGACGACGGCTCATCCGCCAGCGCCGGTTCCCCGTGCTGGACGTGGAGATGGGAATCCTCGGCCATCACCCCGGTGCGGAGATGGCAGGGCTCGCCCATGCCGCCGGATCATGCGTCATCGCCCGGGAGGCGCACTCCCACGGCCTGCTGGAGGGGAAGTACTCCACCGAGACCACCTTCCCCCCCGGCGATCCCCGCGCCCACCTCACGCGCGAATGGCTCGTGCCCGGCCTCTGCCGCGTGCGCGCTCTGGCATTCCTGCATGACGCCGGACGGCCCTGGAGTCTGGGGCAGGCGGCCATCCTCTGGGCGCTGTCCCGGCCGGGCGTCGCGTCGGTGGTCACTGCGATCCACGGCGAGGAGCAACTCGACGAGTTCGTCCGGGCACCCGGCCTGCCGCCTCTCACCGCCGAGGACCTTGCCCGCATCGAGGGGCTCATCGATTCGGGCTTCGACCCGGACGGGGATGCCGTGCCCGACCCCGGGGAGCCTGTCACCGCAGCGGCGTGAGGTGGCCGCGCGCGACCTCGTCCGCGGCCTCGGCGATGCCCCCCATCCCCTCCCCCAGCATCGCCCCGAGCGACGCGCCGAGTCCGGCGTCAGCAGCAGCCTGCTCCACCGCGACCAGCGCCGCGAGAAGGTCGGTGTCGAGTTCGTCCTGTCGCTGTACCAAGGGCTCGGTGAGGGCAGCGAACGTGGCATAGGCGGCATGTGCGCGCTGCTGGATGCCGATGGCGGCGTCCATCGCCACGAGTGACGCCACCTCCCGCTCCGGATCCTCACGCCAGGCGGCGAGGTCCTCAGCGGCTCCGACTGCCCGGCCAAGTGCCTCGACCGCCGTCGGCAGGTCCCACCCACGGGCTGCGAGGACCTCCACAGGGCCGCGCAGTGCCCGCAGCGCGGATCCGTCCAGACGCTCCTCGACCACCTCGGTCGCCACGGCGGTCTGGGCGATGTCCTGTACACGGGTCAGCGATGTAACCGGCTGCAGGTCCTCATCCAGGCAGAGGAACCGGGCGTCGCCGAACCCGGCCATCCATGCCGTGCCCCCGGTGCCCGGGGCGACCGCGCGGAGTGCCAACGGCGGGCGGCCCGCGAGCGCCTGGGCGGCATCCCGGGCGGCCGCGGCGCGGTCGTCCATGCCGAGGGCAGGGGCGGGGCCGGTCATCGCGGCGCCTCGGATGGCCCCGCGTACACTCGCCGCCGATGGCAGCACGCGCCCCGGGAACCGAGAGCACCCCGAGCGCGGCGGCGCTGGCCCTGCTCCTGCCCGACGCGCTGGCCAGCCGCGACCGGGTCTCGCTCGCACCCTCGGGCCGGGATGCCGGCGTGATGCTCATCCTCTACGACGTGGACGGGCGGGGGCATCTCGTCCTGACACGACGCTCCGACTCCGTGGCCCACCACCGAGGTGAGGTCGCGCTGCCCGGGGGACGCACCGAGGCCCAGGACCGCGATCTCCTGGACACGGCGCTGCGCGAGACCGAGGAGGAAATCGGGGTGCCACGCGAGGCCCTCGCAATCCTCGGCCCACTCGATGATGTCCACACCATCGCGAGCGGGTTCACGGTGAGCCCATGGCTGGCGCATCATCCGGGAGGACGGCCGCGCATGACGGCCGAGGAGAGCGAGATCGCGCGAATCATGGAGGTGTCGCTCGCCGATGTGCTCGCGGCGGACCGTCGCCTGCCCCGGCACGCCGACATCGCGACTCTGCGGTATCCCCTCATGGGCGAGGACGTCTGGGGCATGACGGCCCGCATCCTGCGCAACCTTGCCGATGTCGTACACCGGGTGGCGGGGCCGGCCGCCGCGCCCTAGCGCCCGCGACCGCGCAGTTCCAGCGAGGGACGCGGCGGGAGGTCGGCGGCACCGTGCGGCCCACCCGCCCCCGCGATGGCCAGACGCTCAAGCCACGCCATCTGGCCATCAAGTTCGGCGATGCGCGGGTGCCCCTCGGGCAACGCGCTGCGGAACATGGCGACGCGCTCGCGGATCTGCAGGGCGAAGTGCGGAGTGGCCGCCCCGACCAGACGGGCCAACTCATCCTCCGATGGCACTCCGTAGTCGTGCTCGAGGATCGTCATGGCCCGATCGTACAACCCCCCGGGCGCGGCCCCCCGCTCAACCCGGCTGCGGCAGGGCGCCCCACGGCGGCCCGCCCTCGGCGGCCCCCCACATCCCCAGGCCCCTGCGCATGGCGTCCTCTTGCAGGCGGGCGAACTCCTGCCTGTGCCGGGTGTTCGGCACGAACGGATAGGCCTCGGCGGCACCCGCCGCCACGAGGCGCGCGTTCACCATCGCATCACCCACGAATACGTACGCGAGCAGGCGACCGTATGCGTCCCGCTCCTCGACGTCGGTGACCAGCCGCACCACGCGCCCGGCCACGAGCGTGCGGTTGATCGCAGCGGCGCGGGCCGCGTAGCGCTCGACCGGCCTCCGGGGGTGGTGCAGTTCGGGGGTGTCAATGCCCAGGTAGCGCACCGTGCCAACGCCCTCCACGACGATGGTGTCGCCGTCCAGCACCGCCACCACCCGACCCGACCGCGCAACCCCTGCTGGGCCAGCCCCGCACCCAACGACCAGAAATGTGGCAATCGTGGCTCCCCATGCGAGAATCCGTGCCCTCATGGCGTGCCGCCGGAGCCCTGTCTCGGCTAGCATCCGCGTGCTCCCGCACCCGAAGGAGGGGCCGGTTGGGCCAAAGGGATGACGACAAGCTGGTGCGGCAGCTCTCGCTCGTCGCGTTCCTGATGGCGCAGCAGCGCCCGGTGACCGCCGAGGAGATTCACGACGCCGTCGAGGGGTACGGCGGCATGAGCGAGCAGGCCTTTCTCCGGCGCTTCTACAGCGATCGCTCTGAACTGGAGGGCGTGGGCCTGAAGTTGGCGGTGGAGCGCCCCACCGACGACCCGTTCCAGGGCGACCTGTACGCCATGCCGCCCGAGAACTACTACCTGCCCCCCATCGAATTCGACGAGGCCGAGCTCAGCGCCCTGCACACGAGCCTGTACCTGCTCGAGGGGCAGTTCGCGTATGCCGAGCCGCTCCGGCTCGCCCTCCAGCACCTCACGCTCGGGCGCCCGAGCCCGCTCGACGACCACGCGGCGCGCACTGTGGCCGTGAACCTGCTGGGCAGCCGGCACACGAGCGCGGTCTCGGGGCACCTCATCAAGATCGAATCGGCAATCAGTCGCCGCAAGACCATCCGCTTCCGGTACTACTCGATCGGCCGCGACGACCACGGCGACCGCGAGGTGAACCCCTACAGCCTGCTGTACATGGCGGGCAACTGGTACCTCGTGGGATACGCCCATGACCGCGAGGATCTCCGGTGCTTCCGCCTCTCGCGCATTGAGGGACGCATCACCTTCAAGACGCGTGCCGAGCATGACTTCCCGCCGCCCAAGGACATCAACCTCGCCCGCTACCGCGACCGTTCGCCATGGCAACTGGCGGAGCCCACCGGCACGGCGGTCATCGCCCTCTCCTCCACCATCGCGTGGTGGGTGGACCAGATGTTCGGCCAGCAGGGGGACTTCGAGGGCCACGACGACGGATCGGCGGTCTTCCGCACCGAGTACGGGGGCGAGCACGAGTTGATCTCGTGGGTGCTGGGCCTGGGTGATGAAGCCGAGGTGCTCGACCCGCCAGCGCTGCGCGATGCCGTGAGCGCCGCCCTCGATCAGTTGCGTATCCGCCATGCCACGAAGCCGCGGCGACGCGGCCGACCTCTGCCCCGGGTTGCCGACTCGCCTGCCCCAGACGATTCCCAGGACGACCCGTCCGAGCGCGTGGTGCCGGTGGAGCGCATCTCGCGCCTTCTGGCATTCATGACCCGCCTGCTCGCAGCCTGCGGCCGCTCGTACGAGGCCGAGGTGCCGTGCAGTGAGATCCGGTCCGAACTGAACATCACCCAGGAGGCGCTGGAGGAGGACCTCACGCTCCTCAATCTCATCAACTTCGGCGGCGGCTGCTACGCGCTGTTCGCACAGATCGAGGGTGATGTTGTGTTCGTGCAGAAGGAGGTCTACGGGGACCAGTTCTCGCGCCCCGCACGCCTGTCGCCGCTCGAGGCCAAGGCGCTGCTGTGGGCCCTCGACTTCGTCGGTGGCAGGCTCCCGCTGGTGGGCGAGGAGTCCCTCACCTCGGCGCGGCGCAAGATCGAGGCCGCCGTGGGCTACGAGGCGTCCACCGGGGTCGAACTCGGCGCCGTCCAGACGGCCAGCGAGGCGGTCGGCGCCGTGCTGGCCCGCGCCGTGCGTGAGGACCGGGTTCTCGAGATCGACTACTGGAACGAGTCGCGCGGCGACGTGACCCGGCGCGTCATCGAGCCGCACCTGCTCATGAACTCGCGCGATGCCTGGTATCTGGTGGCCTACTGCCGCAGGGCGGAGGAGCAGCGCACCTTCCGGCTCGACCGCATCCGCGCCGCGACCCCCCTCGACGAGCACTTCGAGCGCCGTCGGGAGATCAAGGCCGTTCCCGGACGGCCGTGGGGTCTGCCCGACCATGCGGCCCCGCCCCACGCGCACATCGCCACGGTGTGGTGCAGCCCGGTGATCGCGCGGCGGATGGCCGAGGAGCATCCCTCGGCCGAGCGCTTCCCGGACGGCTCCGCCATCATCGAGATCCCGTACGCCAGCGACGACTGGCTGGTGCAGGAGATCACCAAGCACGCAGGTGAAGCCGTGCTGCACACGCCCGAGGCGCTGCGCGTGCACATCGCGGACCGCGCCGAGCGCAGTCTGGCTCGGTACATACCCGCCCGCGCGCGGGGCTAGGACCCACCCGGGCGTCACCGCAGTCTGTTCCGGACAACCGCCCGGAACACACCCCCGGGCTCGCGCGCGACGAGCCCGTCCAACTCCAGCGCCGCGAGGGCCACCGCCACATCCGCGTGGGAGAGGGCGCAGTCCGTGGCGATGCGGTCCACCCCCGCTGGCGCGAGCGACACCGCCTCCAGAACCTGCGCGGCAGGTCCCATGGCCGATGCGCGTGCCGGTGGGTCACGCCACGAGCGGTGGCACACCTCCGCAACCACATCCTCCACTCCCTCGCAGAGAGCCGCGCCGGATCGGATGAGCGCGTTGCAACCGACCGACAGTTCGGCCCCCGGCCAGCCCGGCACCGCAAGGACCGGCGTGCCGTTCTCCATGGCGAAGTCCGCAGTGATGAGGGCCCCGGAGCGCGCCGCCGCCTCGACCACGACGACCGCATCGCACAGCCCGGCCACGATGCGGTTGCGGGCAGGAAATCGCCAGGGGGCTGGCTCCGTGCCCGGCCAGTACTCACTGACGAGGGCGCCGGTGGCCTCGATCCGGCGGGCGAGCGCCTCGTTCCGGCGGGGATGAACGCGGTCCACCCCCGACCCGAGCACCGCGATGGTGATGCCCGCCGCATCCAGGGCCCCCTCATGCGCCGCGGTGTCGATGCCCCGCGCGAGCCCGCTCACCACGACCGCGCCGCGCTCGGCGAGCCCTGCCGCCAGATCGGACGCCAGACGCCGCCCGGCCGCCGACGGACGCCGGCTCCCCACGATCCCCACGACAGGCGCCTGCTCTGCACGTGCGAGCGCCGGGACGACGGAGCCCGAGCCGAACAGCCCGAATGGCGGATCGAAGATCATCCGGAGGCGGGCCGGGTACTCCGCTCGGGTGATGGGCACGTGCACGACGCCGATGCGACCCAGGGCCTCCTGCGCGTCTGCCGCGCGAAACGCCGCCCGTGCGCGCGTCGCGCGCTCGGTGACCTCGCTTCCCGCATGCAGACAGGACGCCAGTCGCGCGGACGACGAACCCCACAGGGCCTCGGGACCGCCTGCGACACGCGTCGCCCGCTGGAGATCACGGGCGAGTTCCCGGGCGAGCCACGCCAGGCCCAGCGGCCACTCGGAATCGCCGATCACCCCACGGCACCCGCGCTGCGATAGCGCAGCGCCTCCGCCACGTGGACGGACTCGACGCCCGCGCTGCCCGCCAGATCGGCGACCGTCCGGGCCACGCGGATGACACGGTCGCACCCGCGCGCCGTGAGGCCGAGCCGGTCAATCGCGCTGCCGAGGAGGGCCCGGCCCTCCCGGTTCAGGGTGGCGGCCTCACGTGTGGCCTGCGGGCCAAGGCGGGCGTTGGGAAGGTGCTGGCCGCGATCCCGGCGGGCCGTCCGGGCGGCCTCGACCCTGCGGCGCACCACGACGCTCGGCTCGCCCGCTGCCGCATCGTCCATCATCTCGGCGCGATCCAGCCGCGGCAGGTCCACCCGCAGGTCGATGCGGTCGGCAATGGGCCCCGAGAGCCGTCCCCGGTATGCGTCGATCGAGGCGGGTGCACAGATGCACGCCCGGATGGGATCGCCCGCATGCCCGCACGGGCATGGGTTTCCCGCACACACGAGCAGTGGCTCGGCCGGGAACCGGGCCGCCCCGCGCGCACGGGTGATATGCACACACCCCTCTTCAAGGGGTTGCCTCAGTGCATTGAGCACCACCGGCAGGAAGGCGCAGACCTCGTCGAGGAACAGGACGCCGAGGTGCGCGAGGGTCATCTCCCCGGGCCGCGGGATCCCCCCGCCCCCCACCAGCCCCGCAGCGGAGATGGTGTGGTGCGGGGCACGGAATGGCCGCCGTGTGATGAGGGCCTGGCCCGCCGGCAGCAGACCGGACACCGAGTGGATGCGCGTGATCGCGATGGCCTCCTCCACCTCGAGGCGCGGCATGATGCCGGGCAGCCTCCGGGCGAGCATCGTCTTGCCCCCGCCCGGCGGACCAAGCATGAGCAGGGAGTGCCCACCGGCAGCAGCGATCTCCAGCGCCCGCCGCGCATCCCCCTGACCGCGCACGTCACTGAGGTCGCCCGCGCAGGCGAGCGCCTGGTGCTCGAGGAGTTCCGCCGCGTCGGCCCGCACGACCACCGGCTCGTCGCGCTGCTCCAGAATGTCCACGGCGTGTCGCAGGGTGCGTGCACCGACGACCCGGATACCCGGCACCAGCGAGGCCTCAGCCGCGTTTCCCTCTGGCACCACCATCTGCCTCCAGCCGCGGTGCGCCGCGTGCTCGGCCATGACCAGCGCGCCCGCCACGGGGCGGAGCGACCCATCGAGGGCGAGTTCTCCCGCGGCACCGGTGCCCGCGAGCGCGCCCGGCCTCAGTTGCCCAGAGGCCGAGAGCAGCGCCAGCGCGACAGGGAGGTCGTATTGCGGCCCCGCCTTCCTCAGGTCGGCCGGGGCCAGATTGGCGATGATGCGCAGCCGTGGGAGGTCGAATGCCTGATTGACGATGCCCGAGCGCACCCGCTCGCGCGCCTCCCGGACCGCCGTGTCGGCAAGGCCGACCACGCTGAACCCCGGCATGCCACCCCGCAGGTCCACCTCCACCTCGACGGTGACGGTATCGAGGCCGAGGATTGCGGGGCTGACCATGCGCGCGACCACAGGCCCATGTTGGGCGGCCACAGCGCACACATGGTGCGCGGGCCGTCACGGGGCCCGCGCACCATGGTCAGATCACGAGACGGCGGCCTCGTAGCGCGCCGAGACGGCGTCCCAGTTGACCACGTTCCACCACGCCTCCAGATACGCCGGGCGCTTGTTCTGATACCCGAGGTAGTACGCGTGCTCCCACACGTCGATGCCGAGGATGGGCCTCGTGCCCTCCGACAGCGGCGTGTCCTGATTGGGTGTGGACATCACGTCGAGGGCGCCGCCCGACACCACCAGCCACGTCCAGCCCGACCCGAAGCGCTTGATCCCGGCATCGCTCACCTTCGCCTTCAGGTCCTCGACCGAGCCGAACGTGGAGGCGATGGCGGCCCCCAGGGCGCCACCTGGGTCTCCGCCGCCGTCCGGGCCCATGACCTCCCAGAACAGGGAGTGGTTCCAGTGCCCACCGGCGTTGTTGCGTACGGCCATACGGATGCCGTCGGGGATCTGGTCGAGGTTGGTGAGTACCTCCTCGACCGAGGAGTCCTCCCATGCCGTGCCAGCCAGCGCGGCGTTCGCGTTGTCCACATACGCCTTGTGATGCCGATCATGGTGGATCTCCATGGTCATGGCGTCGATCTGGGGCTCCAGCGCGTCGAATGCGTATGGGAGCGACGGGAGCTCGAAGGGCATGTGGCCTCCTCGGAATGGGTTCGACTCGGGTACGGCTTCTGCAGTGTGGCGGATCGCGCCCTGCGAGTCACGGCCATCGGCACGTCGCCGTGCACATTCCTGTGCGATCTGCCGGTCCCCGGGGAGTCCGCGAGGTGGATCGTGCCCCCTGTGGATGAGAACGTGCCCCATCCCGATCACCTGCTCGGCGCGGCCGGCGAGGCCGCCGCGGCGCGTTGGCTGCGGCGCCGCGGCTGGCAGGTGCTGGCGACCGGTTGGCGGGGCGGCGGGGGCGAGATCGACATCGTGGCCGAGCGCCGCGGGGTTGTCGCGGCGTGCGAGGTGAAGACGCGCACCACGGTCGATCCCCACACCCTGCCGGTCGCAGATACGCAACGCCAGCGTCTGGTCCGGGCGGCACAGGCCTGGGCTGCCCGGCACCCTGCATACGGCGATCATGCCCTGCGCCCCGATCTGATCATCGTCACCCCGCGCGGGGTCGGGTGGCGTATCACCCGCATCGAGGACATCGGGCCCGGGCGCTAGGCGAACAGCGTCGGGTCCCCGCCATACGCGGCCGTGCGGAACGACCGGCGATGCAGCGGCGTGGGGCCCCATGTCCGCACCGCCTCCGAATGCTCAGCCGTGATGTACCCCACATGGCGCTCGAACCCGTAGTCCCCATATGCCGCCGCGGCCGGCCCGCGCATCAGGCGGTCGCGGGTCTCTTTGGCGATCACCGACGCCGCCGCGATGGCCGCGCTCGTCGAGTCGCCTCTGACCACCTGCCGGTGCGGGGGCGCGTCGTCGCCGAGGGCGAACCCGTCCACGAGCGCGATCCCGGGCACGGGATCAAGCATGGCCAGCGCGCGCCGGATGATGCGGAGATTGGTCGCGTGCAGGCCGTCCGTGTCGATGGCCCGCGGCGGCGCCGACACCACCACGACCTGGTGCGCGATCCGCAGGATCGCAGGGACGAGAGCAGCCCGGCGGCGCGCGGTGAGCCGCTTCGAGTCGTCGAGGCCGCGCAGGGCATCGAGCGCGGACGAATCGAGCGCAGTCATGTCCAGGCACACCGCCGCCGCCACGATGGGTCCGGCCAGACACCCCCGTCCGGCCTCGTCGGCCCCCGCCACCAGCGCGAGGCCCAGCGCCATGTCGTGCGCGATCAGAGGCGGGATACCGGGGTTCAGGACCATCCGCGCCACGCTACCCGCGCGCCCGGTCGCACCGGGGAACCCCACGGCCGAGGGCGTCGCACGCACGCATGGAGTCCGGGTCGCGGGCAACCCCACGGACCCCGGGAACCACCCCGCCGACTACTCCCCGGCGGGGGTCTCCACCGGCTCGACCGTGACGGCCTCGACCTGCGGTGCGACGACCTGTGCGGGTGCCTTGCGCTGCGACATCCACGTGGCCTTCTCCCGCACACGCGCCTTCTTGCCCACGCGATCGCGCAGGTAGTACAGCTTGGCGCGGCGGACGTCACCCTCAAGGGTGCGCTCGATCTTCTCGATCTTCGGCGAGTGCACCGGGAACGTGCGCTCCACGCCTACCCCGAAGCTCTGCTTGCGCACCGTGAAGGTCTCGCGCGCGGTGGATCCCTGACGCTTGATGACCGTGCCCTCGAAGACCTGCACGCGGCGGCGCTGGCCCTCGATGACCTGGAAATGCACGCGCACGGTGTCCCCCGGGCGGAATACCGGGATGTCGTCGCGGATCTGCATCCGCTCCAAGTCCTCGATGACGGTCATGCTTGGGTGTCCTCCTAGGGTGACAGCGGCGGCGACAATACCACCGTCCCTGCCCGGGGTGCAGCGCGTACCTGCGACCGGCGCCAGTCCTCGATGGCGCCATGGTCTCCGGACAGGAGTACGGGTGGCACACCCCACCCCCGGAACTCCGCCGGACGTGTGTAGTGCGGGTGTTCGACGCGGCCCTCGAGCCCGGGCGAGAACGACTCCCGGTGGAGGCTCTCCGCGTTGCCCAGTGCGCCCGGCAGGCGCCGGGCCATGGCGTCGATCATCGCCATGGCCGCGACCTCACCGCCTGCGAGCACGAACGGCCCAAGGCTCACGCAGTCGTTCGCCAGATGCTCATGGACCCTCTCGTCGAGCCCCTCGTAGCGCCCGGAGAGCAGCGTGATGCCGGGCAGTGCCGCGAAGTCGCGGGCGATCGTGTCGGTGAACGGACGCCCGCGGGGGGACAGCACGACGACCCGCCGGGTATCGCGCACCCGCTCGGCCGGCATGCCGTAGATGGCCTCCATCGCCGCGGCGATGACGTCCACGCGCAGCACCATGCCCGGCCCGCCGCCATAGGGGGAGTCGTCCACCTGCCCCTGACCCAACGGCGTGTGGTCGCGCGGGTTGAAGCAGCGGATGTCGAGCCCGCTGATCTCAGCCGCGTTGGTGAGGTGCCGGGGGCGACGCATCCAGTCGAACCACTCCGGGAACAAGGTGATCACATCGACGGTCACAGGAGGCCCTTCCGCAGCACCAGAGAGCGCGTGGCGGTGTCAACGACGACGACGGCATCCCGCGTAAACGGCAGGAGGATTTCGCCCGTCTCCCCCTGGACCACCAGGACATCGTTCGAGCGACCCGAACGCACATCGCTCACCGAGCCCACCACGGTGTCGCCGTCGCGCACCTCGAAGCCGAGGATGTCCCGTACGTAGAACGTGTCGGGGTCGTCCACGGGGGGCAGGCGCTCAACATCCACCATCACGGAGCCACCGGTAAAACGCGCGACGTCCTCGCGGGTCGTGATGCCGCGGAACGCGACGATCGCACGGGGTGCCCCGCCGGTGCGCTCGGAAAGGATCATCTCACGATCGGTACCGGTCTGGCGCACGATCACGACGTCGCCTTCCCCGAGCGTTCCGATCGTCGGGCCGTCGGCGTGGGCCGTGATGGCCCCGCGGAGGCCGTGGGGACGGCCCAGGCGTGCGATGGCCACCTGCTCGCCCCGACCCGGCATGCGACTAGTCGACGATCCTCAGCCCGAGGCCGCCCTTGCTGCGCGGCCCCGTGGCTGCCCGCAGCAGGGTGCGCAGGGCGTGCGCGCCGCGCCCGCCCCGCCCGATCACCTGACCGCGGTCGCCCTCGGCCACCAGCAGGTCCACGACCGGCTCGCCGCGGTCCTCCCCCACCCGGGTGGAGACCTCCTCCGGGTGCTCGACCATCGCGCGGGCGATGCGAGCAACCATCTCTGCTGCGCGGGCCTCGCTCACCCGCGTGCACGGACGATGGAGATGAGCTTCCTCACGGCACCCGTGGGCTGGGCGCCGTTGCCGATCCAGTGATCGGCGCGTGCCAGGTCCACCTCCACCACCGACGGATCGGTCTGGGGGTTGTAGCGGCCGATCGTCTCGATGTTGCGTCCGTCACGCGGCGAGCGCGAGTCGCTCACCACCACACGGTAGATCGGGTTCTTCTTGCTGCCCACTCGGGCAAGGCGGATCTTGACCACTGTGCTCCTACTCGGATTCGGTGTCAGGCGCCGAGCATGGACGGAAGCCCGCCCTTGCCCATGCGCTTCATGAGCCTCTGCATCTGCTTGAACTGAGCCAGGAGTTGATTGATCTCCTGAACCGTGGTGCCACTTCCCTGCGCAATCCGGCGCCGACGGCTGCCGTTGATGATGTCGGGCCGGGCCCGTTCGGACAAGGTCATGCTGCTGATGATGGCCTCGATGCGATCGATGCGCCTCTCGTCCACCTGCACGTCCTTCAACTTCCCGGCCTGGCCGAGTCCGGGGATCATGCCCATCACCTGACCGATCGGACCCATCTTCCGTACCTGCCGGAGTTGGTCCCGGAAGTCGTCCAGCGTCAGGTTGCCACCGCGCATCTTCTCCTCGATGCGCCGGGCGTCGGCCTCGTTGACGTTCTGCTGGGCCTTCTCGATGAGGGTGAGTACGTCTCCCATCCCCAGAATTCGCGAGGCCATGCGGTCGGGATGGAAGGCTTCGAGGGCATCCACCTTCTCGCCCGTGCCCACGAACAGGATCGGCGTGCCGGTGACCGCACGCACCGACAGCGCCGCCCCGCCGCGGGCATCGCCGTCCATCTTGCTCAGGATCACGCCGTCGAACTGCACCGCCTCCTGGAAGGCCACGGCCACGTCCACGGCCGTCTGGCCCGTCATGGCATCCACCACCAGAATGACCGAGGTCGGCTTCACTGCGTCGCGGATGGCCACGAGTTCACCCATCATCGCGGCATCGATCGTGAGCCGTCCCGCGGTGTCCACCAGCACCACGTCCCGCCCGGCGCGCTTCGCAGCCGCAATTCCCGCGCGCGCGACCGCGACCGGATCGGTAGCGCCCTCGTCGCGGTGCACGGGCACGCCCACCTGCTCGCCCAGCACCGCGAGTTGTTCCATCGCGGCCGGTCGGTGAACGTCGCAGGCCACCATCAGGGGAGAACGCCCCTCCGATGTCAGAAGGCGTGCGAGTTTGGCCGTGTGCGTGGTCTTGCCCGACCCCTGGAGCCCCGCCATCAGGATGACAGTCGGCGGCGTGGATGCCATCGCGAGGCCCGTATTGGTGCCGCCCATGAGGCGTGTGAGCTCCTCGCTCACGATCTTCACGACCTGCTGATCGGGCGTGATGGACGACATCACCTCGTCGCCGGTAGCCCGTTCCTTGATGGCCGTCGTGAGCTGCTTGACCACGGGCAGGCTGACGTCGGCCTCGAGCAGCGACATGCGGATCGCCCGCATGGCCTTCTCGATGTCGGCCTCGGTGAGCCGCCCGCGGCCTCTGAGGCCCGAGAAGACTCCCTGCAGCTTGTCGGTGAGTGCGTCGAACACGGTGAAGTCCGCGCGTGATCGCGCGAGAGGTGAAGGCTATCGCAGGCCCTCCCGGGGAGATGACCGACGACCGTGGATCCTCCCCGGGCAAGGTGCGCGTCCACCGGACCGGCCCCCGGCAAGATGGACGCATGAGCAGTGCCGACGCCACCCGGTACCCCCGCGCCACCCGGTGACAGGGACGCACGGCCATCGGGCCCTGCGCACCCCTCTGCCGGGGTGAGCGATCGGGCCTCGTGCGACTGGCCCCCACCAGCCCATCGCGCATGCCCGTTGGGAGCCGACGGATCCCCTCACGCCCGGACCGCCGGTGCACACGCGGGAACCGGGGGATCGAACAGTGAAAGTCCCGGGGTTGGTCTGGCAGGCGGCCCGACGGTGTACGGTCCGTCCATGGAGCCCCCCGCGCGCACCCGAGTCTCAGGTATCCCCCGGGCAGCCGTGGCCCTCCTCGCCGCGAGCGCACTGTTGCTCCTGCCCGGCACCCTGGCGCTCGCCGGGGTGTGGGCCACCCCGCCGAGCGACCTCTCGGCCGCGGGCCAGAACGCCAACGCCCCCCAGATCGCCACCGACCCCTCAGGCGCCGTGACCGCCGTGTGGCAGCGCTCCAACGGCACGCACTACATCATCCAGGCCTCCCGGTACGCCGCCGGCGCGTGGAGCGCGCCCAGCGACCTCTCGGCCGCGGGCCGGAGCGCCTACGACCCCCAGATCGCCACCGACCCCTCAGGCGCCGTGACCGCCGTGTGGTGGCGCTGGAACGGCACGCACTACATCATCCCGGCCTCCCGGTACGCCGCCGGCGCGTGGAGCGCGCCCAGCGACCTCTCGGCCCCGGGCCAGAACGCCTACGACCCCAGGATCGCCACCGACCCCTCAGGCGCCGTGACCGCTGTGTGGCAGCGCTCCAA
>CAMAVU010000008.1 GCA_945861935.1 Bifidobacterium breve | reverse complement strand
GTTGGGGTGGCCAGTTGGCCGCATGCGGCGGCGATATCCGCGCCGCGGGAGCGGCGGAAGGATGGGTGGAGGCCCGCGGTCGTGAGTTCCTCCGCGAAGCGGCGGACACGGTCGGGCGGGGAGCCCCGGTACGGGCCGCCCGTGGCGTTGTACTCGATCAGGTTCACGTGAAAGCGCCCGTCGCGGAGATGCCCGGCCAGGCGGCGGGCGTGGGAGACCTCGTCGTTCACCCCGTCCAACAGGAGGTATTCGATGAACACCCTGCGGCCGGTGCGGTCGGCGTAGCGCCGACAGGCCGCCAGCACGTTCGCAATGGGCCACCGGTTGTTGATGGGCATCAACGCCGTGCGGGTGGCGTCGTCCGCCGCGTGCAGCGATAGCGCCAGACGCACAGGCACCTCGAAGGCCACGAGCTCCTCGATTCCCGGGACCCACCCCGCCGTGGACACCGCAATGGAGCGCGCGGAGATACCGAGCCCCTCGGGCGAGTTCATTTCGCGGATGGCGTCGAACACCGCGCCGGTGTTCTGCAGCGGCTCCCCCATGCCCATGAACACCACGTTGCCGAGCCTCGCACCGTCCTCGCGGGCCGCGTCGGCTGCCAGCAGCGCCTGGTCGGCGATCTCACGGGCCGTCAGGTCACGGCCCGCACCCATCGCCCCGGTGGCGCAGAAGCGGCAGCCCAGGGCACACCCGGCCTGACTCGACACGCACAGGGTCCGCCGGCCGCGTGCATGCTTGATGAGCACGCTCTCAATGGCGAGGCCGTCGGCAGTGCGCAGCCGCCACTTGATCGTGCCATCACGGCTCTCGGCCATGGCGTCGGGCGTGACCGTCCAGAGCGGCACGACCTCCGCGAGCCGTGTGCGCAGGTCCTTCGGCAGCGTCGTGACCTCGTCCCACTCCCGCGCGCCCGCCCGCCGCGCATCATTCACCTGGCGCACGCGGTAGGCGGGCTCGCCCCACGCCCTGAGAATGGATGAAATCTGATCGCTCATGCGACCGGGGACGATACCGTGACCGGCTCCACATACGGAATCACGTGCGGGAACAGCCTCCTCCCCACCAGCACGATCCAGACGGCGAGCACGCACGCGATGGTGCTGAAGACCATGAGTGCAGTCGTGAGCCCCACCGCCTGCGAGAGGTACCCCAGGCCCACGGTGGGGATCGTTCCCGCATACGCGCACATATAGAGGCTCGACATCAGCTTCCCGCGCTCCTCGAGGGGAACGATGGTGCCGCAGATCACGGTGCCGCCCTGCAGGATCATGCCGTTGACGAACCCGAGGATGCCGGCGGCCACCACCACGAGGGTCGCGCTGGCGGCAAGGGCGGCACCGGCGATGAGCCAGGTGACCGCAGCCGACACGGCGACCCCGACCATCACGGCCTTCCGGGGATCCAGGTTCCGGGTGACGATCGGGGTCATGCCGCCGATACCGAGCACCAGGAACCCGCACAGCCCGGCAATCGCCACGTTGGTGGCGCCGAGCGTGTCGTAGAGGAACAGCGGGACGATCGAGAGCACGGTGCCCTCCATGAACGACATGGTGAAGACCGCAGGACCGATGAAGCCGGCGAACCCGCGGCCCTGCCCCGTCGGCACCCCCACCCGCATCTCGAACCGGTACGGCCGCCGGGGCACGGTCTCGCGCGCGACGAGGACACAGGCGATGCCCACCACCATCAGCACCACATGCACCTGGAACGGCCGGTTGAGCGGGTTACCCCAGTACTGGGCGACGATGCCCGCGAAGAGCGGCCCCAGACCGAAACCGAGCCTGAATGCCGCGCCCGCCGTCATGGCGGCGAGCGCCTTCGCCCCGGGGCGCGCGTGGTCGATGACGAAAGCCGTGCCGACACCAAGGAACATGCCGATCGCGAGCCCCTGCAGCACCCGGCCCGCGAACAGGAGCGGCACCGACTGGGTGAACGCGAATACCAGGGATGCGGTGGTCATCACCAGCATCGCGGGCACTGCCAGCCGCTTGCGCCCCAGACGGTCTGAGGCGTTCCCCGCCAGCAACATCGTGGGCACCACGGTGGCCGTATAGGTGGCGAACAGCAGCATCAGCACGCCATTGGAGAGCCCGTACCCCTGCTGGTAGAGGGGGATGAGGGGGGTGATGATGCTGGTGCCCATCGTGAACACGAGCAGGGCCACAAGGGCCAGCGATGATCCGCGCGTCACCGGCCGCCACGCGTCGCCGCAGTCCCGGTCACGCGTGCTGCGATCGTCGCCCCCGGCCCGAGCACCCGTGGCACACGGAACGCCGCGATCGCCCCGAGAACGAGGATCCCGGCGGCCACCAGGAGGGCCGTACGCATTCCGCCCGCCACCTCGGCACGCAGCGACGCCGACACCAGGCCATCCTGGGCGGTGACGGTGGCAGGGATGGACATCGCCACCACGGTGCTGAGCAGCGCCCCGCCAAGCGCCCCGCCCGCGTAGCGCGACACGTTGGGCAGGGACGACGCCACCCCGAGCCGGTCCTCGGGCACCTCGTGGATGACGGTGGTGGTCACCGGCGCTGTGGACATGGCCAGACCGAGGGCGAGCACGACCATGCCGGGGAGTACCAGGGGGTACGCCTCAGACGTGAAGCCCCATGCCAGCACCACCGCCCCGATGATTGCCGTGACCAGCGCGATCCGCAGCATCCGGTCGCTCCCGGCACGGTTGAGCAAGCGCCCCGACATCGGCGATCCGACCATGAAGCAGAGCGCGATGGGGGTGATGGCGAGCGACAGCAGCACGTCGCTGTACCCCAGCACCGAAGTGAAGTAGAAGGGCAGCAGCAGCAGGGTCCCGAACATCGCAGCCCCCACGCAGAACCCGGTCAGGTTGGGGTTGCGGACCGTCCTCAAGCGCAGCAGGCCGAGGTCGATCATGGGGTCGGCCGCGTGCGACTCGCGCCACACGAACAGGGCGAGGCCGACCCCGCCCAGGGCAAGCAGGAGCAGGACGCGCGGCGATGCCCAGCCCCAACTCGCCGCGCCTGCCAGCGCAGTGAGGATCGGGAACAGACCGAGTGCAGCCAGCGCCGCGCCTGCCAGATCGAACGGTCGCTTCGGACCCGGCGGACGGCGATGCATCACCAGCGCGGCGCCCACCAGGACCAGACCACCGACGACGGGCGTGAACCAGAAGACGCTCCGCCATCCCCATACCCCCACCAGCAGGCCGGCGAGATTGAGCGACACCACCGGCGCCACCGTGATGATGGCCGTCAGGATGCCGATCGCCCGGCCGCGCTCGCCGGGCGGGAAGAGGATGGCGGCGTACGCATACGCGGTGGGGGCCATCGCTGAGGCACCCACGCCCTGAAGGATGCGGAACACCACGAGCGAGGGTTCGTTCCACGCCAGCGCGCACAGGGCCGACGCCACGACCATCACGAGCACGCCGAGCACGAATATCCGGCGGCGGCCGTACAGGTCGCCTGCCCGCCCCGCGATGGGGAGCAGCACCGCCTGGGTGACGAGGAACCCCGTCACCACCCATCCCGCCGCGGACACGCCCACGTCGAAGTCGCTCGAGATATCGGGCAGGGCGATGTTGACGATGCTGATGTTCAGCACCGACAGCATCATGCCCCCGGCCACCACGGTCATGGCCATCCACCGCCAGCGCGGGCTCGCCCTCAGGCGGGCGCGGACCGCACGCAGGCGCGCGGGAAGCATGGGTTCCTGCACGCGCTCCACCGTATACCCCCGGAGCCGAACGCGGACTAGCCTTCGCCGCCGTGGCGAGAGAGCGACGTCAGAAGCCCGTGTCCATCCGCATCGGCGCACGCGACCTGCTGTGGGACTACGCGCGCCTCGCGCGCCTCTACGCGATCGAGATCATCGTGGTGGCGCTGCTGCTCGGTGTCGTCTCGGGCATCCTCGAGGCAACCTCGGAGGACGGCTGGTCGTGGACGTGGCTCGGCGTGCTCAGCGCCATCACGGGCATCACGGGACTCATTTTCTTCCCCCTGCTCCGCTCATGGCTGCGCAAGGGCGGCCTCCCGTCCATCCGGCTGCCCGATGCCCAGCCGGCGGAGGGACCGCGCGTGCTCGCCGCCGCTCCGGCCGACTGGCGCCGGTTCGCGGCCCTCAGCGGCGTCCTGCTGTTCGTCTCGGCCTTCGCCACGCTGATCTTCCTGGTCGCCGTGCTCGGGCGCGGCGGCACGGCAGAGGGCGTGGTCATCGGCGTACTGCTCGCATGGGGCCTCGTGACTCTGGAGGACGGCCGCCGTATCCAGCGCGCCCAGCAGGACGAGGATCGTGTGTACTGGGCTGCCGGACGGCGTCCGTGGGGCGCGGGCAACAGGCTCGTCTTCACCATCCCGCGTTCCTGATACGCTGTACCCATATACCGGAGGGGGGTATTGGTGGCGGACGTCAACGAGGTGATCATCATCGGCAGCGGACCGGCGGGTCTGACGGCCGCCATCTATGCCGCGCGCGCGGGACTGGAGCCGCTCGTGATCGAGGGCTACGGCGCCGGCGGCCAGTTGATGATCACCACGGACGTCGAGAACTACCCGGGCTTCCCGGACGGAATCGAGGGCCCGGAGATGATGCAGCTGTTCCGCGCCCAGGCCGAGCGCTTCGGCACCCGCTTCATCACCGCCGATGTGACCCGCATTGACCTGTCCCGGCGCCCGTTCCGCGTGTGGGTCGGAGACGCCGAGCACGAAGGCAACGCCATCATCGTGTCCACGGGCGCGTCGGCGAAGTGGCTCGGGATCGAGGGCGAGCAGCGCCTGATGGGGAGGGGCGTCAGCGCCTGCGCCACCTGTGACGGCTTCTTCTTCAAGGACAAGCCGGTGGTCGTGGTGGGTGGCGGCGACACCGCGATGGAAGAGGCCCTGTTCCTCACGCGCATGTGCGAGAGCGTCACCATCGTGCATCGGCGCCACGAGTTCCGGGCATCCGCAATCATGGCCGCGCGTGCCCTCGACCATCCCAGGATCACCGTTCGGTGGGGCTCGGTCGTCGAGGACGTCGAGGGGGACCAGGTGGTCACCGGGGTGCGCGTGAAGGACGCAGACACCGGCACGGAGGACGTGATCCCCGCCGCGGCGATGTTCGTGGCAATCGGGCACCAGCCCAGCACATCGCTGTTCACGGACATCCTCGACATGGACTCCGAGGGCTACGTGCTCACCCAGCCGGGGAGCACCGTCACCAGCATTGACGGGGTGTTCGCGTGCGGCGACGTGCAGGACACCACCTACCGGCAGGCCGTGACCGCCGCGGGCACCGGCTGCATGGCGGCGATTGATGCCGAGAGATGGCTTGAGGCCAACCCGGCCCCGGCCGCCGACCACGCGGGCGCAGGCGCGTCCGCCGACTGACGGGGAGACCTGATGGGCGACGTCATCGAGATCACCAGCGACACCTTCCAGGGCCTCGTGCTCGAAAGCGAGCAGCCGGTGCTCGTGGACTTCTGGGCACCGTGGTGCGGCCCATGCCGCATGATCGGCCCCGTCATCGAGGAGATCGCGAACGACCGCGATGACATCGTCGTGGCGAAGGTGAACGTTGACGAGGCCCCCGACATCGCACAGGCCTACGGCATCCAGGGCATCCCGTTCATCGGGCTGTTCGAGGGCGGGCAACTGGTGAAGCACGCGGTCGGCGCCATGCCGCGGGCCGGCATCGAACAGGCCCTCGGGCTCGCCTGAGCGCATGCCGACCTACGACCTGCGGTGCACGGGATGCACCAACGCGTTTGAGGTGTTCCGCCAGGGGTTCCTGCGCGATGAGGACCGGGTGTGCCCGTCGTGCGGCGCCCCTGCCGAGCAGATGATCACCGGCTTCGTCACCTGCCGGTCGAGCAGCCAGACCTCACGTGGCCACGCCGCGGGAGCCGTCGCGAGTGCCTCCCCCCCCGTCTCCGGCCACCACCACGGCGGCTGTGGCTGCGGGGGGCACTAGGACCATGGCCACGACGGCCTCCGGGCCGCCCACCCGCGATCAGATCCAGAAGCGCCTGCGCCGCGCCGAGGGGCAACTGCGCGGCGTCCAGCGCATGCTGGACGAGGGCGCATCCTGCGACGATGTCCTCGTGCAACTGGCCGCCGTCACCGCAGCCGTCGATCAGGTGGGGCTGCACCTCATCGGCGAGCGGCTGCGCCAGTGCCAGCAGACCGATGGCACGTTGTGCGCCGCCGGGCTCGAGGAGGGGCTGGCGACCCTGCTGCGGCACACCCGGCTGTCCCGCTAGCCACACCACCGCTACGCAGCGCCGCCATCGCGATGCCACCACACACCACGGGCGCCGGCAACCCCGAGGTCGGGTACATCCCCCCGCCCGCACGCCGCATCAGCGTCCAGGTGGTCACGGCTGCTGCCGCCCCGATGGGCACGACGGCGATGTGCGCCATCCCGTCCACGGACGGCACGAGGAGCGCGCTGTACCGGCTCCCGCCAGATCCGCCACCCGGTACATGACCGCCGACCCCATGAAGGCGACGACCCCCACCCGGCCACCCACCCCGTCGAACACCGCCGGCCCGATGAGCATCCACAGGGCACCTGCCACGGCACCTGCCCCTGCCACCCGCCACCACCCCGGCGTGATGTTGGGAGTGAGGAGGCCGACAAACGCACCGGCGTACGCCGCCACCGCCACGAGTGGCGGGATCGCCTACTCGCGCGCGAGGAACAGGCAGGCGCAGGTGGCCATCACGGCGGCCATCACTCCATCCGCGGGTACCCGCGTGACGGGCAATGGCGAACGCAGCGTCTGCCACGTGCCGACCACGGCGAATGACAGGACGGCGACCACGGGGGCGGCGGGCAGGGGGTCGGCCCCCACGATGAACGAGAGCACGTACACGGCGCCAAGGGTGCACAGAACCCCGCCACGCGGGAGGTAGGTGGCGAGGCCGTTCTTCACGCTGCCACTCTCCCGGGAACCGCGGCGAGGGTGGTGATGACAGCGGGACCCTGCGATGTGCCGGAGCGGTCCAGCAGCAGGGCCCGCAGCCCCGCGCCCAGCGCCCCGTCGTAGTCCTCGACCCGCCGGTCACCCACGTGGACGGCCCGAGCAGGCTCCACCCCCGCCTCATGGAGGGCATGCCGGAAGATCGCGGGATCGGGCTTGGCTGCGCCCACCACGGCACTCACCGCGATCACATCGAAGCGGCCTGCCACCCCGAGTCGGGCCAGGTGATCGGGCAGGGCACAGTCCCAGTTGCTCACCACGCCCACGCGGATACCCGCGGCCTGGAGCGCCTCCAAGGCCGGAAGGGCATCATCCTGCAACCGGAATCGCAGTGATTCCACCAGCATGGTCGTGGTCGTGGCGGCATCCGGCGCACCGGGTCCGAGGGCTCTGGCCAGGACCGCGCCGCACTCCCCCCGCAGGGCGGACAGCCCGGCAGGATCCCGCGCGATATGCATGCGTGCCCGGTAGTGGAGGATCTCCTCGCTGAGGGCGGCCGCGACCACGTCCTCGTCGTGGGGGTACCCCGCATCCGCGAGGAGGGCTGCGAGCGCAGGGACCGGGGGCTCCACGCCGATGAGCGTTCCGAAGGCATCGAACAGCACGAGACTGGGTCGGGGGTGGGCCATCGCACGAAAGGGTATGGAGCAACGCGGACGAAGGGTCCGCCAGAGACGCAGTCCTATACTCGGTAGCCGTGCCCGCAGTCGCCATGCCCACCGCTGACATCCGCCGCTCGCGTCGCATCCCCGGTCCCGCCGCTTCGGTCCTGATGATCGCGGGCGTCGTCGCCGTGGTCTGGGCACCCTCGTTCGTGGCCGTCGGCTACGCGGAGGGACAGGCATCCGGGCACCTCGCAAACCCTGCCTCGGGCTGGGCCTTCCTCTGGGAGGCCGTGACCGCGTCCCGCAACCCGCGCCTTGGCACCGCCGATGCCGCCATGCAGCAGGCATCGCAGGTCTGGGCGGGGGCCCCCGCGGTGGCATCCGGGGCCGCGCTCAAGACCATCCCGGCCATCTGGGACGTCCCCGTGCCCGCGGGGGGCGTGGAGCCCGCCGGGACACGAGGGGAAGCGCGCCCCGACCATGGACTCAACTGGGTCGTGACCGGCCGGGTCAGGGGCGGGCCGGAGCAGGTCATCGGCCTGCTCGACTACCGCACGGGGCACGTGGAGTGGGACATCCGCCCCGTGCCCGGTGAGTCACGATGAGAATCCGCCGCCTGCGGCGGCGGCGCGAGGGACGGGCGCGGCACGGGCGCATTGGTGCCGGGAAGGTGATCCTCATGGCATTCGTGGTGATCGCCACCGTCATCGGCGTATCACTGTCCACGCGATACCAGGCCATCACCAGCGACCTGCCCGACATCGAGGACCTGCAGCCCGTCGGCCTGGGGCAGAACACGCGGATCTACGACCGGAACGGCAAGTTGCTGGGGTATATCGCAGGTGTCACCAACCGCACCGAACTACCCCTCGCGCGGATCCCGGTGTCGCTGCGCGAGGCGACGGTTGCCATCGAGGACAAGCGGTTCTACGAGCATGACGGCGTGGACTGGGTACGCGTGGTCGGCGCCGCCGTGCGCAACGCCCTGGACACCGACGGCCTGCGTCAGGGCGGGAGCACGATCACGATGCAACTCGTGAAGAACCTCTACGACCCGAACGCCCCTCGCGACTTCGATCAGAAGATCAAGGAAGTCCATCTGGCCCGCGAGGTGGAGAGGCACTTCACCAAGGACGAGATCCTCGCGAAGTACCTGAACGGCGTGTTCTACGGGCAGAACTCGGTCGGCGTGCAGGCCGCCGCCCTCACCTACTTCGACCGGCCGGTGTGGAAAATCAACCTCGCTCAGGCTGCACTGCTGGCGGGGCTGCCGCAGGCGCCGTCGGCCTACAACCCCTTCGTGAACCCCGAGGACGCCAGGGCCCGTCGCAACGTGGTGCTGCAGGAGATGGCCAACCAGGGCTACATCACCCGGGCGGAGGCCGACGCGGCACGGGCGTCGGGACTCCAGCTGAAGCGCGGGCACACATACGAGCGTAAGAACGAGGGCTATTTCTTCGACTACGTGCGGCAGGAACTCATCTCCGAGTTCGGTGACGAGCGCGTGCAGCAGGGTGGCATGGCCGTCCGGACCACCATCGACCCGCGCCTGCAGCGAGCGGCCGAGAAGGCCATCGAGACCAACTTGGGGTACGAGGGCGACCCGGCCGTCGCCCTGGTGCTGCTCGATGCCCGGACCGGCTACATCCGTGCGATGGCCACGAGCACGCAATACGGGCAGGACAGCCAGTTCAACTACGCCGCCCAGGCCCACCGCCAGTCGGGCTCGACGTTCAAGACCTTCGTGCTCACCAGGGCGATCGCCGACGGCATCAACCCGTATTCGACGCTGTACGACAGCCGGCCCATCGACATCGATGACCCACGATGGGGGCCGGTGGAGGTGACCACGTACTCGAAGGAATACCGCGGGGCCATCTCGGTGTCACAGGCGACGGTCGCATCGGACAACACGGTTTACATCCAGCTGACCCTCGACGTCGGCCCGGAGCGGGTCGTCGAGATCGCCCAGCGCATGGGGGTGGAGAGCGACCTCCCCGTGGTGCCCTCCGTCGGCCTCGGCGCAGGCGAGGTGACCCCCCTCGAGATGGCTGCCGCGTACGCGCCACTCGCCAACGGGGGGTTCCGCGTGAAGCCCATCTCCGTGACCAATCTGGGAGAGGGCATCCCCAAGGGGGATATCGCCACGCCAAAGCGCACGCGCGTATTCCCGGACGGCGTCGCCTACGAGGTCACACGCATCCTGCGCAGCAACGTGACCGGCGGCACCGGGACGGCGGCGAACATCGGCCCGGCCGTGGCGGGCAAAACAGGAACCACCGACGACTACACCGATGCGTGGTTCGTCGGGTACACGCCGAAGTACGTGTGCGCGGTGTGGGTGGGCTACCCGAACGACGACGGCGTGCGCCGGTCGATGACCAGCGTCCACGGGATCACCGTGTCAGGCGGGTCGTTCCCCGCGCGGATCTGGGCTGACTTCATGCGGGTGGTAACAGAGAAGGACACCGAGGTCGGCTGGCCGCTCCCGAAGGACCCCGTGGCATGGTCGCCGTTCTCATCGGACTTCACTGAATCGGCGGGGACGTACTCGGTGACCACCGCGACGAGCATCAGCACCGTGGCCGCGGGCAAGCCCAGCACCACAACGCGCGTACCGGCGCCCGCTCCGACCACCGTGGTCCCGGCACCTGCACCGACGCCGGCACCCGCACCGACGCCGGCACCCGCACCGACGCCGGCACCTGCACCGACGACCCCTTAGGCCGGCGGTGCGGGCCCAGTGCCCGGGACGAGCAGCAGGATGCCGGCCATGCCGGCAAGGGCGGTCGCCGCCAAGCACGCCCACGCGGGGGGGAGCACCCCGATGAACCACTCACCCGCCACGGGTGAGTCGGCCATGCCTGCCCGCACGGCAACCACCTCCACGTGCGGTGCGAGCGCCAGAAATGCGGACCATCCCATGCCGAGCACTGCGGCCAGCACGGCGACGGCGCCCAGCGCCCGCACCGGCGGCGTGCCGGTCGGTGCGGCCCACCATGCGGCGAGTACCCCCGTCACGACGAGCGACGCGCCGATCGGGGGAAGGAGCCAGGCGGCGGCGCCCGCGCCATAGCCGGAGAGCGACGAGGCCCCCGTGGGGAATGTGACCGCGTACCACGGGAGCGCGGGGAGCGTGGCGATCAGAACCCCGCACACCACCAGGGCGAGGCCGAGTATCCGGGGCCGCACGCTCACGGGTCCATGGCCTCGATACGGCGGAGCACCATCACCCCATCGCGGTCGTACACCAGCCGGAAGTCCGTACGGGCGCGCAGACGGTCGAGCCAGTAATGGAAGCCCGACGGATCGAGCCGATCCCGCACATTCGGCCGTGTCCGATCCACCATCACCCACGCCGCGTCCCCGATGGCAGGGAACACCAGAATCCGCTGGCGCGCCGAGAGGTGCCCGCCCTCGTTGTTACCCGCCGAGACCACCACATCGCCGGGTATCAGCGAGGCAGCCTCCCGGAGAGCCGTGGAATGGGTGGTGGCCTCGTACTGCCGCAGGCGCGACTGCGTGGCGGCCGACAGGGGCCCGAAGAAGGGCATGGGGCCGAGCACGACCGTGCCGAGCACGGATGCAGCCACCAGGCCGACGGCCACCCGGCCGCCCCGCCTGAGCAGGAGCGGCAGCCAGAGCGGACGGGGACGGCTCCGGAGCCCCGCCAGGCCCAGGATGGCGGCCGCCACCAGGAACGGGCTCATCACGGTGGCGTAGTGGAACTCGATTGAGTGGTTGGGCCACCAGTCGGCCAGCATGTTGAGCATGAGATCCGGCAGGGCCGCCGCGGCCAGAAGCGGCGCGAACAGGGGCAGGAGGAGGAGGGGGAGGAGGAGCGCGAACAGGTATGAGACCCGGGACCACCCGCCAACGGTCGTGATGACGTCGAGCGGGTGAGTCATCGCGCCCACCAGCGCCTCCGACGGCGTATCCCCGAACCGGCCGAAGCGCTCCGCGAACGGATGCGGCACGCCGGTGCCCGCCCCGGGGATGATGACGAGCACCGCGAGGGCGGTCCACGCGATGGAGGTGACCGCCACGACCGCGCCGGCGATCCGTCGTCGCTGGCGCACGATCATCCACACGCCGAGAACCGCCACGGCCAGACCCACCTGCTCCTTGCCCAGGAGAGCGAGCACAACAGCGGCGCCCAGCACCCAGTCGCGGCGGGTCTCGGCCGCCCAGATGGCGAGCATCAGCAGCGGGGCGGCGAGGGTGACCGCATGCAGGTCGGTCACGACCGCCCACTGGAGGGGCGCGTACAGCAGCCACATGACGGCGGCGGCCACGGCCAGGCGGTCGTCCCGAAGCCACAGGCGCCCCAGCAGAAACGCCGGGATCGCGCCTGCGGCCACGATGACTGCCTGCGCCACGAGGAGGGGGGCCGCAGAGTCGGTGAGCCACTGGAGCGGCGCCAGGGCGACGAGCAGCGGATCCACATGCGATCCGAGGCGCGGCGCCTGATCGCCACCCACGTTCGTGGCCATCAGCAGGTCGCCGTGGGCCGTGTTCCAGATCGCCTGCACCATGTTGCCGAGGTCGAAGCGTCCGGTCCACCAGGCCTCGTGACGGGCAAGCGACAGCCACGAGAACAGTGCCGCCCAGCATCCCGCAAGAAGGAGTACCAGCGTGAGCGGCAGGTCGCGAACCAGGCGCCAGTCACGGACACGGTCCATGTACGCCGTTCTGGTCAGGTCCGGCCCCGCCCTCGCCCGGCGACCGTGGCGACGATCACGAACACCAACTCGATGGCGATCAGGAAGAGGCGCGATCCGATGCTGAGAGCGATGGCCACCCCACCGGGCACCTGGCGGGCCAGGACCAGGGCCAGCATGGCATCGCGCACCCCGAGGCCCGACGGGACGATGAACACGGCCATCGAGACGACGAATGCGAGCAGGAACCCGGACGCCACGCCGACCGGGTCGCCGATGTCCGGGCCGCCCACCCCGCGCATGAACGCCCACACCGAGAACCCGATCAGTGCCGAGGAGACGAGGTACCAGCTCACCATCATCATCACGCGACCGAATGGCAGCAGCGCCTGAAGCCGCTCCCTCCCCACCCGGCGCAGCGTCCATGCCGATGCGGGCCCGAATACGCGTGGATGCATGAGGAGCACCGCCAGCGGCACCGCCAGAACCAACCAGGCAACGGGCCCCACCGCGCTGGCCGACCCGATGTCGAGGAGCGCCACGACAGCCAGCAGCGCCGCTGCGGCGACGGCGAGCACCACCTCGTAGACGGTGGCGGCCAGCGTCACGCGCTTCGGCACCCCGTGGGCCTCGGCCAGTACCGCCCGGCCCACGAACATCAGCACGTTGCCCGGCACATACCGCGCGAGCATTGACCGCGCCCACGCCGACACGGTTGCCAGTACCGGTGGTGCCGGACGGTGCAGCCCGCCCAGAATGGCCTCGTACGCCAGGGCCGAGAGCCCGAGCGACGCGAACCCGAGCACGACGGCGAGCACCAGCCACCCCGGCGACAACTGCCAGTCGAACGCGGTCACGACCGGCCAGGCCCTGACAACGGTCCATGCGAGGGCCGCCACGATCAGCACGCCCACGGCCAGGCCCGCCCAGCGCATCCACGGCCGCCCCATCATCGCGCGTGCTCCCGCAGGGCGGCGACGAGGGGGCGGGCCACCGCCTCGGGCGTGCCGACCTCCTCGTACCGCCTGCGGGCCGCGGCCCCCAAGGCGATACGGGCCGGGAGATCACCCGCGAGCGATGTCAGCGCCGCAGCCAGCGCTCCGGGATCCCCGGCAGGCACCAGCAGTGCATCCACCCCATGTGTCAGCACCTCGCGGGCGCCCGGCGTGTCGGCCGTGATGATCGGCCGCCCGGCCGCCATGGCCTGAAAGACCTTGTTGGGCACGACGCGCGCGGCCCTGGCGCCCGACCCGAAGATCCCGAGCACGATGCCGCTGGAGGCCACCTCACCGCCGAGCCGCTCGTAGGGGATCCATGGGATGTGCTCCAGATGCCGGGGACGGTCACGCCTCAACTCGCCCGCCAGCCACGCATCCAGTTGGCCCTCGCCCACAAGCCGGATGGGTGGCGTCCCGGGGACACGGGCGGCCCGGAGGATGACGTCCACCCCGTGTACGGGCGCGAGTTTGCCGACCCAGAGGGCGTGACAGGGTCCGTCGGGGACCGGCGTCGCCGGAAACACAGATGGCTCGGCGCCAACCGGCGCCACCAGAATGCGCCGAGGGTCCACGCCGAAGCGCGACGAGATGAAGGCCGCGTTCGCGACGGTGTCGGTGAGCACGATGTCCGCCGCCCACAGGGCCACACGGTCGGCCCCAGCGAGGGCGTGCCTCATCGGGCCGCTCACGCGCGCCCGGTCATCGCCCAGTGCGTCGGACAGTGAGATCATCATGTCCACGACGAGCGGCGCGCGCCGCGCCTGCGCAACCACCCACGCCGGGGCCGCATCCGGCTGGGCGGGGTATCCCGCCACCACCGCGTCCACGGGACCCCGGGCACGCGCCTCGTCGACCGCCAGCCCGGCCCACGCACCCGCGAACTCCGCGGCGCTTCGCGCCAGACGCCCGGGTGACAGGAAGTGGCCGGCCTTGTGGCGCGTGCGCTCCCAGACGGGCCGGTGGTTCTCGGTCACCCGCACACCGTGCCGGTGCAGGCCCTCGATCAGCACGCGCGTTCGCGGGTATGTGCGCTCGTACGTGCCCACCCACTCCACATGCATGGGGCGGATCACCCGTGGATCACACGCTCGATACGTGAGGCGGCCTCGTCATCATCCGACCGCATCCGCCCACGCTGTATGAGTTCGCTCACCAGCCCGATGGTGAACAACTGGATGCCCACCACGATGAGCAGGACCCCCAGGATGAGGAGCGGGCGCCCTCCGATGGCCTCACCGAGGAACTTCACGATCGTCAGGTAGATCGAGATGGCGACGCCGGCGAGGAACATCAGCAGCCCGAGGCCGCCGAAGAAGTGCATGGGGCGGTGCCGGTAGCGACCCATGAACGAGATCGTGATGAGGTCGAGCAACCCCCGGAGATAGCGCTCGAGCCCGTACTTGGACCGACCATGGCGGCGGGCGCGGTGGTTCACGGGCACCTCGGCCACCCGGAAGCCCTCCGCGGCGGCGATGACGGGGATGAACCGGTACATCTCGCCGGGAATGGCCAGCGCGCGGACCACATCGGCCCGGTAGGCCTTGAACCCGCAGTTCAGGTCATGCAGGGCGATCCCCGAGACACGGCGGGCAACGGCGTTGAAGATGTGCGACGGCACGGTTCTGGTCCACCGGTCATCGCGATCCTGCTTCCAGCCCGAGACGAGGTCAGCGCCGCCGTCCAGGGCCGCGAGCAGGCGCGGGATCTCCGCCGGGTCGTCCTGCAGATCGGCGTCGATCGTGATCACCACATCGCCGCGGGCCTCGCGGAAGCCCGCCGTCAGGGCGGCGCCCTTCCCGAAGTTGCTGCGCAGGCGAACGACGCGAATGGGCTCGTGCCGCCGTGCCAGATCGGCGAGCACCATGGCGCCCCCATCCCTCGATCCATCGTCGACGAAGATGACCTCGTACGGGGATCCGACCGCACCGAGCACAGGCAGCAACTCGTCCACGAGCCCCTCGAGCGAGTCCCGCTCGTCGAACACCGGGATGACCACCGACACCAGCCGGTGCGGCTCCATCAGGCGTCTCCCCCGCCCACCGGGGTGCCACGCCGCTTGCGGCCGCGGCGCGCCATGCGCTCGTCATCGGTGGGGACCGGCCGGTACGGACCAGCGGCCACCAGCCCACGCCGGACCCTGGACATCACGAGCGAGCCGAGGCTCCAGACGATCACGAGCACGGCTGTGGCCAGCACCGGTCCGATGATCCCCCGTGCACCCGATGCCGTGGTCTCAATGAGGTACCACGCCGAATAGGGGATTCCCCGGTCGATCCGGGACGACGCCCACCAGACCACCAGCACTGCGGGCACCGCGGACACGAGGGCGAGGGCCACGACGTGCCACGGCTTGCGGGCCCGCGTGGCGACCAGGGCCGCGTGCGCCGCCGGAAGGGCGATGAGCAGTCCGAACGGGGTGGCCAGCCAGAGGAGCACGCACACGACGCCGAGGGCGATCACCCCCGCGGCGGCACGCGACGCCACCTCGGCATTCCGGCGCATCGCGCGGTGCCGGACGACCACCCACGTCAGGACCGCGGCACCGACCGAGAGCAGTACCGCCACCACCGCCGCGAGATCGAATGGGACCTGCGCCGGGAGTGGCGGCCAGCCGCCCGAGGGAGGGGCGAGCATTCCGGCCGTGGCGAGCAGGTGGGCCACGAGGATCGCCACCACCACGGGCAGGAGCCGCCAGAGCAGGGCCGCAATGAAGGGCATCAGGCGCACGCCGGCACGCCGCAGGCGCACCACGAGGTCCAGACCCGCAACGAGGATCGGGAGCACCAGCAGCAGGATGACCACGCGGCTCATCACGGGGCGCAACTCGCGGCCGTTGATCACCACGCCAGCGGCGGGAGACGCCGGCGCATCGGCCGCGTCGAGCGACGACAGGAGCGTCTCGGCCGTGCGTCCGGCATCGCCCAGGGCATCCTCGGTCGCCGGATCACCTCCGGCAAGCGGGCTCTCCGGACGCGACGCGAGCGACACGGATGGGATACCCGCAGCGATGTATGCGGCCTGATCACCAGACGTCTGGGGAACCGCCATCCCCGCGAGTTGCGGGAACGGACCCGGCGGCGGCGCCAGCGGCGCATCGGCCCGGGCGGCGGCCTGTTCGGCGGCAGAGGCCATCGCGATCGAACGCCGGCCGTCCTGCCCGTCATCCCAGATCTGAAGGCCGCCGGGAACACCGGCGGGGTCGTCGAGCGAGAGTGCAGCCGCGATGGGGGTGCCCGAGAACCGGCTGACCAGCCAGCGTGCGCCTGCATTCCCCAGGGTCGAGGCGCCCGTGGACACGAGCAGGACGGAACGGTTACGCGCCACGGTTCCGAGGGACCGGGCCAACTGCACCAGAACCGCCGTGCCGCTCTCGCCCCCCTTCACGCCCGGTGGGGTATCGCGCGGTGCCGAGATCACCAGAGCGGCGGCGGCGGCGGACCCGGACCGCGCCGGGAGCGAGACATAGACGTTCTCGGTCACCACCCGTGCGCCGGACGTCATCACGGAGAACCGCTGGCGACGCACCGCAGTGGCACCGGGCACAGCCCCCAGTTGCCCGGCGACCCACTGGGCCGAGGCGAGATCCCCAGGGGTCCCGGGGGCACGATCGGGGGCGATGGCGGCCAGATCGACCGAGATACCGCGTGCGGCCACCGCGTCAAACGCGGGCGGCAGCGGCGGGGGCGGCGTGCCGCCCGGAGATTCCAGCGTCAGCAGGGCCACCAGCAGCGCCAGCGCCGCCACGAGCCATGAGAGCCGGTAGAGGCGCCCGTTCAGCATGTCGCGGGAGTATCGCACTGGGGCTGGAACCGGCCCGGCGGGGGCGATTCCCGGTCGAGGGAGGTGACCCCGGACCCTCGCTTGCTCCCGGACCCCCGGGCTTCGCTAGCCTCGATGCCGCGATGGGACGCGCCCTCGAGATCTCCGCCATGGGCTCGGCCCGGCCACCGGCCGAGGCCGCGATTGCGGCCGTGGTGGCGCGTGAGGCAGACGGCTTCGATGCGGTCTGGTGGGCCGACCACCTGCTGCACTGGTTCCCCCTGGGCATATGGACGCCCGACCTCGTGCCGCAGGCCGCCTCGGCGCCCAACCCCCACACGTGGATGGACCCGGTGCCGCTCATCGCCGCGGCGGCGGCCGTGACCTCGACGGTGCGACTCGGAATCGGCGTCACGGACCTCGTGCGGCGCAACCCGGCCAGTCTCGCCCAGACCGCGCTCACCCTCGATCACGTCACCGGCGGCCGGTTCCTCCTGGGCGTCGGCACCGGTGAGGACCTGAACCTGACCCCCTACGGGATGTCGAATCCCCTGCCGCTCAGGCGACTGGAGGAGGGGCTCGAGGTCATGCGGCTGCTCATGACCGACCCCGGCCCCGTGGACTACGACGGCGATGTGTTCCGGTTGGAGGGCGCGTTCATGGGCCTCCGCCCGCTGGGCGATGTTCCACCGCCCATCTGGGTGGCCGCGCACCGGCCGCGCGGCATGGCCCTTGCAGGGCGGCTGGCCGACGGCTGGTTCCCCCTCGCGACCGATGCACCCGGATATGCGGCGATGCTCGCGCAGGTACGCACGGCCCAACGCGCCGCCGGGCGCCCCGACGAGGCCGTGACCGCGGGCGCGTACTGCCGTGTGGTCGTCGCGGATGACTCCGCCGAGGCACGACGCATCGTTCTCGACTCCCTGCTGATGCGCTTCATCGCGCTCACGCGCCCGTCGGAGGCATTCGAGGCCGTGGGCGCTGCGCATCCGCTCGGGGCCGGGGCCTTCGGCCTCACGTCCTTCGCGCCGACGCGGGTCGGCCGGGAGGAGGCAATCCGGCTGGCAGCGGCTGTGCCCGATGAGGTGCTGCTCGGCACGGTCATCCACGGGACACCCGACGACGTCGCCGGGCAGGTCGTTGCCCTTCATGCTGCCGGGGCAGAGCACGTGCAGTTGACCAACATGACCCCGTTGGCCGACCCCACCCGGGCCGCTGCGAGCGAAGCGCTGCTGCGTGACGCCGTTGCCGCGATCCGCGCGCGGGCAGAGCAGCCGGGGCCCGGCGTATGAGGCAGGGCATCGGTCTGGCCGGCGCCGTCACAGCCCTGCTCGCCGTCGCCACGACGGGGACGGCATCGGCAGCCAGCCTCGGCGGCTGGGGCACGATCCGCGCGGACATGTCGGACGGCACCCTCGTGTGGTCCGACGCCCAGCCCGCGAAGACCAGGACCTTCACGTACTGGCGCACCGATGTCGGCACCGCCCGCGTTTCGGGCACGCACATCGTCTCAGGCGGCAAGCCGGTGGTCGTCCGCACCAGCGCCGGTCCGCTCGCCGCGGGCGAGATCCGGGCCACCGGCACGCCGGGCGACTTCACGCTCGCCGCGACCGGCGCGGCCTTCGCCGGCCCCGTCATCTGGTGCTGCACGCCGGAACACGTCGAGGTGGTGGTGTCGAGCGACGGCGACGGTGCGGCACCGCGTCCCTATGGGGTGGGCCTCGACGGTGCGCGGGTGCGCTGGATCGCCACCGGCCCGGCAGGAGCCGTCCTCGGATCGGCTGACCCCGTGGAGAACGCCGAGCGCGCAACGTCTGCGCCGATCCCCGGGAATCCGGGTCCCGGGCTGGCATCGATATCGCAGGGCATCGCCACGTGGGCCGACCTGGGGGGAACGGCCATTCGCATCGGCGTGCCATCCGACGCCGGGGTGTCCGGCATCCGTGAGGTCGCGCAGGGCGGGCAGGTCGTCCAGGTGCGCGCCCTCCCGGGGTTCGTGGTGGCAGTGGTCCGGGCGGCCGGGTGGCGCGTCACCCGCACCGATACGGCGACGGGCGACGTGCGTGTGGTCTGGCGGGGGTCCGTGCGTCCGCAGGTCGGGGTTGGCGGGCAGGCGATCGTCATCGGCGCCGGGCGCACCATCCTCGCCAGCCGCGGGGGTACCGCCCGCACGGTGGCCAGCGCTCACGGGCCGATCGCCGCAGTGGCCACCGACGGCACGCGAGTGGTGGTGTTCGAGCGCGTGTCCCGTACCACCGGGACGGGCAGCCACGTGACGACGAAGCGCACGACCGCCGTCCGCATCGCGGGGACGGTGCGATGAGAATGCGATGGCTCGCCGCCGGGCTCGCCGGGATCGCTGCCGCCATGGGCCTCGCCCTCCCGGCGACCGGCGCCATGCTCGCCCTGCAGGACGACCAGTTGCCGAACCTCACGGGCGCGGCACTGGACCAGCGTCTCGATCTGCTGGCGTCCACCGGCACGAAGGTCACACGCGTTGACGTGATCTGGCGCTGGGTGGCGCCCACCAGACCTGCGGAGCCCACCGACCCCGGCGACCCGGCATACGACTGGAGCCGGTACGACCAGATGATCACGGGCCTCGTTGCGCGTGACATCACACCGATGCTCTCGTACTACTGGACCCCCGTGTGGGCATCCCGGAGCGGCACACCGAACGCCGCACCGCGCGTGGCGGACGCCGCCGCCTTCGCGGCTGCCATCGCACGCCGCTACAACGGCACGTGGCCGAAGGGTACGGGCGGCACCCTGCCACTCGTCACGCGCATCGAGATCTGGAACGAGCCGAACATCGCGACGTTCTGGTACCCGCAGTGCCGCAGGCAGGGCAGCCAGTACGTGCTCGACTCGGCCCGGCAGTACTCGGCACTCGTGGCGGCCGCGTACCCGATGGTGAAGACCGTCAACCCCGGGGCCATCGTGGCCGGTGGTGTCACGGGCCCCGTGGGGGGCTCGGTGTGCACGGGGGCCGACTCATCCGTGGGCACGATCACGTTCGCCGAGGAGATGGTCCGCCAGCGGGTACCGATTGACGCCTGGAGCATGCACCTGTATCCGATCGGCCCGCCGCTCAAGGCCTACTTCGTTCCGTCGTGGAGGACGCTCCCGCAGATCACCCGCCTGGTGGATAGGCTCAAGCCCGGCGCGCCCATCTATGTGACGGAGACCGGCTATCACACCTCGTACAACCGCTACCACCGCTACTTCGTGACCGAGGCCCAGCAGGCGGCATGGCTCGACGACACGATGCAGGCCGCGAACCGGTATCCGCGGGTGAAGGTGGTCATGTGGTTCAACCTGCAGGACAACCCGTTCTGGACGGGCGGGCTGCTGCGCCGCGACCTCTCGCAGAAGCCGGCGTGGTCGCGGTTCGTGGCCCGGGTCGCCGGTATCACCCGCCCCGCGACGTGGGCGCCGTGAGCCCCGGCGGACGCGACGACGGGAACCTCGACGACGTCCGCGACTACTACGACCGCATCGCCCCCCGGCTGCGCGCCGTGGAGCAACAGAACTGGCACCTGCGAAGCCGCATGTCGTGCGTGCTCGCCACTATTGACGCCTACGGACCGGGGCCCGGCGGACGGGTGCTCGACGTGGGGTGCGGCGGGGGCTACCTGCTGGAGGAGCTCGCGCGCCGGGGATATACCGGAGTCGGCATTGACCTCTCGCCGGAATCGGTGGCGATCGCCCGCGCGCGCCTCCTGGAACGTGGCGCAGGCGACAGCCTGGACGCCCGGGTGGGGAGCGCGTACGAGCCGCCACAGGGACCGTTCGACCTCGTCTGCCTCACGGACGTGCTCGAACACCTGGAGGATCCGCGTGGCTGCCTCAAGGCCCTGCGCGAGCAAATGGCACCGGGCGGGCTGCTGGTGATCTCGACACCAAACCGGCGCAGCCTGCCCGGCGCGCGCCGATGGCTGGCGGAGAACGGTGTGCCCGGTATCCACCTCAGCCTCGCGCCCATTGACAACTGGCAGACCTGGGTGGACCTCGAGTCGCATGCAGCGGCGGCTGGCATGGTGCCGGTGAGCCGACGCGGAATCTTCTTCCGGCCCGGTGGCCGGGTGGGCTCGCAGATCGGGCGCTTGTACCGCTACGCCCCGGTCCGCGACCTCGAACGCCGGACCTCGCGGACGCCGCTCGGCCGCTTCGGGTTCTACATCGTCCTGGGCTTCCGGCCCCTCCCCTGATGCCCGCGGGGGGGCGTCGCGGCGTCATCGCCGGGGGCATCATCACCCTCGTCGCCGTGGCGTTCGGCGTGTTCGTCCTGCCCTTCGCATTCACCACACCGCCACCCATCATCACACGCTTCGTGGCGACGCGGGGGTTCAGCCCGGGCACGGACGGGCTGGGTGCCATCGCCACGGTCGCGGTGCGCCTGAGTGAGCCCAGCACCATCTCGATCACGATCAAGGATCCCGCGACGGGGGAGATCGTGGCGCGACTCGCAGACGGGAAGGCGCCCGTGCGCGGGCGCACGCTGGCAGTCCGCTGGGACGGGACCGGCGTGGACGGTCGCACGGTCGCCGATGGCGCCTATGCGGTTGACCTCGAGGCGCGGGCCGGCGACAAGAAGTTCTCGAAGAGCCGGCGCGTCGTCGTGGACACCACGGTGCCCACGCCACAGGTGAGCGTGCGGTCCATCCCCTCCGGGTGCCGGGCCGAGGTCAGCACACCGGGGGAGGCCCTGACCGTGTCGTTCTCGGTGCCCACCGCCAATGTGACGTCGAGCGTGCGTGCCGTCGGTTCCCGCTCGTCCACGTCGTGGGACTGGAACGGGAATGACTCGGACAACCGCCCCGTGCGCCCGGGCATCCAGGTGGTGCACACCGAGGTGCGTGATGAGCGCGGCAATGCATCGGCGAGTGCACTCACCTGCTGGGTGTCGCACCTGAACGCGCGAGCCGTGCCCCACCGTCCCTCCTCCGGCGGGACGGTGGGCGTGGATCTCGTCGGGATCGGTGACGACGAACAGGTGACGCTGTCGCTCCACCACCGTCTGGGGACCCCGGGCGGACGTGCCGACGCCCCCATCATCGGGGATTCCATCGGCTACTGGATCACCGGGTCGGCTGCGACCACACGGGTCACCATTCCCAGCGGCACAGACCCCAGGGACGTCTGGCTGCTCGCCTCCACTGACAGCGGCCATCAGGCGCTGATCGGCTTCGGGGGCACCGGATGAGCGCCGAGGCCGTGCGGTTCGCTGCTGTCATCGCGCTCGCCGTGGGGCTGGTGCTGATGCTCACGCCAGCCGCGCTCGCCGCACGGGTGCGGCTACCCGACCGCACTCGCCGGATCGCGGGTCTGGCCGTCGTATTGGCCGGCTGGGTCGTGATGGCCGGCACCCTGCTGCCGGACCCCGTCACCGACCGGCTCTCGGAGCCAGTCGGCATGGCCGTCGGTATCGGGGGCGTGCTGATCGTCCTCGCCGCGCTGGTGCTGGTCGGGCGGGTGATCGCCCGACGCCCGTGGGTCTGGTTCGTGCTGCTGGGGCTCACGCTCCCCGTACGCATCCCCATCTCGCTCGGGAACGAGGATGCCAACCTCCTCCTGCCCCTCTACGCGGTGATCGTCGTCGGGCTCAGCGTGCTCTGGTGGATGGAGCGCGACGGAACCCGGCTGCGTCGCTGGCCCACCACGCCGCTCGACCTGCCCCTCATGCTCTTCACGGGCTTCACCGTGGTCTCGCTGCTGTGGTCCTCGGACGTCACCGAGGGGGCCATCAAACTGACGTTCTTCTGGATCCCCTTCACCCTCCTGTTCCTGATCGTCGTCGCGCTCTGGCGGGAGGGTCGTGCGTTCCGGACCCTGACCATCACGACGGTGGCCATGTCCGTGCCGGTGGCCCTGCTGGCCCTGGGCGAATACGCCGCACGCGAGGTGCTCTGGAACCACCGGCTCATGCAGGCCAACGTGTACAGCCGGTTCTTCCGCGTCAACTCGATCTTCTACGACCCCAACATCCTCGGCCGATACCTGGTCCTGGCCCTGCTCTTCACGGTGGCCCTCGCGTGGCTGTGGCGGGCGAACGGCCGCGTGCTCGTCGCCTGCGCGGTGGTGGCCACCGTTGATGCCCTGGCCTTCGTCGTGACCTTCTCGCGCTCGAGCGCGCTCATGCTGATGGTGGGCCTGCTCATCATGGCGCTGCGTCTGTTCGGCTGGCGCCGGGTGCTCCTCACCGCGGCCATCATGGCGGTGGCAGGTGGTGGTGCGGCCGTCGCGGCATCCGGCCATGTCCGCGCGGCGCTCACGTCCACCGACCGCCTGGAGAAGGTCAGCGAGGGACGGTTCGACCTCGTCGGTGGTGGGGTGGACATTTTCCGGCAGCACCCCGTGGTCGGGGGGGGCGTGGGATCGTTCGCGACCGACTACTCGGCACTGCTCACCGAGGATGAAATCCGCCGCACACGCGTGGTGATCTCGCACAATGCGCCCGTAACGGTCCTCAGCGAGGAAGGCGCAGTTGGCTTCGCCCTGTTCGTCTGGCTCTGCGTGATCGCCGGGCTCGTCGGCATCCGTGCGACCCGGAACCCGGATGAGGGTATCGGCGTGCCCGCGGCGAGGCTACTGGCCGGGCTGGCCGGCATCTTCGTGCACGCGCTCCTGTACGCGGCCCTCTTCGAGGACCCCTTCACCTGGGTGCTGGCAGCGGGGCTCGTAGCACTGGCGGCGACCCCGTCAACCGCGGGCTCAACCGCAGGGACGTCAACCGCGGGCTCAACCGCAGGGACGTCCCTGCGGTCGGGAACGGAGGAGGTCAGGTGAGTGCCGTGGCAGGGCTTCGGGTCATGTGCCTCTCCAACATGTACCCGGGGCCGGGAGCGCCCGACTACGGGGCGTTCGTCGAGCGCATGTGCGATGCGCTTGAGGAGAAGGGGGCCGAGGTGGACCGCGTGGTCATCCGCACCCGGGCCTCGGGTGCGCTGCGCACGCCGGCCAAGTACGCCGCGCTCGCCACGGGGGCCGTGAGCGGGGCCCGGCGCGCAGACGTGATCTGGGCCCACTACCTGTTCCCCACCGGCCTCATCGCCGCAGTAGCCGGGCGCCTCACGCGCACGCCGTGGGTGGTGACGGCGCATGGGGGTGATGTCGCCAACCTGTCACGGGGTCCGATCCGGCGTCTCTCCGCCCCGGGAATCCATGGCGCCAGCGCCGTGATCTGCGTGAGCCGGTGGCTCGCCGGTCAGATGCGGGATCAGGGCCTTTCGCCGCCCCGCCTCCATGTGGTCAGTATGGGCGTGGACGACCGGCGCTTCGACATCGGCGATCGCGGCGCGGCGCGGGTCCGCACCGGCATTCCGGCCGACGTACCCTTGGTCCTCGCGGTAGGCGGCCTCACCGAGCGGAAGAATCCCGTGGGCCTCGTACGGGCGGTCGCGCGCGTCCGGGACCTCGGCCACCCCGATGTGCGGCTGGCGTTCGTGGGCGACGGCCCGCTGGCGTCGGTCATCGACGCCGAGGCCTGTCGTCTGGGCATGGACGGCAGCGTGGTGCGGACCGGTGTTCTTGCGGATGACGGCGTCGCTGCGTGGATGACATCGGCCGACGTGGTGGCACAGGTGAGCCTGGTCGAGCCTCTCGGCATCGCGGCCCTCGAGGCGATGGCGAGCGGCCGACCCGTGGTCGGGACTTCGGTTGGCGGTCTGTGCGAGGTGGTGCCCGACGGCGTGGCGGGAGTGATCGTGGACCCACGCGACGACCACGCCATCGCCTCGGCCCTCGCGCGGATGATCAACGCTCCGCCCCCGGCCCTGGCCTGCCGCGAGGCCGCCCTCGCCCACTCGCTCGCGCACGAGTCCGGCGTGGTGCTTGATGTGCTTCGTGCAGCAGCAGGAGGCCCTGCGTAACACGGATTTCGGGGGGCGGCTGCTACCGTGCCGATCCGATGTCGGCACCCGCTCCGATGCGGTCGTCCGGCGCGTCCGGGGGGCCCGGCACCCGCGCCGCGACCCTCGCCCTTCTTGCCGCGCTGTGCGCCGGTGCGCTCGCGGCATTCGCGCCGGTCCCGGGCACGGTGCTGGCGATCGTGCTGCTCGGCGTCGTGCTGCTCGGCCGTGTCGCACTTCCCGATCTGGGACGCGCGGCAGTGCTCGTGGCCATGGTCACCGCTCTCGTCGGTCCGAATCTGGCCGTGCCGGCTGCGAGGGAGGCCTTCGCATTCCGGGTCCTCGCCGGCCTCATCGTCCTCGGCATCGGCACCTGGTTGCTCCTGGGCCGCGGCGTGCCGGTTCCGGACGGCCTCGGATGGCCCGCCGCCATCGCCGCGGGCTGGACGGGATGGGCTCTGGTCTCGACGCTGTGGGCAACCTCCACGGCCGACGCGCTGCGCTGGACCATCTTCCTGCTCATGATGAGCGGGCTCATGCTGGCGATTCCTCTGGCGGCGTCCACACGCCGGCGCCTCGCATGGTTCCTCGGGGCCCTCGGGCTGACATTCGTGGTCGCCGTGCTGGTGGCACTCGCCGAGATCGCCACCGGCTTCCGGCTTCCCACCAGCGCGCTGGCGGAGAAGGTGGGGGCCTTTGCGGCCACGTCGTTCTTCGGCAACCAGAACAACTTCGCCACGTACCTCGCGCTCGCGCTGCCGTACCTCCTCGTGCTGCCCATCATCGCCCGCGACATCCGGCTGCGCGCGCTCGGGCTTGCCGGGGCCGCGACGGCCATCGTCCTCATCCTGTTCTCGGGATCCAAGGCGAACCTGCTCGCCACCGGCATCATCCTGCTGGGGATCCTGGTCGTGCTCGCCACCGATCCCGCGATGCGACGCGCCTTCATGGCGGCCGTCGCGGTGGTCGGCCTGTCGATCATGCTGATCGTCCCGTCCATGTTCGGGGCGGGCATCGTGCCGCTTCCTGAGCAGGCGGTGGTGAAACTCGACTTCGGCGTCCTTCAGGACCAGGTGGAAAGCGGATCGGGCTCGGGGGCCGTCCGCTCGTCACTTCTCGGGACGGGCATCAGCATCGCCGCACGCAGCGGGGGCATCGGTGTAGGAGCGGGCAACGCGGAGGTCGTGGTGCGCGAGCAGGAGGGTTACGCGGGCGTCGCCAACCTGCACAACTGGGCCCTCGAGGTGCTGGTGGACACCGGGATCATCGGCCTGGCGCTCTTTGGCGCGCTGTACCTCTACGCGCTCGTGGGCAACCTCCGCGTGGCGCGGCGCACCCACGACCCGTGGCTGCGGTACATGGGCCTGTCGGGCGCGCTCGCCCTGCTCGGGTTCCTGCTGGGCAGCCTGGGGCCGTCCAGCGCGATCCACTTCGCCCCCATGTGGATCACCTTCGGGCTCTGCCTCACCACCATCGTGCTCGCACGGCGCACGACGGGGAACGAGGTGGGTCGGTGAGGATCCTGATGATCAGCCACATGTACCCCAGCCCGGTCAACCCGACCGGTGGCGTCTTCGTGCACGAGCAGGTCAAGGCGCTGCGGGACCGCGGGCACGACGTGCGCGTGGTGTCGCCGAAGGGATGGGCACCGCCCGGCCTGCGCCGGTGGGCGGCGTACAGGGACGTGGTGCCGCGGGACACCGTTGATGGCATCACCGTGTACTACCCACGCAAGGTCACCCTGCCCGGGGGCCGCCTGGGCCACCGCAACGCGGATGCGTTCCTGCTGGGTATTCGCACGACGGTGCGACGGATCCACGAGGAGTGGCCGTTCGACGTGATCCACGCCCACATGATGGTGCCCGACGGGTGGGCCGCCGCACGTATCGGTCATGAGATGGGCGTGCCGGTGGTCGGCACGGCGCACCGGGCCGACGTGCTCGACGTGCCCGCGGAAGGACCCAAGTCGCGGATGAGGGTCGCCGAGGCCATTCAGACCCTCGACGCCGTGGTCACGGTAAGCCGCGCCATCGGCGACGCCGCCGATGCCATCGCGCGCCCGCGGCGTCCCATCACGGTGGTGCCGAACGGCGCAGATGCCGAGGTCTTCCTGCCGCGGGATCCCGGCGAGGCGCGCAGGCGCATCGGCATCCCCGAGGACGGACTGGTCGTGTCGTTCGTTGGCAAGTTGGTGCCGCGAAAGGGAGTGGACGCGCTCATCGAGGCGATGGGCCTCCTCGCCGCACGCGAGGGCGGCGCCCCGCGACTCGTGATGGCCGGCATCGGCGAATTGCGGGAGCCGCTGGAGCACCGGGCGGCCGCACTGGGCGTCGCGCACCACATCACCTGGCTCGGCAAGGTCCCCCACGACGACGTGGGCTGGGTGATGTCCACGGGCGATGTGTTCGTGCTGCCCTCGCTCTCCGAAGGCCTGCCCACAGTGGTCTGCGAGGCAATGGCCTGCGGCCTTCCGGTCGTGGCCACCGCCGTGGACGGAACTCCCGAGATCGTCGACGACCCCGCCACCGGGCTGCTCGTGCAACCGCGCGATCCCGTTGGGCTGGCCGCGGCGCTCGCGCGGGTGCTCGACGACCCCGCCCTCCGTGCCGCCATGGGTGCCGAGGCCCTGATCCGTTCCGGGACCGACTACACGTGGGCCGCCAATGCCCGGCGCATGGAGGCCGTGTACGAGGCGGTGATACCGGCATGACGGTACCCGGCGAATCCGTCGCCGTGGTGCTGCAGGCATCCGGCCCCAACGCCCTCGGCATCATCCGCTCCCTTGCGATCGAGGGCGTGCCCGTAATCGCCACTGACCATGATCCACACGCGATGGGACTGCGCTCCCGCCACTGCCGGACGGCAGTGCTGCCCGATCCCGTGGACGACCCCGCGCGGTTCGTCCACGAACTCGAGGCACTTGGGCGCTCGCTCCCGGGCCGCGGCGTGCTCTTCCCCACGCACGACGAGGCCATCGAGGCCATTGGTCCCCACGAGGAGCGCCTCGCCCGGTGGTTCGACACGCCCTGGAGCCCGTGGGCCCGTCTGGCGCCATACCTCGACAAGTCGGCCCAGCACGCGGCGGCGCGGCGGATCGGGTTCCCCGTGCCGGTCACGGTGGAGCCCGACGACGAGGACGACCTGCGGGCAATGGGGCGTGACCTGCGGTTCCCCGTGATCCTGAAGCCCCGCCGCGACCCTGCGGGCTTCAAGCGGACCTTCGGACGCCAGGTGCTGCAGGCCGGGAACCCCGAAGAACTGCTCGTGGAGTGGCACCGCTCAGCCGCACATCGCCCGCAGGTGTGCGAGGTGATCCCCGGTGGTGATGATGCCCTCTGGACGCTCGGCAGCTACCGCGATACGACCGGGCAGCCACTCGCATCGTTCACAGGACGCAAGTTGCGCCAGTGGCCCCCCGGGTTCGGCACAGCGCGGGCGGCCGAGGCCTGGTGGGATCCCGGCGTGGCCCGCCGCGGGCACGCCCTGCTGGACGAGATGGGGTTCCACGGCATCTCACAGGTCGAGGTCAAACGCGACCCGCGGGATGGGCGGGACTACCTCATCGAGGTGAACCCCCGCTCGTGGCTGTGGGTCTCGCTCGCCACCGCGGTGGGCGTGAACATCCCGCTGGCCGCCTATCTGGATGCCGTGGGCCGCCCCCGGACGTGGCCCGAGGGCCACCGCAGCGACGTGCGCTGGATGCTCTCGGCACGGCATCTCCCTGCCACCGCGGGTGAGGTGCGGCAGGGGCACTGGGGCCGTCGGGACGCGATGGCCACGCTCCGCCCGCCGGTCGTGGACGGCGTCATGTCGCTCGGCGATCCGGGGCCGGGTCTGGGGCAGGTGGGCCGCATCATCCGGCGGCGGGCATCGTGACGGCCCTCAGGGTGCGCATTGAGGGCTGCCGCCCTGCGTTCCGCCCACGCGCGGAGTGGGTGCTCCGCACTCTCGCACGCGGAATGGACCGCGATCTGGTGGTCACAGATGGCGATGCCGACCTCGTGTATGCCCCGGTGCCCCCCGCGTCGGGCACGTGGATACCGCTGCAGGATGACGCGCAGGCGTTCTTCGAGGGGCAGGAGGCATTCCCCGGTCCCGCTGTGCATGTCGCGGGCGGCCTGACCCTGCTGTTCCCGCCGGCCGCACCGGACCGGGCCATCCCCGGGGACATCGTGGCGAGCGCCTTCTACCTCCTCGCACGGTGGGATGAGTACCGCGTTGCCGACCGCGACCGGTTCGGTCGTCTGCCCTTCAGCCGCAGCGCGTTCGGGGTCATCAACGGGCTGGACATCGAGGAGCCGGCTGTTGAGGGCTACCTCGCCGCGTTGCGCACCGCCCTCGGGGTGCCGGCGCCCGATGCCTGGACGATCTTCCTCACCCACGACATCGACCGCATCCGGCGGCGCACCCCGCGCGGCATTGCGCGATCGCTCAAGCACCGGCACCTGCACGCCCTGCGCGACCTGCCGGGCCATGACCCGTGGGACAACGTGCCCGACCTACTGGAAACCACGTGGCGCCGCGGCCTGCGCGCCACCGTGTTCCTGATCGGCCGTAACCAGCATCGCCTCGACGGCACGCCCCGGCGCACCTACGAGCGGGAGCGCCGGCACCTCGCCGCCGCTGTCCGCGCGGCCGGGTCCGAGGTCGCCCTGCATGGCGCCTTCGCATCATCGGAGTCGGAGGATGCCCTGCGGGCCGAGGTGGCGATCCTCAGGGAGGAGGCCGGGCAGGTGCGCGGGGTCAGGTTCCACTACCTGCGCTTCCGGTACCACGACACGCCGCTCCGCGTGGAGCGTGCCGGCCTGGAGTACGACGCCAGCCTGGGGTTCAGCGAGCGCCCGGGGTTCGCAGCCGGGTACGCCCGGCCCTTCCGCCCCTGGATCGTGGGCGAGGAGCGCGAGGCTCGCGTCACGCTCGTGCCACTCGCCGTCATGGACACCACCCTGCACTCGCACCTGGGGCTGGCACCCGACGAGGCCCGCGAGCGGGCGCTGCACGTGCTCGATGCCGTGCGCCGGACCGGCGGTGCGGCTGCCCTGCTGTGGCACAACACCTATCTCGCAGACGAACGCGCACCCGGCTACGACCTGCTCTGGGAGAACCTGCTCGATGACCTGCAGGCCCGGGGTGCGCGCATGGGGCCCATCGCACCCATCCCCGTCGCGCCTGGCGCACGGCTGGACGGACGCCACATCGTCCACCTCACCAGCGTGCACCGGCCCCGTGACGTACGGATCTTCCACAAGGAGGCCCGGGCGATGGAGGATGCCGGGGCGGAGACCACGGTCCTCGCACTCGATGAGCCCGCGCGCCGGATCCACCGGCTCCGGGCTGGCTGGCGGCTCGCCCGGCGTGCGCGCGGCATGAAGGCCGATGCCTACCACGTGCATGATCCGGAACTGCTGCCGCAGGCCCTGTGGCTCCAGCGCACCACGGGGCGGCCGGTCATCTACGACGCCCATGAGTATCTGGGCGAGACGACGCGCACCAAGCGGTGGATCCCCGGCCCGCTGCGCCGACCCGTGGCCGCTCTGGCGTCCGGCGCCGAGCGTGTGGCCGGGCGGCGGCTCGGCGGCGTCGTGGCGGCCAACGAGGATCTCGCGGCGCGGTTCGCGGCGGCGGGCTGCCGTTCGGTCAGCGTGGCCAACAGCCCCTTCGCCTCGGAGTTCTCGGCGGCAGGCGAGCCCGAGGGGGGCATCGTGCTGTACGTCGGTGGCCTCGGACCGCTGCGTGGGCTCCCGCTCATGCTCGAGGCATTTCCTCAGGTGGGTGTCCCCGGTGCCCGGCTCCTCCTGGCCGGCCCGGGCGATCCGGGCGACCTCCCTCCCGGAGTCGAGCACCTCGGCGTGGTGGACCACTCGGAGGTGCCGCTGCTGCTCTCCCGCGCATCGGTCGCCTGGATCCCCCTGCGGCGGCACGGCAACTATGACCGCGCGGTGCCCACCAAACTCGTGGAGGCCATGGCCATGGGGCGCCCGGTCGTGGCGAGCGACCTGCCGCGCATGGCAGCGATCGTGCGGACGACCGGCTGCGGGATCGTCGTGCCCGCCGACGATCCCGCAGCGCACGCCGCGGCCATCCGCAGGCTGCTCGAGGATCCGGTCGCCGCGCAGGACATGGGGCGCGCAGGGCGCGCGGCATTCCTCGACGGCCTCACCTTCGAACGGGAGGCCGACGCGCTCACCACCTTCTACGCGGAGGTGCTCGGCTGATGGCGCGGGTCCTGTACGTGTCGCAGTACTTCGTCAGCGGGGACCAGCCCGGTGGTGTGCGCCACTGGCAGCACTGCCGTGCGCTGGCGCGTGCGGGCCACGACGTGACGGTGGTCACCTCGTACGTGCAGCACAAGGAGCGCACAGTGCCCGAGGAGTACCGCGGGCGGCGCATCGTGCACTCCACGGAGGACGGCCTCGAGGTGGTGCGGACCTATTCGACCCCCGGGTATGGCCGTGACCTGCGCTCGCGCCTCTCGAACTACGGCACGTTCGCCCTCTGGTCACTGATCGCCGAACTGCAACTGCCGCGGCAGGATGTGGTCATCGCCTCATCGCCATCCCTGCCCGCGGCGGCCGTGGCTGCCGGGATGGCACGTGCGCGGCGGACACGCTTCCTGCTGGAGGTCCGGGACCTCTGGCCCGACTCGGCCGTGGAAATGGGGCTGGTCTCCAACCCGCGGGTCATCGCTGCCGCCCGCCGGATGGAGCACTACTGCTACCGCCGTGCCGACCACATCGTGGCGCTCACGGAGGGGATCCGGTCGGGGATCGTCGGGTCCGGCGTCGTCCCCGCCAACCGGGTCACCCTCATCACCAACGGCGTGGATCTTGACGTCGTGCCCGACCCGTCCACCCCGGCGGTCCTTCCCGTGCCCGACGACGCCTTCATCGCCATGTTCGTCGGGGCGCACGGCACGTACTCGTCCCTCGAAACGGTGCTCGGGGCGGCCGATCTGCTCCGGGATCACCCCGGCATCCGCGTCGTGCTCGTGGGAGGCGGCGATCGGAAGCCCGCGCTCGTGCAGATGGCCCGCGACCTGAACCTGCCGAACGTCACGTTCATTGACCCGGTACCGAAGCGCCAGGTACCCGCGTATCTGGCACGTGCGGGGCTGTGCCTGCTGCCCTACCAGGACCGCGCATTGTTCGCCGGGGCGCTGCCCAACAAGGTGTTCGACTACCTGGCGGCGTCCCGACCGGTCCTGGCAGCCGCACCGACGGGCGAATTGACGCGCCTGGTGGATGCTGCGAGATGTGGGTGGAGCGTCCCACCGGAGGACCCCGTGGCAATGGCCGCAGCCATCCGGCGGGCCGCGGAGACACCTGACGACGCCCGGGCCCGAGGGGAGGCAGGGCGTTCCTACGCACTCCGGAACTACGACCGCAGGGTGCTGGCCGGGCGCTTCGCCGCGCTGGTGGATCAGATGGCGACGCACCCCGGATGACACGCGCCGGGGGGCCTCTGCGCTACCGTGATGCAGACGTGCAGCACACCGTGCCCGATACTCAGGGCCGCGCGATCCCGGACAGCCGTCCGGTCGGCGGCGCCGTCAAGCGCGCTTTCGATCTTGCCATCGCGGTCCCGGCAGCCATTGTGCTGGCGCCCGTGATGGTCGGGCTTGCGGCATGGGTGCGCGTGGACTCGCCGGGGCCCGCCCTGTTCCGGCAGAAGCGCGCCGGGGCCTTCGGGCGCCCCTTCACCTGCCTCAAGTTCCGTTCGATGGTGGATGGTGCCGAGGGCAAGGGCGCCGGTCTCGCGGTGACAGAGGATGACGACCGCATCACGCGCGCCGGCCGGGTGCTGCGCCGACTGTCACTCGATGAGGTGCCGCAACTCATCAACGTGATCCGGGGTGACATGAGCATCGTCGGACCCCGGCCGACGGTGCCGTCGCAGGTGGCCCATTACGACGGGGAACAGCGGCGACGCCTGATCGCGCGGCCGGGAATCACCGGATTGGCTCAGGTGCGCGGGCGGGCGGCCATCCCGTGGTCCGAGCGCATCGCGCTGGACGTGCAGTACGTGGACACCTGGTCCCTCGCCCTCGACCTGCGCATCCTGGCCGACACGGTCCGCGTGGTGCTGCGCGGCGAGGGCCAGTACCGCGGCGAGCAGGGGGGCTTCGACCTGCCCGGGGGAACACGTGGCTGACCACTCCTCCGTGCTGCTGACCTGCGCGGGACAGCGCGCCGACATCGTGCGCGCATTCCGTGATGCCCTCACGCGCCGTGACGACGGCGGTCGGGTGATCGTGAGCGACCTCGACCCGCTGTCGCCGTCCTTGTACTCGGCCGACCACGTCGTGGACCTCCCCCCGGTGGACGACCCGGGCTACGGCGAGGCGGTGGCAGATGCCGTGGCCCGTGAGGACGTCGGCGCGGTCCTTCCCCTCACCGACCTCGATCCGGTGGTGCTGGCCGAGGCCCAGATCCTTGTCGAGCAGGCCGGGGGAAGGGTATTCGTCCCGTCACCGCGTGTCGCCGCCGCATGTCAGGACAAGTGGCTGTGTCACGACATGCTGCAGGGTGCGGACCTTCCCTCTCCGCCCACGTGGCCCATCGCGGGCACGGACCTGGGCAGCCTGCCCTACCCGATCATGATCAAGCCACGCATCGGCTTCGCCGGGCGCTGGATCCATCGCTGCGCTGACCAGGAGGAGCTGGACTTCTTCCTGGCACGCACCCCGGTGGCGAGCGTGCTGCAGCAGGCGCTCCCCGGGGAGGAGTTCAGCATCGACTGCCTGGCGTCGCCGGGGATGCGTGCCATCGGGGCCATTCCCCGGGCGATGTACCAGAGCAAGGGCGGCGAGCAGATCAAGGGCGAAACACTCGACGACCCCCAACTTGTGGACCTCGCAGCAGACGTCATTGAGGGGATCGGCTTGGTGGGACCCTGCACCATCCAGTGCTTCCGCGAGGACGGGCGCATCCTCGGTATCACGGACATCAACACACGGTTCGGCGGTGGCTTCCCGCTTCCCCTTGCGGCGGGTGGCGACTACCCGTTTCTCATCCTCGCGATGGCAGCCGGGGAGGACGTTGCGCCCCGACTCGGAACACACAGGGCGGGCGTGGTGATGACACGCTTCCTGTCGGAGCACATCCTCGTGCGCGACGGTGACGGACTGCGTGCGGTGGACGGCCGCGAGGAGGCGGTGAGCGGTGGCATCTGAGCGCGAGATCACCCTCGGTGATGTGGGGCGCGTCCTCTGGCGCGGCAGGTGGACCATCGTCGCCACGACGGTCATCGCGGCACTGGCCGCCTTCGCCATCACCTTCGCGTCCGACACGACCTACACCGCCACATCGCGCGTATACCTCGGTCAGGCCACCACGATGATGGGCAACCTCGCCTCCACCCCCGGAACGAATCCGTTGACCGCAGCCACGATGCTTCAGGGCGATCACGTGGTGGGCGCCGTGTCCGAGGCCACGGGGCTCACGCCCGGCACGGTGCGGGCACGTACCGATGTCTCCGTCCCGCGCGCACCCGGCACGGTCGTCACCAACCAGCCGGCCATCGCGAGCATCGCTGCCACCATGGCGGACCGGGACGCCGCGGTCCGCTTGGCGAACGCCTACGCCCGGGCTGCACTGGGCACCGCCAGCACCGGCTACGAGGCGGTCAGCGTGACGCTCGAGAAGCAGGTCAGGGACCTGTACGCCGAGGAGGTACGCCTGCAGGCCCTCGCCGGCCAGCAACCCTCACCCGACACCCTCACGCAGCTGGCCGACCTGCGTGAACTCCTCGCCGTGTCCGAGTTGCAGTTGGCGCGTGTCCGCCAGATCGAGGCGCCAGCCATCGTCACCCTGGCCACGGGCGCCTCGTCGTCCGCCAGCACATCGAACCGCGTCCGCACCGCCATCGTGGGTGGCGTCATCGGCCTGCTCCTGGGTCTGGTCATCGCGCTCGCCACCCGCGGGGGCATCCGGCGCGCCGCCGAGCCCGCCTAGCGGCGGTTCCGGCGTGAGGCTGCTCCCGCGCTCCGAGAGGGTCGGCGCATGGACGATCTCGGGGGTCCTCGGCACGGTCGCCCTCGTCCTCATCGGCATCCTCCTCATCACCGGCCGACTCGACGAAGGCGACCAGATCGGCACCGCCGAGGGCTTCCAGGTCGCCGCCGGGCCAGGTGGCCATCCGGGCACCACTGCCTGGCCCCAATACGGCTATGACGCCGGGCGCACGCGGGCCAATCCCGGCCTCAGTCTCCCGCCGCCCTACCAGCGCGTGTGGACGCGCGATCTCGGCTCGCTCCTGGAGTTCCCGCCGGTCATCAACGACGGTCGCGTCTTCATCGGCACCAACCGGCGGAAGGCGTTCGCCCTGGATGCCCGGACCGGACGGACCGCCTGGACACGGCGGCTCACCGGGCGGTCCGCGGCCTCCCCCGCCATCGCCGGGGATCTGGTCCTGTTCACGACGATCAACGGGTACGTCGAGGCGCTGCGGCAGGACACCTCGCACGTCGTGTGGCGCCGCGACGTCGGGGCCTCGACGGAGTCATCACCTCTCGTCGTCGGGAACCGGGCGTACGTCGGTACCCTCGGAGGCCTCATCCTCTGCATGGACGTGCGCACCGGACGCCTGTTGTGGACCGCTCGCGCCACGGGTGAGGTGAAGTCCAGCCTTGCCCTGTACCGCGATCAGGTGCTCGTGGGCGACTACGGCGGGCGCATCACCTCGTTCGGGATGCACAGCGGACGGATACGCTGGCGCGCCACCAGCCCCGGCCGCCTGCTTGCCAGTGCCGGGGCCTTCTACGCGAACCCGGCCGTGGCCTATGGCCGGGTCTACGCCAGCAACGTCAACGGGCGGATCCTGGCCCTGAACGCGCAGGACGGGTCCGCCGCCTGGGTGCGCGTGGTCGGTGGATGGGCGTACTCGAGCCCGGCAATCAGCGACGAGACCGTCTTCGTGGGTTCCTACGACGGGAATCTCTACGCCCTGAGCGCGATCACCGGTGACGTGCAGTGGACGTTCGACGCGGGCGAGCGCATCGCGGGATCCCCGACGGTCATCGGCGACCTGGTGTGGTTCTCCACCATCGCGCGCGAGCCGAGCGAGGGACGGACCTACGCGGTGAATACACACACCGGGCAACCGGTCTTCACGTTCGGTGATGGCCGCTACACCCCGGCCGTCGGCGTGGAGGGCCTCCTCGTACTCACCGGGGTACGGACCCTGTACGGGATGAAGCCCGCACCATGAGCATCCGGCAGGTCGCGCGCGCGGCGGCTGTCGTTGCGCTCTTCGGAATCCTCTCGCGGATTCTCGGCCTCGTGCGCGAAATGGTGCTCGCCGGCGTCTACGGCGCAACTGCCGCCACCGACGCCCTCGTGAACGCCCTGTTCGTGGTCAACACCGTCGCGGCCGTTCTCCTGTACGTGCTGACCACTCTGATGATCCCGGTCTTCCAGCAGGAGCGCGAGCAATCCGGAGCGCACAGCGCCTGGGGCCTCTTATGGGTCATCGCGGCATGGATCGGGATCGCCCTGATCGTGCTCACCGGGCTCGTGGCCATCGTGCCCGAGGCGTTCATCTGGTTGTTCCAGATGGGGCCCGAGCGCGCCGCCATCGCCTCGGACCTCCTGCGGGTCATGGCGCCAGCGCTCATGCTGCAGGGCTTCTCGGCTCTGTTCACCGCCATCCTGCAGGTGCACGGTCGCTTCGCCGGCCCGGCAGCGGTGGGCGTGGCCTTCAATGCGGGAATCCTTCTCGGCGTCATCGTCGGGGCCGGCAGCATCGGGATCACCGCAGCCGCCTGGGGCGTCGCACTGGGCGCGGTGCTGCAGGTACTGCTCCAGATCCCGCAGTTCAGGCGCGAATCACGGGCCGGTGGCGGCATGCGCCTGGCCCTCTCGCATCCACGGCTGGGATCGGTGGCCGTCCTCGCCATCCCGGTGGCCGCCGCATCCATCTTGCAGCAGGTCAACTCGTTCACAGACAAACTGTTCGCATCCTCACTCGAGGCCGGGCGCAACGCGGCACTGTCGTTCGCCAATGCCCTCGGGTCGGCACCACGGACGGCACTGCTGTTCCCCCTGCTCATCCCATTATTCCCACTGATCGCGCGGTTCTTTGCGGAGGGCCGCAGGGACGACGGCGTGAATGCCTTCCGTCGCGCCGCCGGCATTCTCGCCCTCGTGGCGATCCCGTTGTCGATCCTCATGTTCATCGGCGCCACCCAGATCGCACAGGTGGCCTTCGGGCGGGGTCAGTGCGACACCGCCTGCGTCGCGGAGATCGGGGCGCCCCTCGCCTTCTACGGCGTCGCGGTGTGGGGCAACTTCCTCGGATACCTGCTGAACCGCACGCTGTCGGCCGACAACCATGCCCGCGAGATCATGATCGCCACCGTCATCACCGTGGCACTGACCATCGCCCTCGACCTGATCCTTCTCGGTCCCCTCGAGCAAGCCGGCCTCGCCCTTGCCAGCGCCATCGCCGTGTATGCGAACACGGGCATCACCCTGTGGTTCCTGCGCCGCCGCGCCCCGCAACTGTCCATCCGCGCCCTCGGCGTGCAGCAGGGCCGCATCCTCGTTGCAGGTGCCGTCGCCGGGGCCATCGCACTGGTGCCGGCGTTCCTCATGCCCGATGGCACGGGCACCTTCTGGGGCGCCGCGGCGTGGCTGGCCGTGGTCTTCGGCGTGGGGGGCGTGGGCTTCGTGAGCCTCGCGCGCGTCATCGCCCCGCGCGAATTCGCGGATGCACGAACCTCACTGCGGAACCTCTCCTTCGCCCGGAGACGATGACCGCCGGGAACTCCGGCCGGCGCGTGGCGACGATGGCCGCCCGGTACCTCCGGAACACACAGGTGCTCACGGGGCTCGCGGTCGCTGCCCTGCTCGTGCTCGGGGGAGCCGTGCGCATCTGGGCGTTCGGGGGGCTCGAATTCGGTCTCGGAGATGACGACGCGCGATACGTCGCGGTGGCGCAGAACCTCGCCGGGGGGATGCTCCCCGACGGCGAGGCCGAATGGTTCGGATCCCGTGCCGTATTCCTCTGGCCCGTGGCCGTGATCTTCCGGATCGCGGGTGCCGACGATTACCGCGCCGTCGCGTGGCCACTCGCCTGCTCGCTGCTCTCCATCCTCGCGGTGTTCCTGATCGGCCGTGAGATCGGGGGCAGGAGGCCCGCGCTCGTCGCCGCCGGGCTGGTGGCATTCGCCCCCCTCGAGGTGCTGTGGGCCACACGCCTCCGGCCGGACGCGGTACTGCCGGGGTTCATCGCGCTGGCCGTGTGGGCAGCACTGCGATCCCGGCGTGGCAACCGCCCGGTGATGTGGTTGATGGCCGCCGGTGTCCTGCTGGGCGCGGCGTGGTCGGTACGCGAGACCGCGCTCGTGATGCTCCCGGTCGTGGGTCTGGCGGCATGGCCCGCTCTTCGTGTGGCATGGCGACGCACGTGGGTGCTGATCGGGGGCATTGCCGCCATACCCCTCGCGGAGGTTGCCGTGTTCGCCACGGATGGGCGTCCGCTCTGGCCGCTCACCTCCGCCGCCGGTGCGGGCTCGTTCCGATCCCCGCTGGAGGGCTGGCACGCGACCACCGGCTATCTCGCCCAGATGGTCACGGGTGTCGCGGATCCATCGGCGCCGCTCTTCCTCGCGCTGCCGCTCGTCCTCATCGCCATCGCCGTGGCCGTGACGCGGCGCATCACGTCCGCCGGGCTTCCTGTGGCGTGGCTGGCGTGGGGGTTCCTCTATCTCGAAGCGGGCACCCTGATCAGCGTGGACAAGCCGCTGCGCTTCCTCACCCTCCTGTCTGTGCCGGCCGCATTGCTGATCGCCTTCGCCCTGGATGGCCGGGCGAGCCCGCTGCTCGTCCCCCTGATCGCAGTGATCGGCATCGTGGCCGCCCGCCCACATGTTCAGTCGGGGTACCGGGCGACCAATGTTGCGCTCGTGGCGGTGGTCACGTCCGCGCTGCGCGACCTGCCGCCCGGGCCCGTGCTCACCGAGGATTACACGTGGTGGGCCAAGATGAATGCTTTCCGTCCGCTGGGCAGGCTGCCGGTGCGCCGCGAGGTGGACCCGGGATTCCTCGATGAGGCAGGGAGGGCCGAGGCGCGCCTGCTGCTGCCCCTGCCCGATCCGGCTCGGTACCGGGGCGGATATGTGGTGACCGGGCCCGTGCGGCGCACGGCGGGCTGGCCCCGGAACTGGGGCACTGCCCGGAGCGCGATACGGGCGGGCGTGCCGTGGCACGCACTCCAGCCGGTTGCCCGGATCGGACGCGCCACCATCTGGCGCTGGACCCCCTGACCCGTCACGTATCGTGGCGCGCGATGCGGGCGGCCATCGTCATCCCGGCACGGAACGAGGAGCGTGCCATCGCGGACGTCGTGGCCGGGGCGCGTGCAGCCATTCCGGGGGCGCCGGTCGTCGTCGTTGATGACGCATCCCGCGACGCCACGGCCCAGCGGGCCCGCGATGCGGGTGCCGAGGTAGTGGCGCTCGGGCGCCACCTGGGCTACGCGGGCGCACTCCGGGAGGGCTACCGGGTCGCGCTCGGGCACCACGTGGAGGCCGTGCTGCAGATGGACGGCGACGGCCAGCACCGGCCATGCGACCTGCCCCGTCTGCTCGGGGCCCTGAACGACGCCGACCTCGTGCTCGGGTCGCGCTTTCTCGGCCCGGGACCCGGTTACCGGATCACGACGCTCCGCCACACCGGAATCGTGGCCTGCCGGTGGATGGCATCCGCAGTGGACGGGCTCGACCTGACCGACCCGACATCGGGTCTCCGCGCGATGTCCGCGCATGTCGCCGAGCACATTGCCGTCCAGGGCTTCCCGTCCGGCCTCACGGAGACCAGCCTGCTCATCCACCTTCACCGCGCCGGGGTGCAGATCCGCGAGGTCCCCGTGGTGATGCTGCCCTCGACCAGCCGGTCCATGCACGCCGGCCTGGCGGGGGGCACGCACTTCCTGCGGATCGCCTGGGCCGTGCTGGGCCTGGCAGCGCGAGCCCAGCCGGTGACCAGGGCCTGAACACCGGGCAGTCTGGTGGTGCCGGAAAGAGCCTTGTAAGGACATTGTGTGCGAACGACCGGGGGGCAGTGCGATCCACCGGAAATACGGCATATTCGCGATGTGGATTCACACCGCCGCCGAATCGTTCCCTTGGCAGCCGCCTGCGCACTCCTGGCCGGAGGTATCGCGCAGGGGGTGGGCGCAGGCCCGGGCTCGCCCGCTCGCGCCGACCTGCTGGGCAGCGCCGCGGGTGCACACGACTCCACCAACCGGGGTGCGTCGGAAGACCGCGCCGTCCGCACGCCGACGCAGCCGTCCCACCCCAGCACGCCGGGCAGTGGAGGGTTGCCCTTCCCGACGCAGCCGACGCCCACCAAGCCTCCCACGCCGGGCAACGGCGGGGGGAACACCTCGACGCAGCCGACGCCCACCAAGCCTCCCACGCCGGGCAACGGGGGATCCACACCCAACCCCACACCGCCGACGCCCAAGCCTCCCACGCCGGGCAACGGGGGATCCACACCCAACCCCACACCGCCGACGCCCAAGCCTCCCACGCCGGGCAACGGGGGATCCACACCCAACCCGATCCTGGTGCCACCC
>CAMAVU010000007.1 GCA_945861935.1 Bifidobacterium breve | reverse complement strand
GAGCACCGCCACCGTCAAGTGCATGGGGGCCGGATCAAGCGGGAGGCTCGGGGACGGCACCAATATCACCAGCGCCAGCGCGGTGGATGTGCTGGGGGCTCCCGGCGGGAGCGCACTGCCTGATGTCGCGCTGGTGGCTGCAGGCACCGCCTCCTCGTGCCTGGTGATGACCAGCGGCGAGGCGCGCTGCTTCGGGTCCGGGCTCTACGGCAGACTGGGCACGAACACCGACGCCAATCAGACCACCCCCGCTCTGGTGAGCGGCACCGGCCTCCAGGCGGGCTTCCCGGCGTGGGTGAGGATCACCGCCACCGATCAGGTGGGCACCTCCTCCTCCGGGCAGGTGATGATCGCAGCCATCACCAGCCCGGCCATCTCCTACCCCACCACCACGTTCACCAGCGGGCAGGCGGCGCAGGTGCTGAGCCCCGTGGTGAGTGGGGGGCAGGGCACCCGCACCTTCTCGGTGCAGGGCACGTTGCCCACAGGCGTCACCTTCAACACGGCCACCGGCACCTTCACCGGACCCGCCGCCTCCGCTTGGAACTTCCGCGCAGCGCAGGTGAGCGCGGGCGAGTCCCACACCTGCGCCCTCACCACCGCGGGCGGGGTGAAGTGCTGGGGGAGAGACATCAGCGGCCAACTCGGAAACGGCGCCACCACCACGACCACCCAGACCACCCCGGTGGATGTGTCGAGTTCGCCTTCCGTTTCCACGCCCCTCTCCGGCATTTCGCAAATTGGCGTAGGTCATGACCACACATGTGCCCTCACCACCACGGGGGGCGTGAAGTGCTGGGGGTATGACGGCTTCGGCCAACTCGGCAACGGCAGCGACGCGGACCAGACCGCGCCCGTGGACGTGCACACGGCGAGCGGCAACACATCGGCGTTGACGGGCATCGCTCAGCTGAACGTAGGGTGGCAACACGCCTGCGCAGTCACCACCGCAGGTGGGGTGAAGTGCTGGGGGGACGACAGCAACGGCCAGCTCGGTAACGGGTCGGCGGTCACGGCGAATCAGCCCTCCCCGGTGAACGTGCATACCTCGGGCGCCGACACGTCGGCGCTGACGGGGATCGCGCAGGTGAGCGCAGGGTGGAGCCACACCTGCGCCCTCACCACCGTGGGCGCGGTGAAGTGCTGGGGGAGTGACAGCAACGGCCAACTCGGCAACGGGACCGTCACAGCCAACCAGACCTCCCCGATGGACGTCCGTACCTCGAGCGCCGACTCGTCGCCGCTGACCGGGATCGCTCAGGTCGATGCAGGAGGCGCCAAGCATACCTGCGCTGTGACGACCGCGGGTGGGGTGAGGTGCTGGGGGTTTGACGGCTACGGCCAGCTCGGCAATGGGGGGGCGAGCACAGCCCAACAGGACTCGCCGGTGATCGTGGTTGACACCAATGGCTCCGGGGCGCTGTCCAATGTCACTCAGGTGAGCACGCGGGAGTACCACACCTGCGCCGCCAACACCGCAGGCGACATGATGTGCTGGGGAAGCAACGTCAACGGCGAAGCGGGGAGCGGCGTCATCGGCGGCAACGTATCCTCCCCCGGAGTCGTCCTCGGCCTCGCCAGCGGGGTGGGAGGTATCAGCACAGGCTATTACCACGCCTGCGCCGTCCTCAGGCGGGGCGAGGTGCGGTGCTGGGGGACTGACGCCAACGGCCAACTCGGCAACGGGGACATCACAGGTGACCAGGCCTCCCCGGTGGATGTCACGGGGTTTCGGTCCCAGTCGGGGTTCCCCGGAGCGTTCCGCGTGAGTGTCACCGACAGCCGTGGCGTCGCGGGGTCGGTCGCGTTCATCTTGGGCGCGTCCTGACCGGGTGGGGGCTGCCCGGTGTCGTCCCCAGGCGCGGTTCAGGTCACCGATCAGGAGGCTAATCCTGGGGTGACTATCGCGTTCGGCTGTGACGGGGTCGCATGGCCCAGACGCGTCTGGGCGCAGCGGACGGCAACGTCGGCCTGAACCAGATGGGCGCCGCCTGAGCATCGGAGAGCACGGGGGAACACCCGGAATCCCTTCAATACCTGCCCGGCGTCGCCGGCCGACCGGTGGTCCTCAAGTCATGCCTTACCTCCCCACGGCGGGCAGATACCCTGCCGGGATCGCGGCGCGGGCACCCCGGCTGTGCCTCCGGGCGAGGCGTGGGGGGCTCGCGGGCTGAGTTTGGATACGCAACGCCCCCTGCCGGAGCGGGGGACGCCTCGGCTGGGGTCGTGGGGCCCATCTGCTTCACCCGGGCTCCGGGGATGTGGGTATCTCCCGGAGGTCACCGCGAGGACCGAGCGCGTCGGGTGCGACCGATAAGGCGTTCGGTGCGGTCACCCCGGGCACGCCCGCTCGCGACCTGCCGGGATTCCGCCTCCAGCGCATCGTCGAGGGGATCAAGCACGATGGTTTCGCCCGTCCGGTGGGCGAGGGCCCAGTGCAGCAGGGTGTCGGCCACCCAGGGGTTGCGCGGAAGGAGCGGCCCATGGAGATATGTTCCGATCGCCCGGAGGCGCGTGGCCCCCTCAGTGCCGTCCCGTCCGTCGTTTCCGTGGCCGGCGATGACACGGCCGAACGGCGTGGCGCCTGGCCCGAGCACGGTGCGTCCCGCATGGTTCTCGAATCCGGCCACCTCGCCCGATCGGCCATCGAGGGTTGCCTCGATGAGGACGTCGCCGATGAGGCGGGTGGGCCCGGCCACGGTCTCGGCGTCCAGCAGGCCGATTCCCGGCATCCTGAACCCGTCCGCGGCGACGTATCCCCGAGCGGTCAACTGGAAGCCGCCGCACACGGCGAGCAGGGCGGCGCCGTCCTCCACGGCGGAGCAGAGGGCGGGACCCTTCGTGCGGGCAAGGTCGTCGGCGACGATCGCCTGATCGCGGTCCTGACCGCCGCCGAGGTAGTACAGGTCATGGTCCCCTGGTGTGAGGGATGTCCCGATCCCGGCCTCGTGGACCACGAGGCCCAGCCCCCGCCATTCGAGCCTGCGTCTGAGGACCGCGATGTTGCCCCGGTCGGCGTAGATGTTCATCTCCGCGGGGTAGAGGTGGCACAGGCGGACGACGTGCGAGGGGTCGGTCATGGGCCGGGCCGTCGCAGCCGCCACACATGCCGGTCGGAGTCGGGACCCAGCGGCTCGCCCCGGAAGCCCCCGCAGGCCGCGACGACTTCCAAGCCGGCGTCCAGGGCGAGCGCGGGGATCTCGTCCGGGTCGTACAGGTGCAGGTGGTGGGGACGCTCCACCGAGGTGCGCGATCCGTCGCGGTGGATACGGTCCACGACGATGCGCATCCGGACCTCGCCGGTGGCTGGCGTGACCTCGTCGAAAGTGGTTGTGTGCAGGAGAACGTCACCGGTGTCGCCGTCCAGGCCACGGCCGGTGTCGAGGATCTCCCCCTGGAGGGCCCGGGTCTCCCGGAGGTGCGGCATGGCCAGATCGAAGATCATCTCGCCTCCTGCGCGCAGCCCGGACGCAGCGCTCGCGAGGCACCTCACCTGATCGGACCTCTGGCGCAGGAGTTGGAGGGTGTTCATCGGAACCATCACGAGGCCGGCGTCCGAGACGGGGAGGGGGTCGGTCATCGAGCCCGGGACCGCGTGGATGAGTCCACGTACCCCGGCGCGAAGGGCCCTCTCGGCGAGGACATCCAGCATCTCGCGATCGGTATCCACCGCCCACACCTCGTGCCCCTGCAACGCCACCCGGATGGTGACGCGGCCGACGGCCGCTCCCAGATCCACCACGGGGCCACCCAGACGGTCGGCGTGCTCCTCCCAGAACCCGGCGTCGTCGTCGTAGTGGGCGTGTTCTGCCATGAACCCCCTCGCGGGGGTGATGGGGGTGCGTGGCATCTCAGGCTGGGTCCCAGAACGCGCTCGCCGCCCCGCGAGCCACCAGATCGGTGCGGATCTCGTGCATTGCGGTGTACGTCGGGAGCACGTCCAGAGTGCCTCCGGCGGGGAGCGCCGCCAGTGCCCCGGCCAGAGCGGCCCCATGGTCGGGGATGACGTGGACGCGGCTCATGTCCAGCCCCGCGTACCGGAACCGCAGGGCCAGGTCATGCGCCCGGGTGCCGGTGGCGGTGAGGCGCCGGATGCGCGGGAGCATGGGCTCCCAGTCAACATCCCAGATCCATGACACATCCCGGCCGTCGGCGATGCGGTCGTTCAGCGCCACGAGCAGATCGTGGTCGCGGTCCTCGAGGAGCAGTGTGCGGACGTTCTCGTTGGCCCCGGCGGGATTCTTCGCGAGGAGCAGTACCACCTCGCGGTCATCCACGCGCACGCGTTCGCCCCGGCCGAACGCCGCGCCCACACCCGAAATCGCCACAGCGGCGTCGGCGGCGGGGACCCCCATCGCCAGAGCCGCGGCCAGGGCCCCTGCGGCGTTCATCACGTTGTGGAGGCCGGGCAGCCCCAGATCAAGGGTGACGTCGCCCTCGGTGGTGCGGAACCGGGGCCGGGCACCCCGGGCTCCGTCGAGCCCCGCATGCACCACGGCCACGACAGGGGTGGGGCGCCGCAGGCCGCAGGCCGGGCAGGCCCAGGTCCCCATGTGACCCAGCCATACCTCTTCGTATACAAGCGGAGTCGCACAGGCGCGGCAGCGGATGGAGTCGGCGGCATGCGGAAGGCCGCCTGCAGACACGGCGGGGTCGTCGATGCCGAACCAGATGACGTCCGATCCGGGGCGGGGCAGGGCGGCGATGAGCGGGTCGTCCGCGCACAGAACAAGGCGGGGTACCGGGTCCATCCCCTCCAGCATCGCTCCCCACCGCCCGGCAATCGCCTCGAGTTCCCCGTGGCGATCGAGTTGGTCCCGGAAGAGGTTCATCAGCAGGAGGACGGTGGGGCGCACCCGGGCCGCCACATCCGGGAGGGCGGCCTCGTCCACCTCGAAGGCCCCGCATGCCGGCGCGCCCTGACCCGTCCTGCCCTCCGCCAACGCGGTGGCCACTCCACTCATGAGGTTGGCGCCCGCGGCGTTCGTGATGACCCTCTGACCATTGGATCGCAGGGCCGCGACGAGGAGGCGCGTGGTTGTGGTCTTGCCGTTGGTCGCGGAGATGAGGATGCAACCCCCGGGGAGGTCGGCGGCGAGCCGTCCGACGGCTCCGGGGTCCAACCTCACGAGCACATGCCCCGGAAGCGCGGTACCGCCTCCCCGGCCGAGCGCACGCGACGCCCTGCCCACGGCGCGGGCAACCGCCGCCGATGCGCGGGCCCTCGTGCTCACGCCGCCGTCGTCACCGATCCGTCGGGAGCCCCGATGATGACGTCGGCAAGAACCAGGCGGAACAGCCCGTGGTCGAGCACGCCCGCGAGGGAGCGGGCCTGGCCGGCGACCGCCACCCAGTCCGATCCGGTGGGGACCGAAAGGTCCATCAGCACCATTCCGTCGTCGCTGCGCACCGGGCGGGGCGTGGGGGAGAACCCGGCGAGTTCCCGGGCCACCGCGTCGGCTGCGAACGGGACGACGGCCAGAGGAAGGGTGCCCCACTCGTCGAGCGACGACACGATCTTCGGCGCGTCCACCAGCACGAGGAAGCGCCCGGCGCTCTCGGCCAGCACGCGCTCCCGCACCATCGCCCCGCCCGCGCCCTTCACACACAGGCCCATCGGGTCAATGGCATCGGCGCCGTCGAACGCGAGGTCCAGGGGTGGGCCCGGTTCGCCCAGTGCGATGCCCTCCTCGTCGGCCACACGCCTGCTGGCGTCCGAGGTGGGGACGCCGATCACGCGGATGCCCTCCTCGCGGACCCGGTGTCCGAGTGCGCGGATTCCCGCCGTGGCGGCCCTGCCGGTGCCGAGCCCTACGCGCATGCCGTCCTCGATGAGCCGGGCGCAGGCGACACCCGCAGCGGCCCAAGCGGCTTCCCTGTCATTCGCCATGTGGCAAGGGTATGCGACACTCGCGGACATGGACCTGCACCCCGGCTCGATCCTGCAGATCGACACCCTTCTCGCCGGGATCCCGGGGATGACCGGTGCCCATCTGATCCTCGCCGAGCAGCCCGCCCTCGTGGACTGCGGCACCCAGACGAGCGCCGATACCGTGCGTGACGCGGTCACGGCCGCCGGACTGGGGCCGACCGACCTTGCGTGGCTCGTGCTCACGCATGTCCACCTCGACCACTGCGGCGCCGCGGGGGATCTGGCACGGGCCTTTCCGGGTGCCACGGTGGTGGTACATCCCCGCGGCGCCCGCCACCTCGTGGACCCCTCGCGCCTCGTTCAGGGGACCCATGCGTTGTTCGGGCGGCTCAGCCCGGCGCTCGGTGGCCTCGAGCCGATCGCGGCCGAGCGCGTGGTCGAGGCGGCAGACGGGCACGTGATCCCACTGGGAGGGGGCCGGACGCTCCGGGCGGTCTGGGCCCCGGGTCACGCCCGCCATCACATGGCGCTGCTCGACGAGGGGGAGGGCATCCTCTTCGCCGGCGATGCCGTCGGCGTGCAGATGGGTGGGGGGGATCTCTACCCGAGCATCCCGCCGCCCGAGTACGACGTGGATGCGGCGCTTGCCACGCTCGACACGCTGGAGCGCCTCGGCGCGTCGCGGCTGTACGTGAGCCACTTCGGGGCCGTTGACGATCCTTCGGAGTCCATTGATCTGGGGCGGCGCGCGCAGGCAGCCATCGGGGAGGCCGCGCGATCGGCCCACGCCCGTGCACCGGGGGACCAGACCGCGCTGCGCGTGGCCGTGGATGCCGCGTGGCCGCCAGACGACGCCCTGCGCACCCCCGAGGCCCTCATGCGGTGGATGACCTTCAACTGGCTCGACAACAACGTGCTGGGACTTCAGGGGATGGTCGAGCGGGAGGCCGCGGCCCTGTGAGGGTGCGTATCGAGGTGGCGGTATTCACGGTCCGCGACGCGCGGCTCGAGGTCCTGCTCGGGCGCCTGAGCGGAGGAGTCTGGTCACTACCCGTGACCGGACCCGGCGACGACCGGGCGCTCGCGGAGGCGGCGGGGCACGCGGTTGGTGAGATGGCCGGCCTGCTGGGCATCGCCACGGAGCAGCTCTACACGTTCGACCGCGGTGGCGAGGAAGTGGCGGTTGCCTACCTTGCCCTGATCGATGCCGGACGCCACCCGCTGGCACCCGGTACCGACGTGGCAGAGGTACGCTGGTTCCCGCACGACGATCTGCCCGTGCTCGCCGACGGGCAGGACCGCGTGGTGGCCTACGGAGTCCAGCGGCTGCGCGCAAAGACCTCGTATGCGCCCGTCGCGGTGAACCTGCTTCCCGGGCTGTTCACGCTCAGCGAGATCCAGGTGGTGTACGAGATCCTTCTGGGGCGGTCCCTCGACGCGCGGAACTTCCGGCGCGACGTCCTGCGGGCGGGCGTGGTTGAGCCGTCGGGTGAGGTCCGCGCAGAGGGGCGGGGAAGGCCTGCGCGGCTGTACCGGTCCGCTGGCGGGCGCTTTGCCGTGGACGCCCGTGAACGGAGGGCCGAGCGCGCCATCTCGGCCGGTGACGGTCCGCCCGCCTGAGCGGGGCCTTCGCCCCGCTGGCACCGTGCCGCGTTCCGTGAGCGCTGATAACGTGGCCCCGTCTTGGTCCCGAGCCGCCCGGAGGACGTCGGATGGCGCACGATGAGAAGGACGATTCCGGCCTGCCGCTCGTGTGGCCGTTCACCCTTGCCGGCCTCCTGATCGTCGTCGGACTCATCTGGTTCCAGATCGGATTCGCGTTCGAGGATGTCGGGCGGGACCTCTGGCAGCACTTCGGTGTGTTCTGGGCCTGCGTGTTCATCGGCGTCGTTCTCATCATCGCCGGCGGGGTCTGGAACACGCTCCAGGGCCGTCGTCGGCGCGCGTCCCTCCAGTAGCCCGGCCGCTGCCCTCCGGGCAGGCCCCGCATGAGCGGCCCACGCTGGCGTCGCGGTCGCCTTCTCGTTGCAGCGCCGCACCTCGACGATGACCCGAATTTCCGGCGGGCGGTGGTGCTCGTGCTGGAGCATGCCGACGAGGGCGCGCTCGGGATCGTTCTGAATGATCCGATGGAGGTCGCAGCCGGGGAGGCGCTGCCCGAGCCGCTGGCAGGCGTCGTGCCGGAGGGCGACGCGGTGTTCCGCGGCGGCCCTGTCCAGCCCGGCACGGTCATCGTGCTGGCCGACTTCCACGACCCGGGAACAGCAGGCGGCATCACCTTCGGGTCGGTGGGGATCCTGGATCCCGAATCCGTGGGCAGCGGGAACCGGCCGGAGATGCGTACCGCGCGGGCATTCGGGGGGTACTCCGGATGGGGAGGGGGCCAACTGGAGTACGAGATCCGCCAGGACGCCTGGATTGATGCCGAGGCGTCGGCCGCCGATGTGTTCACCGGCAATCCGGGCGCACTGTGGCGTGCCGTTCTCGAGCGTGTCGGCGGGTCCTACCGCCTGATGGCCACGACGCCGGACGACCCCCTCCTCAACTAGGAGGGGGTCGGGCACAGGGGGCGCTGCCTACGAGAGGCGGCTGGCCTCGGCCATGCTGGCCAGCTTCTGGAGGGACTGGTGCTCGACCTGCCGGATGCGCTCACGCGTGACGTTGAACATGCGCCCGAGCTCGTCAAGCGTACGGGGCTTCTCGCCACCGAGGCCGTACCGCAACTCGAGCACGCGCCGCTCGCGGTAGGACAACTGGTCGAGTACGTCGTGCAGAGCCTCGTCGCGCAGGGACTGCTCTGCGGCCAGGTCGGGGGCGATGCTGGTCTCGTCGGCGAGGAAGCGGCCGAACTCCGACTCCTCGTCCTCGCCGACAGGCTTCTCGAGCGAGACGATGGGCTGCGCGCTCCGGAGGATGTCCTCCACCTCGGCGGCGGGCAGGCCCGCAACGGCGCCGATCTCCTCGGCCGTGGGCTCCCGGCCGAGCTTGCCCACCAGCGTGCGCTCCGCCCGGCTGATCTGGTTCAGCTTCTCGACCACATGGACGGGAATGCGGATGGTGCGGCCCTTGTCGGCCAGCGCACGGGTGACGGCCTGCCGGATCCACCATGTCGCGTAGGTCGAGAACTTGAACCCGCGTCGCCAGTCGAACTTCTCGACCGCGCGCACCAGACCCAGGGTCCCCTCCTGAATGAGATCGAGGAACGGCAGGCCACGGCCGCGGTACCCCTTCGCGATGGACACGACGAGTCGCAGGTTGGCCTCGACCATCTGCGTCTTGGCGGTCTGGTCCCCGGACTCGATGCGCTTGGCGAGGTCCACCTCTTGCGCTGCGGTGAGCAGCGGGACGCGGCCGATGTCCTTGAGGAACAACTGCAGGGCGTCGGTGGTCTGCTCGATCGTGGTCTGCCGCCGGGGGCGATCGGCCTGCTCGGCGATGTCGGCCATGCGAGCCGTGGCGTCGGCGGCCTCGAGCAACTCGATCCCCAGCTCGTCGAGCTGCTGGTAGATCTCCTCCGCCAGTCCGGTCTCGATGCCCAGGGCGTCGACCATCTCGGCGACATCCTCGAGCGAGAGGAAGCCCACCTCGTGGCCGCGTTGGAGGAGGGTGCGGAACTCGTCGTGCTCAATGAGTTCCGTCAGGTGCGTGAGTGAGGTCGTCATCGTTCTCCGATGCGGGTGGAATCGCAGGCCATCTTAGATGCGATGGGGTGCCTCGCGGAAGATGGCGCGACGGGACGAATCGTGCTAGGCGGTTTCGATGCGGACCGAGTTGATGCGCTGTTCCGCGACGGGCCGGTCGTTCGCGCCGGTGGCCGTCGTGCCGATGGCGTCAACCACGTCGTGCCCGGCGACCACGCACCCGAAGTTGGTGTGCTTGCCGTCGAGCCACGACGTGGCACCGGCAGTGACGATGAAGAACTGCGAGCCGTTGGTGTTGGGTCCGGCATTTGCCATCGCGAGGCTGCCCCGCACCAGCGTGTGACCGTTGATCTCGTCTGCGAAGGTGTAGCCGGGCCCGCCGGTGCCCCGGCCCTCGGGGCATCCCGCCTGGATCATGAAGTCGGGAATCACACGGTGGAAGACGAGGCCGTCGTAGAAGCCCTGCTCGGCCAGCCCGACGAAGTTGCCGACGGTCTGGGGTGAGTCCGCCGCGAACAATTCGCACCGGATCTCACCGGCCGATGTATCGAACACCGCGACGTATGCGGTTCCGGGATCGGCAGGCGGCGGCAGGTCGGGCATGGGTGGCTCCTGATCGTGGACGGGGGAGATTAGATCACGCCTGATCTGCCGCCGGGCGGCAAACCCGCCGTCATCCGATTCGCGCTCCGCGATCAACCTGCCGACGGCGGTCGAGGGGACGAGGACCAGGGCGGGCAGACCCTCCACGAGGGTGGGGTGCAACCGGCGGCGGGGCATGGTGCCGCTCCCCCCTGACCCCGGATGCCCGCCTCGGATGCGGCGGGTATGCTCCGCCACCGTGTCACGCGCCGCGCCGTCCTTCCAGCAGATCATTCTCGACCTGCACGCGTACTGGGCGTCGCGCGGGTGCTCGCTGATGCACCCGTACCACACCGAGGTCGGGGCGGGCACCTTCAATCCCGCCACCCTCCTCCGCAGCCTCGGACCCGAGCCGTGGCGCGTGGCCTATGTCGAGCCATCCATCCGCCCGACCGATGGGCGCTACGGCGAGAACCCATTCCGGCTGCAGCACTACTTCCAGTACCAGGTCATCCTGAAGCCGTCGCCGGATGACGTGCAGGAGCAGTACCTCGGCTCGCTTACCGCGCTCGGCCTCGACCCCGCGATCCACGACGTCCGCTTCGTCGAGGACGACTGGGAGGGCCCCACGCTCGGGGCCTGGGGGCTCGGATGGGAGGTCTGGCTCGACGGGATGGAGATCACCCAGTTCACGTACTTCCAGCAGGCGGGCGGCGTGGATCTGGGCCCGATCCCGGTGGAGTTGACCTACGGGCTGGAGCGCATCGCCATGTACCTGCAGGGCGTGCGATCGGTGTACGACCTCGAATGGGCGCCAGGTGTCACCTACGGGGATGTGTACCGGGAGAACGAGCGCCAGTGGAGCGCGTTCAACTTCGAGGTGGCCGACACGGGGGCGCTTTCCCGCCACTTCGAGGACTACGAACGCGAGTGCGGGCGCTGCCTCGATGCCGGTCTGGTGCTGCCAGCCTACGATCAGGTTCTGAAGTGCTCGCACACGTTCAATCTGCTTGACGCCCGCGGTGTCATCAGCGTGACCGAGCGCGGGGCGTACATCTGGCGGGTCCGGGCTCTCGCGGCGCGGTGCGCGGAGGCCTGGCTGGCGATGACGGGCGACCGGGAGGGCGCCGGTGCCTGATCTGCTGATCGAGTTCGGCTGCGAGGAGTTGCCATCCAGCGCATGCCGGGAGGCCATCGCCCAGGCCCCGGGGCTGCTCGATGCGGCTCTGGCCAATCTTCACCTCTCCGCCGGCGCGTCGGTGACGTGGGTTGCCCCACGACGGATCGCGGTCTTCAGTGGAGGCGTGGCGGAGCGCCAGGGCGGCGGCACGCGATCGGTGCGGGGCCCGGCCGCGTCCGCGGCCTTCGACCCGGAGGGGGCCCCGACCGCGGCGGCCCACGGATTCGCCCGGGGGCAGGGCGCTGATGTGGCCCAGTTGGTTGTGCGTGAGGACCCCGACGCCGGGCGCGACTTCATATGGTTCGACCGGCCAGGCGACGATGCGCCACTCGAGGACCTGGTCGCTGAGATCGCGGGGCGGGTGTTGGAGGGCCTGCGGTTCGGGAAGACGATGCGGTGGGGCGAGGGGCGGGGGCTGCGGTTCTCCCGCCCCGTGCGGTGGATCACCGCGATGGTGGATTCCCGCCCGGTGCAGTTCGGGATTCATGGGATCCCGGCGGGTGGCAGCAGCCGCGGGCATCGGTTCCTCGGTGGCCCCGTGGCGGTCTCGTCGGCGGGTGCGTACCGGGACGATCTTCGGGCCTCGTTCGTGATCAGCGACCACGAGGAACGGCGGGCAGCGATCCTCGCCGGGCTTGATGCCGCCGCGGCCGCGCTGGGCGGCACCTGGAGCGACCCCGCCGGGAAGATCGAGGAGGTGGTTCACCTCGTCGAGTGGCCGGGGGTGATCGCCGGCCGCATCGCGGCGGGGCACCTTGGCCTGCCGGAGCGCGTGCTCGTGACCGCGATGCAGAGCCACCAGCGGTACATGCCCATCCACGATGCCGACGGTGGGCTGATGCCCATGTTCCTCGCGGTGTCGAACGGTGACCCGTCCGCGGCGGAGATCATCGTGCGCGGGAACGAGGACGTGCTGGACGCCCGGCTCAAGGACGCAGCGTTCTCGTATGAGCGCGATGTCGCCGCAGGTCTCGACGCGCTCGGGGCCAGACTCGGTTCGATCGTCTTCCATGCCCGGCTCGGGACCCTCGCGGACAAGCGTGATCGCCTCATGGGCGGCGTTCGCGACCTCGGGACGTCCACTGGCGCCGCGGACGATGTCGTCCTGGCCGCCGAGGCGGCCGCTGCGTTGGCGAAGGCGGATCAGGGCGCGATTCTCGTCGCCGAGTTCAGCGAGTTGCAGGGCTTCGCGGCGGCGCACTACGCCGAGCGGGCGGGGCATCCGCCTGCGGTCGTGGACGCGATCGCCGAGCAGTACCTGCCCGAGGGCGCCGACTCGCCGTCTCCGGCGACCGAGGCCGGTGCCCTGCTCGCGTGCGCCGAGAAGGTGGACAACCTGGCCGGGGCGTTCCTCATTGGCGAGATCCCGTCCGGCTCGAAGGACCCGTATGGGCTCCGCCGCGCCGCCGCGGGGCTGGTGCGTATCGCGCTCGAACGGGGGTGGTCCCTGCGACCCCGTGATGTACTCGTATCCTCGCTCGCCCGCTTCCGCTCGCAGGGGGCCGACGCGGTGCTGTCGGACGAGGAGGCCCTCGGCGCTCTCGTGCCCTTCATCGGCGACCGCTTGGTCCACCATCTGGGGCAGGAGGGCGTGTCGCCCGACGCCGTGCGTGCCGCGATGGGCGCGGATCCGGGTGGGCTCGCCGTCACGGCCGCGTGGGCCCGCGCCCTGCATGCCCACCGGGACGATTCCGCCGTCGTCCGCGCGGCCGCCGGTGCCAATCGGTGTCGCCGGATCGTGGCGGGTGACGCGCACGGGCTTGGCGGCTTTGCGTCGCTCGGGGACCCTGACGAGGACGCCCTGGCGGCCGCGCTCGCCGTCGCCGAGAACTCCATCGCAACGGCTCGTGCCGCGGGCGACCCGGGTGCGGCGCTCGCCGCGGCCGGTGCTCTCACGGGCCCGCTGAACGGGTTCTTCGAGGCGGTCATGGTGAACGCCGACGATCTGTCCGCCCGCGAGAGGCGCCATGCGCTGGTGCGGCGAGCAGGTGAGGCGTACGGTCGGGTTGCGGACTTCGAGGTCCTCGTCCTCGGCGGCGGTGAGTAGTGGCTGAGGCCCCCCCGAAGTGGGTGTACGCGTTCTCCGAGGGATCGCGTGCCATGCGCGATCTGCTCGGGGGCAAGGGCGCCAATGTCGCCGAGATGACGAGTCTGGGGCTGCGCGTGCCACCCGGCTTCACCATCACGACAGCGGCGTGCATGGCCTACCTGCGTTCCGGACGGGCCTACCCGCCGGGATTGCAGGACGAGGTGGACGCGCAACTCGCCCGCCTGGAGGCGAAGGCGGGGAAGCGCCTTGGGGATCCGTCGAACCCGCTGCTGGTGTCCGTTCGCAGCGGGGGGCGCGACTCGATGCCGGGGATGATGGATACGATCCTGAATCTCGGGCTCAACGACAGGAGCGTGCAGGGGCTCGCCGCCGTCACGGGCAATCCCCGGTTCGCCAACGATTCGTATCGCCGGTTCATCCAGATGTACGGCGATGTGGTGTGCGACGTGCCCAAGGACGAGTTCGAGAGCGCGTTGGAGGGGATGAAGCGCGCCCGCGGGGCCACGAGCGATGTCGATCTGTCCGCCGACGACCTCGGGGCGCTGATCGTCCGGTACAAGGCGATTTTCCGGGAGCATCGCGGGGAGGACTTTCCGCAGGACGCGCGGTCGCAGATGGAGGGGGCGATCCGCGCGGTGTTCGCCAGTTGGGAGACCCGGCGGGCCTTCGATTACCGGCGCATGCATGCGATCCCGCACGACCTCGGCACGGCGGTCAACGTTCAGGCCATGGTGTTCGGGAACAGCGGCGAACGGTCGGCGACCGGCGTCGCGTTCACCCGGGACACCGGAACGGGGGAGGGGGGCCGCCCGTTCGGCGACTTCCTCGTCAACGCCCAGGGCGAGGACGTCGTGTCCGGCATCCGGACCCCGCGGCCGCTGCACGAACTGCGGGATGTGCTGCCGGAGGCGTTCGATGAGTTGATGGCCAACCTGACGATGCTCGAGCGGACGTACCACGACATGCAGGATGTGGAGTTCACCATCGAGGACGGCGTCCTCTACATGCTGCAGACGCGTAACGGCAAGCGAAGTGCCCTCGCCCGGGTGCGCGTGGCGGTGGACATGGTGGACGAGGGGCTGGTCACCGAGGATGAGGCGCTGCGCGACCTCGTGGATCCCGGGCAGATCCCGCAGTTGCTCCTGCCCCAGTTGGACGTGAGTGCGGCGGGCGAACCCCTCGCGCATGGTGTGAACGCCTCACCCGGCGCCGCCATCGGTGCCATCGTCCTGACCGCCGACGAGGCCGAGCGCAGGGGCGGGGCGGGGGAGAGGGTGATCCTGGTCCGTGACGAGACCACCCCGGACGACCTGCACGGGATGATCGCGGCCCAGGGCATCCTCACGGCGCGCGGTGGGAAGACCAGCCACGCGGCCATCGTTGCCGTGGGGATGGGACGCCCGGCCGTGTGCGGGGTGACGCAGTTGGAGTTCGACGAGGGTGGTGGTATCCGGCTGGGCGAGCACTCGCTTGCCGTGGGCGACGTCATCACAATCGATGGGACGTCCGGGGCCGTATTCGCCGGCGAGGCGCCCCTCATCGCACCCGACCCCGACAACCCGTACCTCGCGCGGATCCTCGAGTGGGCTGACGCAGCCCGTGATCTGGGGGTGCGGACGAACGCGGATACCCCGGGCGACGCGCGCCGGGCCCGGGAGCTCGGTGCCGAGGGAATCGGCCTGTGCCGCACGGAGCACATGTTCTTCAGCGAGGAGCGGGTGCCGATCGTCCAGGCGATGATCATGACTGCGGACGAGGAGGAGCGGCGGCAACTGCTCGCCCGGCTCCGACCGTTCCAGGTGGACGACTTCACCGGGATCTTCCGCGAGATGCGTGGCCTGCCGGTGACCATCCGGCTGCTTGACCCGCCGTTGCATGAGTTCCTGCCCAACCTCACCGACCTCACTGTGCGCGTGGACCGTGCGCACCGGGAGGGACGCGCAGACCCTGCTCTCGAGGCCCAACTCGCCCGCGTGCAGGCTCTGCACGAGTTGAACCCCATGCTCGGGACCCGCGGCGTCCGCCTGGGCCTGGAGATGCCCGCGATCTACCGCATGCAGGCATCCGCGATCATGGCCGCCGCGGTCGCGGTGCGGGACGAGACGGGCGAAGCGCCGGTCGTCGAGATCATGATCCCACTCGTCGCCTTCCGCGAGGAACTGCGGCTCGCGCGGCAGATGGTCGTCGAGGAGGCCGACGCCGTGCTGGCAGAGGCCGGGGGCCCGCCGATCGAATACCACGTCGGGACGATGATCGAGTTGCCCCGGGCTGCCCTCACCGCGGATTCGATTGCGGAGGACGCCGACTTCCTCTCCTTCGGCACCAACGACCTGACTCAGACAACGCTCGGTTTCAGTCGGGACGACGCCGAGGGCAGGTTCCTCACGCACTACCTGCAGACAAACGTGCTGCTGACCAATCCCTTCGAGACCCTCGACCTCGACGGGGTCGGGCGCCTCATCCGCCTCGCCGCACAGGGGGCCCGACCCGTGCATCCCGGAATCAAGTTGGGGATCTGCGGGGAGCACGGGGGCGACCCGGCATCGGTCGCCTTCTGCCACGACGTCGGTCTCGACTACGTGTCGTGCTCGCCCTTCCGCGTCCAGGTGGCTCGTATCGCGGCGGGCCAGGCGGCGGTGCGGGCGCCCCATGGCGCGGGGGCGTAGGCCGGACGGCGCGATGGCCCTGCCGGGCCGGTGGAGCACGCCCCGGGTGTACGATCGTCGTTCCGCCATCGGCCCCCCGGAGGAGTCCTCGTGAGCACTGAGGAGCGGTACCGGCCCGGCAGTCTGGGCGACCTGATCGAGATGATCATCGACGGCTGGCAGGTGGACCGGCTGCACTACGCCGACGACAGCGCGTTGTCGGAGGGCGACCCGCATGTGCCGGCTGCCTTCATCGAACTCGTCAGGCCCGATCAGGGGCGGTATGGCATCTGCATCCCGGACGACGGCAAGGCGCTCTCCCACCGTGCGCTCATCTCGATGTTCCGCGAGTGCCCGCACATCTGGAAGCACCGCGGTGCCGACCGGATCCACTTGATGGCCGTTGACGTTCCCATGGCCACGCCGTTCGAGCAACAGGACTGGACCGAGGTGGTGGACCCGTTTCCCGGTGCGCTCGTCTTCAGCCCCGGGACCCTGAGGGGGGTGAACGCCATTGACCAGACGGTGTCGGTGTCTGACGTGACCGTGGCCCTCACGACGCTCGAGCGGTACCGGGACGGTGCCCGGCTGCGCTTCCTCGTCCATTCGCCCGATGCACGCAAGCGCAAGGCCATGCAGTTGGTTGGGCTCGAGGTGACCGACGACCACGGACGCCGGTACACCACGGCCCTGATTGACGACCACCACGACCTGAATCGCGTGGACGGGGCGTATGCAATCGGCCCGGGGATCCCCGGCGATGTGACGGAGATGTCGGTGTCCATCGCAGCCGTCGGCGATCCGAAGCGGCCGGACGACGCGGCGCAGGGTCCGTGGCGCTTCGTGGTGCATGTGGTCCACCCGCTTCCCGCTCAACCGTGAGGGAGCCGCCGCTCGATCCGCGGGCCGCGCGCGCGGAGGACGCCACCCGTGAGGTCCCGGAGGACCCCTGCCCGCTCCGCACGGCCTTCCAGCGCGATCGCGACCGCATCCTCCATACCAAGGCCTTCCGCCGTCTCAGGCACAAGACGCAGGTCTTCATCTCGCCCGAGGGCGATCATTACCGCACCAGGCTGACCCACACGCTCGAGGTGTCGGCGATCGGGCGCACGGTGGCGAGGGCGATGGGCATGAACGAGGATCTGGTGGAGGCGATCGCGATGGGGCACGACCTCGGCCACGCCCCCTTCGGCCACGCCGGCGAGCATGCCCTCGACGACCTGCTGAGGGAGGAGCACGGTCGCCGGTTCCTGCACAACGAGCAGAGCGTGCGGGTGGTCGAGGTCCTGGAGCGCGACGGGCGCGGGCTCAACCTCACCCGCGAGGTCCGGGATGGCATCCGTAACCACACGGGCACCGGACATCCCACGACGCTCGAGGGGCAGATCGTCCGCCTCGTGGACCGCATCGCCTACGTCAACCACGACATCGACGATGCCGTGCGGGCCGGGATCATCGCCCCCAGCGACCTCCCCGCAGAGGAGATCACGGTCCTCGGCGCCACCACCTCCGAGCGCATCACCACCTTGGTGACCGACATCGTCCGCACCTCCGCCGACGCCGACGAGATCCTTCAGAGCGATGAGGTGGGGGAGGCGTTCCGATCGCTCCGGGCATACATGTTCGCCGAGGTCTATCTGGCGTCGCCCGCGGCGGATGAGGCGCACCGGGCCCGCTACGTGGTTCAGGCCCTGGTCCGCGCATACCTCGCCGACCCCTCGCTGCTGCCTCCCGGAGAGGATGGGGACGTCCCGACACGCGTCACCGACTTCGTTGCGGGCATGACCGATCGCTACGCCGTGCGCATGCATGCCGAGATGTTCGTCCCCCACGAGGGACCCCTCTGATGCCGCGGATTGACGACGCGTCGATCGATGAGGTGCGCCGGGCGGCCGACCTGCTCGACCTCGTACGGGGACAGGTGCAGGTCGCGAGGCGCGGAGGCCGGTGGTGGGGCCGGTGCCCGTTCCATGAGGAGCGCTCACCGTCGTTCTGCCTGATCCCGCCGGAGAACCGCACGTACTACTGCTACGGGTGCGGTGCGACCGGGGACTCCTTCACATGGATGCAGCAGCGTGAGGGAGCCGGGTCGTTCATGGAGGCTGTCGAGCAACTTGCCGATCGCTTCGGTGTGGAGATCCGCTACGAGGCCGCGTCGCCGGGGGACGACGCCCGGCGGCGCGAGACCGAGCGCATGCGCGAGTTGCTGGTGCGTGCGTGCGAGTTCTTCTCCGCGATGCTCTGGCGCACGGATGAGGCCGCCCCCGCCCGGGAGTATCTGGCCGCCCGCGGGTTCCCGGAGGATCTGCTTCGGACCTTCCGCGTGGGGTGGGCCCCGCGCGGGGGTTCGGCGCTGGCGGGGCGGGCGATGGCCGACGGGTTCTCGCGCGAGCAGCTTGAGCGAGCCGGTCTGGCCCGCGTGCGCGGGGGCACGGCGCACGACTTCTTCGTGGGGCGCATCACGTTCCCGATCACCGATGCCCGGGGGCGCGTGCAGGGTTTCGGGGCCCGGACGATGGACCCGGAGGAGCGCGCGAAGTACGTGAATTCCCCCGAGGGGAGTGGCTTCCGGAAGCGGGACCTGCTCTTCGGGCTCGACCTCGCGCGGCGGTCTGCGGCGAAGGCCGGGTACGCGGTGGTCTGCGAGGGGTACACCGACGTCATGGGCCTGCGTCTCGCCGGGGTCGAGGGGTCGGTGGCCTGCATGGGTACGGCCCTCACGACTGAGCAACTGCGCCTCCTGGCCCGCCTGGCTCCCGAGGTCCGGCTGTGCTTCGACGCCGATCGCGCCGGTGAGGAGGCTGCCCGGCGGACGATCGAGGCTGCCCGCACCGTTCCCGTCCGCCTCGCCGTGGTTGGCCTGCCCCCGGGCACCGACCCCGGCGATCTCGCCGCCACGCCGGCGGGCCGCGACGTTCTGGCCGCCGCCGTGGGGAGTGCGGACCCGCTGCTTCCCTGGCTGGTGGAACAACGGATCGCCCGCTCGGCGGACACCCCGGCCGATCAGGACCGCGCCCTCTCCGACCTCGGCACGTTGCTCCAGTCCTTCCCCGAGTCGGCGGACAAGGACGAGGCCATTCGACGGGTCACGGCCCTCGGCGTCTCACCTGTCCTGTTCGACCGGTTCATGCGCCGTGCCCAGAAAGCAGGGGGCTCCCGGCCGGGCGCTGCCCCCGCGCCCGATGACGCCCCCACTCCCGAGGTGCTGTCGCTGGACGAGGTACGCGAGCGGCGGTTGCTGGCTCTCGTGATGGCCATGCCCACGGCCGGCCGGCCGGTCCTCGAGGGGCTGCGGGACGAGCACCTTGTCTCATCGGAGCATCGCACGGCCCGTGCGCTGATCATCAGTGGCGCTCGGGGCTGGCCGCCGGATCTCGCCGCGCTGGAGGGTGCCCTGTCCGCTGAGGCGGCAAATGGAGGAACCGAGGCGGAGTTGCAGGACGCCTGCCTGCGGGTCGAGAAGCGTGCGCTGGAGCGGAAGATGACAGCGGCCCGGTCCGCGGGCGACGACACCGAATACCTGCGCCTGCAGGCCATGGTCAAGCGCGTCGAGATCGCTCTGCGCACAGGCTAGGTCACGACAGCGACGGCCACGGCGCGCACCGGGCCGTCGGCACCGGTGAGGCGCACGGTCGCCGTCACCGTATGGCCGTCCGCCGTATCAGGGCGGCGGGATGCAGGTCCGATCCAGACCACCAGAGGCGCACGGCCGAGCATCTCGGCGCGCGCGGCCCACGTGAGCAATCGGGCCAGGGCGATCGCGCCCGGGCTCGCAGCGCCGGGGCGCCCCCGAGCGGCAACGTACGCGTCATGGGCCTGAAGGCAGGCGATGAGGGTAAAGGGGTCGAGAGGGTCGGCAGGGTCCATGCTGACCTCGTCAATCAACAGATGTGGCTCGGACCCGTCGTCGCCCGAGGCGCGAAGGGCAGGGACGAGTTCGCCCAGCCGCACCGCTACTGCCCCCGCGATCCCTCTGGCGGCGAGGGCGAGATCCGGGTCGAGTACAGCCGCGGGGTCAGGACCCGCCGGGGGACGAATGCCCACCTGGGCCCCGCCGGGAACTTAGGCGGCGTCGGCGGCTGTGTCCGCCGGACCGCCGACGGTGTCGGCCAGAGCGTCGGCGCCGTCAGCCGTGAACTCGGTGAACGTGAACTCGTCGGGCTCTCCGCCCAGACGGTCGCGCAGGAACCAGTACACGATGATCCCGATGCCGATAAGGGCGAGCAGCTTGATGACGGTTTTCATGTCCCTCCCCCCGGTTGCAGCCTGCGAATACCGTAACACGCGGCGCCACGCGCGGGGACCGGGCGCCCGGGGCGTTGGCTCCGCGTGGCGGTACCATCGGGCCATGCTCGCAGGTGGTGGTGGCGCATCCCGTTCCGCACTCGTGGTGCTGTCCGTCCGCGTCGACCCGGGTCCTGTCGTCGACGCCCTCGCGGCTGATGGCTTCACGGTCGAGACCGCCGGCCGGGGGGCGGACCTCCCCGCCCGTGCACACACCCTCATGCCATCCCTCATCGTGCTCGACCTCGATGCGACCGACGGCGACGCTCCCGCCGCTTGCCGGGCCATCCGGCAGAGGTGGGAGGGGTACCTGATCCTCCTCACACCCGGTGGGAACGGGGCGGACCGGGTCATGGCACTGGATGCGGGTGCCGACGACTGCGTGCCGTCGTCCACCTCACCCCGTGAGATCGCGGCGCGCGCACGCGCCATGCTGCGACGTCCCCGGTTGGCCGCAGGAGGTGCCGGGCCGCTCTGGGCAGGCCACGTCACCCTTGATCCTGTGTCGCGGACCGTGCAGGTGGACGGCGAACACATCAGGCTCACCCGGATCGAGTTCGAGATCCTCCACCTGCTGCTCGAGCGGCCTCACCGGGTGGTCGAGCGACGTCGCCTCGTCGAGCGCGTGTGAAGGCATGACTGGCGGGGCGATGACCATGCCGTGGACGTGCACATGAGCAACCTGCGTCGCAAGGTGGAGCGCCCCGGTCGGCCGCCGGTGGTTACGACCGTGCGAGCCGTGGGGTTCCGGGTGGATCCGCCGGACTGATGCCCGGGGACGGCGCGTCAATCAGAAGCACCACCTTGCCCACGGCCTGATTCGACTCCACGATGCGGTGCGCCTCCGCCGCCTCGTCCAGAGGCAGTACGGCGTGCACGACCGGGGACAGGTCACCGTGCGCGAACCGCGGCAGTGCCCAGGCGGCGAAGTCCCTCATGATCTCAGCAATCTCCCCGGGGGGACGCGCCCGGAGGCTCGACGCGAGGATGGTCCCCTGCGCGGCGATGAGGGCTCCGAGGTCGAGCCCGGCGGTGCGACCACCGACGAGCCCGGTGAGGACCAGACGCCCGTTCGGGGCGAGCGAGGCGACGTTCTCGGCCAGATACTTGGCGCCGACCAGATCGAGGATGACGTCGGCCCCGCGGCCCCCGGTCAGTGCGTGGACCTCCCCCGCGAAGGTCGCATCGGTGACGACGAGGCCCGTCGCGCCCCACGCCGTGCCCGCGAACGCTCGCACGGGGCCACGTGAGGTACCGATGCACCGGGCTCCGATGGCCCGGCAGACCTGAGCCGCGGCCGTGCCGACACCACTCGCGATCGAATGCACGAGGGCGGTGTCCCCCTCACCCAGCCGCCCGAGCCGGACAAGGCCCTGATAGGCCGTGATGAACGCCTCGGGAATCGCCGCCGCCTCCGCCCACGAGAGCCGGTCCGGGACCGACATGCACTGTGCCGCCGGCACGGCAAGCCGCTCGGCGTACCCGCCTCCGCCCACGAGGCACATCACACGGTCACCGGGGACCAGCGACCCGCCCGCGGGCGCCATGATGACCTCGCCAGCGGCCTCGAGGCCGAGGACGCTGCTGGTACCGGCCGGTGGGGGGTAGAGGCCGCGCCTCTGCAGGATGTCGGCGCGGTTCACGGCGGTGGCCCGCACCGCGATCAGGGCGTCGCCGGGCCCCGGTTCCGGATCGGGCGCCGATCCCGGTCGCAGCACCTCGGGCCCTCCGACCCCGTGGGCAACGATCGCCTTCACAGGCCCAGCCTATCCTGCGGCGCGCACCACGATCACAATGGGGACGGTGGGAGTCGAACCCACACCATGTTTCCATGAGCGGAGTTTGAGTCCGCCGCGTCTACCGTTCCGCCACGTCCCCGTGGGAATCAGTCCGTCGGGGTGATGCGCGCGAGGCCCTCCTCGACCGCGACCCGCCGTGTGGCTGCCGCTACCGCGGGTGCCACATCAGGATTGAAGCAACTCGGGATGATGTAGTCCTCGTGCAACTCGTCATCCCCGATGACACCGGCGATCGCGTGGGCGGCAGCAACCTTCATGCCCTCGCTGATCTGCCGTGCGCGCACATCCAGGGCCCCGCGGAAGATGCCGGGGAAGGCCAGCACGTTGTTGATCTGGTTCGGGTAGTCGGACCGACCCGTGGCCATCACGCGCACGTACGGCGCGGCGATCTCCGGCATGATCTCGGGCGTCGGGTTGGCCATGGCGAAGACGATGGGGTCGGGGGCCATGCTCCGCAACTGCTCGACCGAGAAGGTGCCGGGGCCGGAGAGCCCGACGAACATGTCGGCACCCCTCACGGCCTGCGTGAGGTCGCCCCGGATCCCCTCCGGGTTGGTGTGCGCGGCGTACCAGTCCTTCATGAAGTTCATGTTCTCGGTGCGACCCTGGTAGATCGTCCCGCGTGTGTCGCATCCGACGATGTTCGAGACCCCGGCGTTGATCAGGATCTTCGAGCACGCGACCCCCGACGCCCCGATGCCGTTCACCACCACCTTGAGGTCCTGCATTCTCCGCCCGGTGATCGTGCAGGCGTTGATCAGGGCGGCGAGCAGCACCACGGCGGTCCCGTGCTGGTCGTCGTGGAACACGGGGATGTCGAGGCGCGCCTTCAGGGCGTCCTCCACCTCGAAGCACACGGGCGCGGCGATGTCCTCGAGGTTGATGCCGCCGAAGGCGGGCGCGATGGCCTCGCACACGGCGATCAACTCTGCGGCATCGTGGGTGTCAACGCACACCGCGTAGGAGTCCACGTCGGCGAACTCCTTGAACAGCAACGCCTTGCCCTCCATCACCGGCATCCCCGCCGCGGCACCGATGTCGCCGAGGCCCAGCACGGCCGTCCCGTTGGTGATGACGGCCACCATGTTGCGCTTGAGGGTGTAGTCGAAGGCCGCCTCGGGATCCTCGGCGATACGCCGGGCGACGGACGCGACGCCGGGCATGTAGGCGACCGACAGGTCCTCCCGTGTGGCCAGGCGCGCGCGGGCGACCATCTCAACCTTTCCGCCGTGGTGCAGGCGGAACGTGCGATCCTCGGAGGAGGCGACGGTAACTCCGGGGAGAGCCGCGATGGCAGCGGTCACCTGATCCTCGTTCTCAACGCTCGTGGCATCAACGACCACCTCGCGCACCACGCGCCTGTGGTCGGCCTCCACCACCTCCATGGATGTGATGGACGCACCCTGGTCGCTGATTGCCGTCGCCACCGCGGCGGCGAGGCCCGGCCGCCCGGCCTCGAGCTCGAGTCGTAGGGTGATGCTGAACTGCGCGCTGGGCGTAACTCCCACAAGGTCCTCCACGTTGGCGAAGGCGGCAAGGATAACCGGCGGGAGGGGATTCACCGCCGGGGCATCCGACCCCTGCCGGATACACTCGCCGTCGTGAGCGCGGAGGCCATCAATCCCGCGGGCGAGATCCTGCTGGTCGACGGCTACAGCCTCGCCTTCCGCGCGTTCTTCGCCCTGCCCGAAAGCATCACGCGGGACGATGGCATGCCCACGAATGCCCTGTACGGGTTGGCGGCGATGACCATCAAGGTGATCGAGGAGGAGCGGCCCTCCCGCGTGATCGTCGCATGGGACCCGCCCGGGAAGACCTTCCGCGACGATATCTATCCCGAGTACAAGGCAGGGCGCCGGGAGACGCCGGAGGGCTTCCGGATCCAGGCGCCGCACTTCCGGCCGCTGATGGAGGCATTCGGCGCCGTGAACGTGGAGGTGCCGGGGTACGAGGCCGACGATGTGATCGGAACGCTGGCACGGCGTGCATCCGACGCCGGCGCCCGGGTGACGATCCTCACCGGCGACCGTGATGCCCTCCAGCTCGTGGACGCCAACGTGAGCGTCCTCGCCACGGGCCGGGGCGTGACCGACACCACGCGGTACGACCCCGCGAAGGTGGAGGACCGGTACGGCGTGCCCCCCGGGAAGATGCCCGACCTCCGGGGGATGGTCGGCGATTCCAGCGACAACCTGCCGGGGGTCCCCGGGATCGGCGAGAAGACCGCCGCGCAACTGATGGCGAAATACGGCTCCCTTGAGGAGGTGCTGGCCCATGCCGCGGACCAGACCCCGAAGCGTGCCCAGAATCTTGCGGAGTTCGCAGATCTGGCGCGGATGTGCCGCGACCTGTCGGTGATTGACGTCGCGGTCCCGCTGGATCTCGATCCCCTCGATGCGCCCCTCATCACCCGTGACGCCGGGCGCCTCTCGGCGCTCACGGCGGTCTTTCAGGAATTCGGGTTCCGCACGCTCGCCCGCCGCGTGTCGGATCTGGCCGCTGCGGGTCCCGCTGCCGCCGCCGTCCCGCGCCAGGTGGTGGAAGCCCCCCGGGTCCCGCGCGACGCACCCGAGGCCCTGACGCTGGACCTGGACCCGGTCGCGGTCGTGGAGGCGGTACGCATCGACGCCGACGCGCACGAGGCGCTCGCGACGGCCCTGGCGGGCGCCGGCCCGATCGCCGTTGCGCAGAGCGGCGATGTCCTCGCCGTGGCACGCGCGGGGGAGGGCACCCGATGCCTTTCCGCAGGCCCCGGGATCCTCGTTGCCGCCATCATCGGCGCCACGCCCTGGTGGGCGCATGACGCGAAGGCACTCCTCAGGCGTGGGCGTCTTGACGGTCCCCTTCCGGATCACGACACCATGATTGCTGCCTACCTGCTCGATCCCCGTCGGCGCGGGTACCCGCTCGATGAGATCGCTCCGGAGGCAGGTATCCCGATCCCCGCGTCCGGGGACGACGCGGGCGCCGCCGCCTCCGCCGCCGCGGAAGCCGTACGCGCCCTGGGGCCGATCCAGAGGGAGCGGATGCAGACCGAAGGCCTCATCCCCCTGTTCACCGATATCGAGATGCCCCTGATCGGCGTGCTGGTGGCCATGGAGAACGTGGGGGTGGCCGTCGATGTGGAGCGCCTCCACGAGATCCGTTCACGCACGCAGGCGGAGATCGCGTCGCTGACCCTCCGGATCCACGGGCTCGCAGGGGGGCCGTTCACGATTGACTCGCCGAAGCAACTCGCCGAGGTGCTGTTCGAGCGGCTGGGGCTGTCCGCCGGGCGCAAGGGGAAGACCGGCTATTCCACGGACCGGAGGGTGCTGCGGTCGCTCGCGAACCAGCACGAGATCGTGCCCCTCGTCGCCCGCTATCGCGAGATGGTGAAGCTCGACGGGACCTATCTGGCGGCCCTGCCGGGGTTCGTGGACCCGGTGGACGGGCGTCTGCACACCACCTTCCACCAGACCGTGGCCGAGACCGGCCGTCTGTCGTCCACCGACCCCAACCTCCAGAACGTGCCGGTGCGCACCGAGGCCGGCAGGGAGATCCGGGATGCCTTCGTGGCGGGCGACGGCTTCGTGTTCATGAGCGCTGACTACTCGCAGGTGGAACTCCGGATCCTCGCCCACTGCTCCGGCGAGCCCGCCCTGCGAGAGGCCTTCGCGGCCGGGCACGATGTCCATGCGGCCACTGCCGCGGAGGTCTTCGGGGTCCCCATTGACGGCATGCCGCGGGAGGTCCGCGACCGGGCGAAAGCGGTGAACTTCGGGATCGTCTACGGGATCTCCGACTTCGGGCTGTCCGAGCAACTCGGCATCCCGCGTGCCGAGGCCCGGGATTACATCCAGGCGTATCTGGCCCGCTACCCGCGCATCCGCGCGTTCATGGAGTCCACGATCACCTCAGCGACGACCGATGGCTACGTGACCACCCTGCTCGGGCGCCGCCGGGCAATCCCCGAGTTGACGGCGCGTACCCACCAGCAGCGGCAGTTGGGCGAGCGGCTGGCGGTGAACACCGTGATCCAGGGGTCGGCGGCGGACATCATCAAGATCGCGATGATCCGTGCACACCGTGCACTCGTGGAGTCCGGCACCGGTGCGCGGCTCGTCCTGCAGATCCACGACGAGTTGCTGGTGGAAACGCCGCCGGACTCCGCGGATCAGGTGCGCGCCATCGTCGTGGATGCCATGGCCGGGGCGTACGACCTCGACCCGGCGCTGGCCGTGGATGTGGGTGTGGGGGAGACATGGCTCGCCGCGAAGCCGTGACCGGTCCGCCGCTGGCTCCCGAGCCGGGGCTCGACCCGTACCGGGTGCTGGAGGTGCATGCCGAGGCCCGTCCCGAAGTGATCGAGGCGGCGTTCGTGGTGTTGCGCGAGATCGCCTGTGCCGATGAGCAGGGCGGCAGCCTGCAACTCGCCCGCCTCGTATGGGCCCGCCGGGTCCTGCTCGGCGGCTGATTTCGCCTAACATCCCCCGCCCTGTGACTCCTACGGGCAGCGGGGGCCGGTGCTCCCGCCCCACCAGCAAGGACAACCAACCGACATGAGCACCACGGACGACGTGATCATCATCGACCTCGAAACCCCCGTTTTCACACTCGACGGGCCGGAATACATCGAGGTTGACGGCCAGCAGGTCCCGAATTACGACATCACCATCCCCATCTTCAGTGAGGGGGACGTGGTCACGGGACGGGTTGTCCGGATCGACAAGGACGAGGTGCTCGTCGACATCGGGTACAAGAGCGAGGGAATCATCCCGCTCAACGAGTTGTCCATCCGCAAGTCGGTCAGCGTGCTGGACGAGGTGCAACTGGGCGAGATGATCGACGCCCTGGTCATGCAGAAGGAGGATCAGGAAGGCCGTCTGATCCTTTCCAAGAAGCGTGCACGGTTCGAGAAGGCGTGGAAGCGCATCGAAGCCGCCTCCACTGCTGGCGAGACCGTGGAGGGCACCGTCATCGAGGTGGTCAAGGGCGGCCTGATCCTCGACCTCGGCGTGCGCGGGTTCCTGCCCGCGTCGCTCGTCGACATCCGCCGTGTGCAGGACCTCGACGAGTTCATGGGCCAGCGCCTCGAGTGCAAGGTGATCGAGCTCAACCGCAGCCGGAACAACGTCGTGCTGAGCCGCCGTGCCGTGCTTGAGCACGACAGGCGCGAGGTCAGGCAGCGGATCCTCGACGAACTCGAGCCCGGCAAGGTCGTGGACGGCGTGATCTCCAACATCGTGGACTTCGGCGCATTCGTCGACCTCGACGGGATCGACGGCCTCATCCACATCTCGGAGCTCTCCTGGAGCCACGTCAACCACCCGTCTGAGGTCCTGAACGTCGGCGAGACCGTCACGGTGCAGGTCCTCGAGATCGACCGCGAGCGGCAGCGGATCTCCCTCGGCCTCAAGCAGACGCAGGCCGACCCGTGGCAGAGCGTCGTCGAGACCTACCAGATCAACGACATCGTCCCCGGCAAGGTCACCAAGGTCGTGACGTTCGGGGCGTTCGTCGAGATCCATGCGGGTGTTGAGGGCCTCGTCCACATCTCCGAGATGGCCGAGCATCACGTCGAGAACCCGCGGGAGGTCGTGAACCAGGGTGACGACCTCGAGGTGCGGATCATCGAGATCGACGGCGAACGCCGCCGACTCTCCCTGTCGCTCAAGGGCGTCACCCCCGCGGACGATGGCGACGCGCCGGAGATGGCTGCCGACCCCGTGGACGATGACGAGGGCGAGTACGAGGACTGACCGCCCCACCTCCGGGCCAGCGTGCATCGGCCTCACCGGGGGAATCGGATCCGGGAAGACCGCTGCCCTTGCGGCGTTCGCGCGTCGCGGGGCGGCGGTGCTGTCGTCCGACGAGGTCGTCCATCGCCTGTATGCCGACCCCGACGTCGTGAGTGCGGTCGTCGGCAGGTTCGGCAATGGGGTTCTCGGCGCAGATGGCACCGTGGACCGGGGGGCAGTGGGAGAGCGTGCCTTCACCGATGACGCTGATCTGGCCTTCCTCGAAGGTCTTCTGCATCCGCGCATCGGGGCGGAACGCACCGCCTGGGTGGCCGGGCAGCGCACGGCCACTCCGCCACCGCCTGTGCTCGTCTGTGAGGTACCGCTCCTGTTCGAGGTCGGCCTCGCGGACCAGTTCGACGCCGTGGTGGTGGTGACTGCCCCCGAGGCCGTCCGCCGCGTGCGTGTGGAGGACCGCGGCCAGCAGTACGACGCCCGGCGCGCCCACCAGGTTGACGAGGCCGCGAAGGTCGCCCGCGCCGACATGGCATACGTGAACGACGGATCCCTCATGGACCTCGATGCGTGGGTGGGCCGCGTAATGCACCGCTACGGGCACGGGGCGTCCGATGGGGCGTCGTAGGCGCCGGGGATTCCGCGCACGCAGGCTGCTGGGGGTGCTGGTCATCATCGGCGCAGCCGTCGCGCTGGGCCTGGCGGTTCATCAGTCCATGCCGCCGTGGTACGCACGCCTGTGGTACCCGCTCGAGCACGACGCCGCAATCAACCGGGACGCCCAGCGCTACGGCCTCGATCCGGCCCTCGTGGCGGCGGTCGCCTGGAGGGAGAGCGGTTTTGACGCCTCGGCCATGTCTCCGCGCGGGGCGGTGGGAGTGATGCAGATCCTTCCCTCCACTGCCACGTTCATCGCGACCCAGAACGCTCCCCCGCCGGGCATGCCGGACGACATCGAGGATCCGGCGGTGAACATCGCCTACGGCGCGTGGTACCTCCGCTACCTCATCGACATGCACGACGGGTCTGTGGGGGCCGCACTGGCGTCCTACAACGCGGGTCCCGGGGCAGTGCAGTCGTGGCAGAGGGCCGCGCAGGCCCGGGGGAGTGACCTACGCATCCCGGACGACATCCCGCTCGACGAGACCCGGGGCTACGTCACCGATGTCCTCGCGGCGTGGCCGATCTACCGAAGTGCCCACGGCGACCGCCTCGGGGCGGTCACCGTGGCGCCGTAGGGTCGTCGTGTGAGCACACGCGCCGCCCACCCGATCGGTCAGGCGCTTCCCGGGTGGAAGCAGGGCAACCCTGCACGCGTGCGGGCGCTGCGTGATGACGCGGCCAATCCGGGTGGAGACCTCTCGCCCATGGGGGACGTGTCCCCGACATCGCCGACCGTGCGGTGGTCAACCGGATCGGCCAGGCCGCAACCCGTCAGGGGTACATGCGATTCCGTGTCGAGGCCATTGCCTACGCCGGGACCCTAGGTCACGACGGTCCAGGGGAGGGCCTGCCAGTCCCGGATGAGTCCCGCCGCGTAGTACGGGTCGCGCACGACCTGTTCCGCCACCTCCTCGGGCGAGCACGGGGCGAAGATGATGGCCGCGCCCGTCACGGGGTCACCGAGGGCGCCGGCCATGAGCACGGTCCCGGCGTCGGCAAGGGCCCGCAGATGGGCCAGGTGGGCATCCCGGTAAGGTCCACGCCGGTCGAGGATGTCCTCGACGTACTCGTACAGCAGCAGGGTGTGCGCCATCGGTTCCTCCGTCTGGTCGGCGGCGCATCCTCGCATACGCCCGGGAGGTGGCATGCACCCAGATGATCCGGCATCCCTCCGGGGAGTCGTCACCAGCGCCTCCCTGTGCGACGCGATGGCGCGCCGTCACTCCCACCGCTGCCATACGGTCGGCCTGCTGCCGGCGCGCCCCGGAGAGGTGACCGCCGGTCCCGCCGCCACCATCCGCATGGGGCCGCGGCGGGACGACCTGCCGGGCCACGATCTGGTGGACTCAGCACGCCATGCGCTCGCGGAGGTCCCGGCGGGGGGCGTGGTGATCATCGCTGCAGCCGACGCCGTGGGGGAGGCCGTGGCGGGGGGGAAGAAGCTCGCCGCCCTCGGGACGCTCGGTGCGGCCGGGGTCATCGCATGGGGCGCCATTCGCGATCGTGCGGAGGCGGCGGGGCTCGGCATGGGCGTGTGGGCGCTCGGCGAGACGCCGCGGGCCAGCGGGGATCTCCTGCAGGTCCTCGAGGTGGGTGGGCTCGTGACGGCCGGCGGCATCACCGTCGCCTCCGGCGACTGGGTGTATGTGGACGAGGCCGGCATGGTGGTCGTGCCATGGGATGACCGTGAGGCCGTCGTGGCGGCGGCGGCGGAGATCGAGCGCGACGATGCGGAGGCAGTCCGCCGGATCCGCGGCGGGTAGACCCCTGCCCGGGACCGACCCTCGCGTGCATCCGCCGGGCGGGCGCGTATCCTCGGCACGCGGACCCTATTCCGGAGCATGTCGTGAGCACGCTTGTCCATCCTCGTCCCGCGTGGCCCATGCCCGAGCCGCGCTGGCCATTTCCGGTGTTGCCCGAGGGGCTCGCCTTCCTCGCGGATGTGGACCGGCAACTCCGCGCGCCCGAGTTGGCCGCGATGAGCGCCCGGATCGTCGCTTCCGGCCTCTGGCGTGACTATGTGGCGGTCTGCGAGGACTACCGCGACTACCGGCTGGTGTACGAGAATGACTTCATCGATGTCTGGGTGCTCTCGTGGCTGCCGGGGCAGGAGACCGGCTTCCACGACCACGACCTGTCCGAGGTGGGGATCTGCGTTGCCGCGGGCATGATCCGCGAGCACCACATGCATCTGGACCGGCCGGCGACGTGTCAGGTGATGACGCCGGGTCAGGAGCAAGAGGGCCCCCTCGGTTACATCCACCGGGTGGAGCACTGGGACGGCGTTCCGGCGGTCTCGGTGCACGCATACTCCCCGCCGCTCGCCTGGGTGGGCCAGTACCGGGAGGAGGGCGCCCACGTGGTGCGCCTGCGTCACCCCGGCCGCACGCGGCTGGCACCCTCCTAAGAGGCGGTGCCCAGACTCGCCACGTGGTCGCGGTCCTGGGTGGTGAGGGGGAACATCGGGCTCACGAGCACGTGGGCACCGGTGCTCGCGGCCGCACCGAGCGCCACATCCATCGCCTCGTTGATGTCGTTGGTCACCACGTCGGGGCGCACGTGCGCCCGTACCCGGTCCGACGCCGGTCCGAAAGCCACCAGTAGGCGGGCCGCGTCGCGGGCGGCACCGAGGGCCCGGGCAAGGACCGCCTCCTCCTCGGGGGCGGCGTGCACCCGGACCCCTGCGGGGGCATCGTCACCACCCACCACGAGCACGAGGTCCCGCGTGCCGAATTCGGTGATCGCGGCGAGGGCCTTCAGCGGGGTAGCGGCCATGGTGTCGTCCACCAGGGTCACGCCCCCGGGCCCGACGAGCCGGTGGATGCGGTGGGGGACGGGCCGGATGGACGACATGGCGTGAGCCACGTCGGTTGGCGCGAGGCCCAGGGACAACGCGGCGGCGCCCGCGGCCAGCGCGGCACGGAGTGCAGGGCCGGATGCGGGGGCGGGGCAGTATTCCCGTGCCCGGCCGTCGTCCAGCACCACCTGCCCGCCCACGGCGAAGGCGCCGGGTTGGCGGGCGGAATGGGAGACCCCGAACCCCCAGACGGCAGCGGTGATCGGCCCGAGGGCCACGCAGGTCTCCGGGTCGTCCACGGGGAGCACCACCGCATCGCCCGGGATGAGGTGGGCAACGACCTTTCGCTTGGCCGCGAGATACCGATCGAGGCTGCCATGCATCTCGACATGGTCCGGGCGGATCATCGTGATCACCGCCACGTCGGGGTGGACGGACCCCATGTGGCAGAGATGGGTGGAGGTCATCTCCGCGACGGTCACTGCGCCCGCATGTGCGGGTCCCGCGAGCGAGTGGTCGGGCCACGCGTTGTTCGCACGGGCCGTGGAGGAGATGACCACCTCATGACCCGAGGCCCGGAGGATGTCCTCAAGTGCCCGGCATGTGGAGGTCTTGCCCGCCGTGCCGGTGACCGCAACCAGCGGCCGCGGCGCCCCGGCCAGAACCAACTCGGCCAGAACCGTCACCCGCGTGCCGACCAGACGGGCCGCCTGCACGGAGGGCGCATCCTCGGGGGTCCACTCATCGACGACGAGCAGGTCAGCGGGTGCTGGGTCGGTCTGACCCAGCACCCGGTAGCCCGCAGCGACGAGGAGAGCGGCTGCAGCGCGCGCATCGGCCGGATCGCCGAGCCGAAGCCGCGCCCGCACCGGAGTGCTTAGCCGATCGGCGGTGGCGTGCGCGAGGCCATCGCAGCGACGATGTCCTCGTCGTCCGGGATCGGCAGGTACCGCGCCACCGACGACTGCGGCCGGATGCCGAGTTGTGCCTCGATGATCTCGGTGGGCACACCCTCCCCGGACATCTCGGCGGCACATGCGTAGCGCAGGCCCATCGCGTGGACCCGTGGGGTAATGCCGGCGCGCGCGGCGAGGCGGGGCAGCAACTCGCGCACGTACGCCTGGCTCAGAGGCTTGCCGCGCAGGGTCGAGAGAAAGGGACCGGTGTCCGTGAGCCCGAGCCCACCCCGGGCCTCCGCCCAGGTCTGAATCGCCCGGAGGGCGATGTCGTCCATGCCGGCGACGCGGTCGCCAATGCGTACCGTCCGTGCGGACATGTCGATGTCAGCGGCGGAGACCTCCAGCGCCTCACCGGGGCGCAGGCCAACGCGCCACAGAATGGCCACGAGAGCCCGGTTACGGCGTCCGGTGTTCGTGTGCTCGGCCGATATGCCGAGGAGTGACATCGCCTCTGCGGGCGATACGGGCGGGCTCTGGACAGTGACGGCCATAGGTCTCGGTATCTCCTTGGTGGGTGGAGCATGCCCGGGTCGGGCGCGTGAATGAAAGCACCTTCGGGGGTCGCTTGCATGGAGAACGCGCTCCCTCTCCACGGCCCGGTGCCGGGAGAGGGAGCAGGAGTTCTCAGCGCCGGAGGCCAGCAGGACCAGGCCGAGCCCATCGAAGAGGAAATGGATGCCGACCAGAAGGCCGATCGCCCACGCCGAGGACGAGGGCTACGCGGCGCCGATGAGGACGCCCATGGCAGGAGCCAGCGGCTGCCCTCGCCACCAGTGTCACCGATGGCCGCCACAACCCCGACCACGCCCATCGCGTTGAACACGATGGCGATGACGGCGGTGAGCCCGACCGTCGTCTCGCCGGTTTCAGGTCCTGCGCGGTGTCCGTGCCCATGGATCGGGTCCCACGACGACTGGCGACGGGTGTCGCACCCCGACCGGGAGAATCACACCGCCAGCAGGTGCCAGATGGCGGGTGTGTTCAGCCCGCCATCACGGCGCGTGCGACGTCCATGCCCATCGCCCGGGCGATGGCGGGATTCACATCCCCCGTGGCCTGCGTAAGGACGACCATGATCACCGGCCCGCGCGGGGTGTAGGCGATCGCCGCACCGTGCTGCTCGCCCGAGCGCCACCCGCGCTTCTCGGCGACGGGGGTGCCGGCGGGAAGACCCGGAGCGAACAGGGAGTCGTTGCCCCCGGTATGGTCGGCAGTCAGGAGCAGGCCGAGCACGAGACGGGCGCGGAGGGGATCGATGCCCGTGTTCCTGCGGCCCGCGGCCGTGGGTACCGCCGCGGCCTGCAGCGAGAAGAGCATGCGGCCCATGTCGCGCGCGGTGGTGTGGCGCGTGGACCACTCGGGCACGTCGGTGACCCCGCCTGCGGGGAGGCGCGGCTGCAGCTCGTGCTCCACGAGGTAGCACCCGGGATACGTGCTGTGACGAGCCCCGAGTCGACGCAGGCCGTCCGCCGCCGCCGCATCGGGGCCGCCTCCGCACCCGGACCCGACCGCGTTCACGAGTCGGTTGGCGGCGTGGTCACTGCTCCGGCGCAATACCTCACCGACATCGGCCCACGAGGGGTGGGTCCACGGCCGGCTTCCCATCCGCATCACTGCGCCGACCGCGAGGGGGAGCTTCACCAGACTGGCGCCCGGGAACTCGGCGTCGGCATTCCAGGCCGCTACCCGGCCCGTCCGGACGTCGTGTACCCAGATGGCCGTCGGCCCGGGGTACCTCCCGGCGATCCGCTGGACGGCGGCCTGCATACGACCCCACCGCCGGTTCCCTGCCACCGCCACCTGTCCCGACCTGGGAAGGAGGTAGGCACCCGACGTGTCGCGCCGGGCGACGGGATGACCATCCGCTCGGCGCATCACGACGGTGATGTTCCGACTGCCCGGGCCCCCTGTGAGCCGGGCACGGGCGATACGGGCCGTCACGGCGACGCGGGTGGCCCGGCCGCGGCTCCCCACGGTCGCCGTGGTGGCCATCCGGGGCGCGAGCGCCACGACCTCGCCGAAGAAGGCCTCCCCGGGGACCGGGCGCATGGGCAACGGTGATCCCACCGCGAGGGGGGCGACGGCGCAGGCGATTGCCAGACCCGCGATGAGGCGCATCAGTCCAGCCCCGTCCGCGTGTGCACCGCAACGTCCATGCGTGCAGCCAGATCGGGCAGCGCTCCGTCGAACGTGGCGCGGTGCACCTCATCCTCGGGGACTCCCGCCTCGATGAGCCGCTGCTCCAGCCCGCGCTCGGCTGCGTGGCGGAAGAACAGGACACCGATGGCGCCGAACGTGATCGCACAGTGGGCCAGAATCATCACGGTCCCCGCATATGCCTGATCCTCAAGGGGGGACAGGCCGAGTGCGGCTGCGCCGGCGGTGTGGGAGTCGTAGAACGGGGTGCCCGAGAACCAGTAGACGTTTGCGATCGCCACGCCCGTGAACCACACCGCGATCATGTAGGCGCACTTCGGCCCGGTCCGGAACCACGCGGGCGGGTCCACGATGCGGTCGGTGACGGGCGCCCACATGATGATCCCGGCCACGAACACCGCGACCTGCTGGGCCAGCCAGACCCAGGGTCGCGAGAGGACCTCGTGGTGCAGGTCGGGCACCAGCCAGGCGATGGTGGATGCCAGCCAGATGGCGAACGCGACGGCCGGATGCAGCACGATGGCCAGAACCCTCCGGCGCTCCCGTGTGCCGCGCGTCGCCCCGGGCACGGCCAGCAGGATGAGCAGGGCCCCGAGCCCCCCGATGAGAACGTGCTGGACCATGTGCGCGGAGAGCAGGCCACCCTGCGCGACCACGGCAACGGGCGCGCACACCGACACGGCAAGCACGAGGACCCCGCCCCACAGGAACAGGGCCCGCCACCTGCTGTCCCCGGGGGAACGGGCCCAGGCGGGGGAGGTGCGGATTCCAATGCCGAGAGCCGCGACGAGCGCGAGCAGCAGCCCGGGAAGCACCCACAACTGCCACCACGGCCCGGACGCGACACGTGCGAGGGCGTCCTCGTATCCGCCCCAGAACTCCGAGGCACCATCAGTCGTGACGGCGACCACCAGCGACAGGGCGATGATCGAACCGCACACCAAGACGATGGGGATCCAGCGGGTACGGCTCACGATCCCGCACGGTATCGCGGGGCAGGGGTATCGTCACCGGCGTGCGTGAGATCCCGATCAGCGGCGACATGATCCGGCTGGGGCAGCTCCTCAAACTGGCCGGCCTCGCGTCGGGCGGCGGGGACGTGAAGGCGATCCTCGGAGATGGGGTGCGCGTGAACGGCGTGCCCGACGACCGCCGCGGTCGGCAGGTGCACCCGGGGGACATCGTGGAGGCCGGGGGCGAGCAACTCCGGGTCGTCGCGCGCCCGTGACGGGGACGAACGGCCCGCCCATCCCGCCGGGGCGGTGCCACAATCGTGGAATGGCCGGGATCGGGCACACGGCGATCGGCGCCTGGAGCGGGGGGCGCGTCATGCACTTCGGCGTTCCGCTCGACGACGCGCGCCTCGAGGCTCTCCTGCGTCCCGGAGACGACATCTGCACGGTGGTCACCGCCGACGTGTATGCGGAGGGTGAGGCGGACCGTATCGTCGGCCGGGCCACGGCAGGACTCGATCGCGGGTCGTACTGCATCGCCGCCGCGATCGGGCACGACTTCGTGAACGGCGTGCGGCAGGGCTCGAGCGGGTACCCCCGGTTCACCAGCCCCGCACTGCGCGGCGAGGACGCCTATCGCGACTACCTGTTCGGCGCCCTCGAGGCGAGTCTGGAGCGCCTGGGCACCGATCACGTGGATCTGGTGATGCTGCACAACCCGGACCGCATCGGGTACACGAGCGAGGTGGTGTGGCGCGCCATGGGGGACCTGCGCGCGGAGGGCCTCGCCCACATGATCGGCATCGCCCCCGGTCCGGCGAACGGCTTCACGCTCGACCTGATCGGGTGCGTCGAGGCGTTTGGCAGCGAGATGGACTGGGCCATGATCATCCTCAACCCGTTCGAGCCCTGGCCGGGCCGGCTGGCCCTGCCCGCTCTCGAGCAGCATGGGGTGAAGGTGCTCGCCCGGGTCGTGGACTACGGCGGCATCTTCCACGGCGACCTGCCGGACGAGGACGGCCTCGCGCCCGGCGACCACCGTGCGTTCCGCCCCGCGGGATGGGTGGCCGCTGGCCGCGCGCGCCTCGCCGCCGTGCAGCCCATCGCCGCCCGCCACGGCGTCACCCCCCTCCAGCTCGCGGCCCAGTGGACGCTCGCCCAGCCCGCCGTCCACTGCGTGGTGCCGACCTTCATCCAGGAGGCGGGGGAGGGGCACAAGGCCGTGGAGGACCAACGGCGCGAACTGGCCACCACCCCGGCGGAGATCGTGCTCACCGCAGCCGACCTTGCCGAGATTGACCGTCTCGGCGACAACCACGGTTCCATGCGCCTCAAGGGCGGTACCCCCTCCCACGACGGCGACCCGATGCCCGACTCCTGGCCCATGGAGGCCGACCTCGAGGCCGTCGCCCGCCGGTGGGGGATCGACCCGGACCGCGATCTGGTGCATCTGGGGAGCGGCGTGCGGGCGTAGGGTGGTCGCGCTGCGGGCGGCGCCCCCGGGCTGGTGGTGGGGCGGGGTCGCCCGACCGGGGACCGCGCACACCCCCGGCGCTGAGCCGGTTGCCCGCCCTCCCGTCAGGGTGTAGCGTTTCGCCCATGAGGGTCCGCAAGCGCACCATGCTCGTCACGGCAGGGTCCGCCCACCCCCCGGCAGGGACGGGGTGATCGTGCGCGCACGATCCCCGATCGGACTCCTCGGGCTGGCCTGCGCCACAGTGGTGCTGGGATCGGCCACGACCGCCACCGACCCCGCTGGCGCGGCCGCGGTGTCCGCCCAGATCACCACCCCCAGTCGCAACATCGGCTGCTACGCATCATCAAGCGGCGGCTGGTACCTGCGATGCGACATCCGCACCCACACCTACCGCACGCCGGCCCGCCCCACGGCGTGCGATCTTGAATACGGCGACTCCCTGAGCCTGAGGCGTCAGGGCCCCGCCCGCTGGACGTGCCACGGCGACACCACCCTCCCACCGACCACCGGAAGCGGCTTCAAGACCCTCGCGTACGGAACCCGATGGCGCTGGGGCCCATTCGAATGCCGCAGTGAGACCACGGGCCTGAGGTGCGTCGCCCCGAGCGGCCACGGCTTCGTGATATCGAAGCAGCGAACGGCCGGCACCTACAGCCCATAGCCCCCGCCCCCGCCCCCGGCCCCGCCCCCGGCCGCGAGGCAACCCCAGACAACCGCGGGAACCAACCGCGCGGTGCGGCCTGCGCAGCAGAGCGCCGACGAGCGGTCCCGACCCGCCGCCGCCCTTCTGTCTCTGCCACCAACGGAACCGTTGGCCCCACCCGTTCATGGCCGACGGCGGGGGCGTCCGGCCTCACGTCACGATTGGGAGGGAACCCCCTCGCGATCCCACCCCTCAGCCGGTGGAGGGCTCCCCCGGTTGCGCACGGTGCGCCGCCGCCAGGTCGTTGAGCACCGCGGCATCCACATCCCAGTCAATCGGGACCCTGATCGTCTTCTTGTTCACTGTGTACCCGACGAGCCTCGACCGGAATGCATCGAGGACCCCTGCCCCCCAAGGTGCGATGAGGATGTGCGCCTTCGCCACGGAGAGCCCGAGGATGTACTGATCGCCCAATTTCAGCATCGGGTGGTTCCAGGCGATCACGACGTTGATGTCGGGATCGGCCTTCCGGACGGCCGCGACAATGGCGCGGATGGTCCTCTGCGCGGTGGGGTCGGCTGTCGCCAGGTAGCTGTCGAGGGTGTCGAACCGCCGCGACGTTGTTGATCCGCGGGAGTACATGACCACAGCATTGGCGTGCGTCCGGCTGAACCCGAAGTTCTCCCTCAGGTGGGCAACCTGATCCTCGTACGTCCTGCCCGCGAGCGTTTCCATGATGGCGAGCCAGCACTCCACCGGCTCGCCGTACTTCTTCTCGATCGCGGGCCAGTACCGGGACCGATCGCCGCTCGGGGACGTCACCCGGCCAGCGTACGGTGGAGCGACCCCACCGGGCAAGGTGCCCCCGTCACCAGTGGTACCGGGCGCACGACGGGTGCGGACCGTTGACGCCGCCAACCGCCGCAGTGACCACGGGCCTGGCCCCGTTCACCCAATGATCTACGTCACCGGGGTCGCGGTATCCCGACGACCCCGGTGAGGATCACGCCATGTGGGGTGCCGTCCCCTGGGTGTGCACATCGTGCGGCGCCGCGCGAGGATCGGTTCCGCGAGGCCGACAGCCCTCCGGGTCACGCCGCGGCGGTGCGCCTGCGGCGGTTGCCCTGCGGGCGGCCTGCCCCCTTGGGCCGGCCCGGGCCCGACCGCGCGGGGCGGGGCGACGGGTTGGCACTTCCGCTGCGTCCGGTCGGCGCCGGAGCGATGCCGGTCGTGGCGTGAAACTGATCGGCCAGATTGAGGGTGCGTGTCATCGTGCACATGTCGGCCACGTGCTCACCGCCGACGAACGTCACCGCGATGCCCTGCTCGCCCGCCCGGCCGGTGCGCCCGGTGCGGTGCACGTAGTCCTCGGCCATTCCGGGCGGGTCGAAGTTGATGACCTTGGCGATGCTGTCCACGTGAATGCCGCGGGCCGCCACGTCGGTGGCCACCAGGGTGGTCACCCGGCCGGATTCGAAGTCCGCGAGTGCCCGCTCGCGCTGGCGCTGGCTCTTGTCACCGTGCATGGCTGCCGACCGCACGCCCTTGTTCGCCAAGTGGCGCACAAGGCGGTCGGCACCATGCTTGGTGCGCACGAAGACCAGGTTCAGGTCGCGCGCGCCGTCCAGTTCCTGCACCAGCATGTCCACGCGGTCGTCGCGCTCGACGCGCACGAACCGGTGCTCGATGTCGCTGGTCGTCCGGGCGGGCGGCATGTGCTCGTGGCGCACGGGATCGCTGGTGTACTCCCGGGCGATCCGTCCAGCCTCCCCGTCGAGCGTGGCCGAGAAGAAGAGCGTCTGGCGGTCGCCGGGGCACTTCGCCACCACGCGGTCAACCGCGGGGCGGAAGCCCATGTCGAGCATGCGGTCGGCCTCGTCGAGCACGAGGATCCGCACGTTCTTCAGCGAGAACGCCCTGCGCGCCAGCAGGTCCTCCAGGCGCCCGGGGGTGGCGACGACGATGTGCGACTTCGCGGCGTCGCGGGCCTGCTTCTCGAGCCCCACGCCTCCGTACACGGCGCAGATCTTGAGGGCGCGTGCGTGGGCGAGTGCGTAGGTGGCCTCCACGATCTGCGTGGCGAGTTCGCGGGTGGGTGCGAGCACCAGTGCGGCGGGACGCTGTGCGTCTGCCGAGACCCGGTCAATGACCGGCACCATGAACGCCAGGGTCTTGCCCGAGCCGGTAGGCGACTTGGCCAACACGTCGCGGCCGTCGAGGACGTCCCCGATGACCTTCTCCTGAATGGCGAAGGGCGCAGTGAAACCACGATCCTCCAGGGCGCGCGCGACCGCGCTCGATACGCCGAGATCGGCGAACGTCTTGTGCTGCAAGTGACTGCTCCTCGTGGTGACCGGGCCTGTGCGGCGCGCGGCGGTTGGGGAGGCACTGCTCACCCGAACCGCCAGCATGGCGGGACCCAAGGAAGCCGACCTCTCGACCGGCTGAATGCCGGGCGACCCGATGAGGTTAGCGACTGGAGCCCGATCTCCTGCATTGATCGGGGTGAACCCCGGTCATCAGCCGGTGTCGTCCGCCTTCGTCACGTGGCGTACACGCCGTGCGATGACGGCGTCCTGCATGCGCTCGGAAAGGCCACCGATGAGCCAGATGGGCCGCGCCGGGCTAGGTCATCCCCCGCGTTGGTGGACACCGCCTTCAGGGCGGTGCACCCCACGGCCTGCGGGCCCCCCGGCGCCCGCGCGGGGCGCCGGGGGTCTGAGTCACTACTTGGCGCACTCCGTGAGGCCGGCCTCGGTCGCGGCAGCCGTCACCGTCGCCGCCAGAGCGGGACCCTCGGTGCCCAGCCCCGAGAGAGCGGCGAGAGGGTCCTCCCCCGCGGTGATGTTGTCCTGGGCGGTAGTGAGAAGGGCAACGATCTCGCCCCACGTGGTCACCATGGTCTCCACCGAGGATGCGATCTCCGGGGGCGCCGGGAGGGCGGCCACGGCGTCCGCCGTGTTCTTCGCGATGTTGATCTGCTCGATCAGGAAGCCGTCAACGTCAGCGGCGTCGGTGGGCACCGCCAGCGCATCCGAGCGCGCCTCGGCATCAGCGCACACGGCGTTGACCTGTGTCACGAACTGCTCGAGGGACATCGCGGGGTCCCCGGACGCGGGCGCGTCCGACGATCCACCGCATCCCGCGAGGGCACCGATGGACAGGGCCGCCGCGGCGAATACCGCAGCCAAACGCGAGGAAGCGATCATCGTGGGCCTTTCGGGTGGCGTGTGATCTGTGCCGCGGGGAATGCCCCGACGGACGAAAGGAAGCATACGGACCGCCACGGCGCGTAGGCCGTTGCGGTCACGTCGCTAGAAGTGGTGTAACGAGCACGTAGCGGCCGGAAACTCCGCGCATGTGCGTTCTGCGGAACGCACCGCAACGACGCCCGGCCACCGCGGGCCCCAGACTCGTCGGTTGACCACCAAGTCGACTGACGAAAGGACACCA
>CAMAVU010000006.1 GCA_945861935.1 Bifidobacterium breve | reverse complement strand
CCGCCCCTGCTTGCCCAGGCGAAGGTTCCATCGGCATTCACCTTCGCGGTGAATACGTCAACGCCCCCGCTGCTCGTGAGCGTGGTGGAGCCGAAGGTCGCGGTGTCATTGAACATCCCGGTGACGATGGCCGAGCCGTCGGGGAGGGCGGAGACGCTCTGGCCACCGTCCAATCCTGCCCCGCCGGCTCTGGTCGCCCAGGCGTAGGTCCCATCGGCGTTCACCTTCGCGGTGAATACGTCAGTGTTCCCGCTGCTCGTGAGCGTGGTGGAGCCGAAGGTCGCGGTGCCATCGAAGCGCCCGGTGACGATGGCCGAGCCGTCGGGGAGTGCGGAGACCCCCAAGCCGAAGTCCGAACCGGCCCCCCCGCCCCTGATCGCCCAGGCGTAGGTCCCATCGGTGTTCACCTTCGCGGTGAATACGTCATTCTCCCCGCTGCTCGTAAGCGTGGTGGAGCCGAAGGTCGCGGTGTCATTGAAGAAGCCGGTGACGATGGCCGAGCCGTCGGGGAGGGCGGAGACCCGGAAGCCAGTGTCCGATCCTGTCCCCCCGCCCCTGGTCGCCCACGGAAGCGAGGGGGTAAGCGCCAGAGCGGCGCCCACCCCGGCGGTGCAGAGCATCACGAGCGCGAGCAGGAGCCTTCCGGGGTGACGGGGGCCCTGCGTCCTACGCGGGAGACTGCTCATGTGATCCGGCCTTTCATCCAGCGGCGGGTAACCGCGTGTCATGGAATCCATCAGTGGTCACCGGCGTGCGCGTGCGACGCTGGTCAGATGCCCTCATCGGGACGACGGACCGGTGAAGAAGGGCAGGTCCGGTAGGTTGGAGGCTACCCGGTGGGTGCGGTGCACCCGGTGGTGCCCACGACGCACTGCCGACGTGTCGCGCCGCGATGCCGGGCACCCGGCAACGAGCGTCCGGACGTGCCCCACGGATGAATGGTGGAGGTGGTGGGGCGATGAGGTGACCGGGCGACAGGACCCCACTGCGGGGAAATCGGGCCATCCATGGGGATTCCGGCGATGTAGAACCTGCCCCGGGCGGTCCACGGCAGTTGGCCAGGCACACAGGTGCCCGTTCCGGAGGCCGGACCCCGACGGGTGGTGCGCACGCGCCTGAGGTCGTCCCCACCCGTCTTCACCAGATCGCAGGTGGGGGCCCCAGCCAGAGGGTGCGGCACCCGTCCAGTGGTGAGCCGGTCGGTCCCCGGCAGTCGGTAGAGGTCGTGTGCAGCGGGGACATCGCACCGTTCGACCCCCAGACTCTCCACCGCCCGTGCACCGGGCCGGGGGATCATGAAGGGCTCATGCCACGGTGCTGGTGATGCGGGCATCGAAGCCGACCGCGAGACGGTCGTAACGGTGCCTGTGCGCGCCCGTGGTCGCCCGATTCCCGGGCTAGCGGCTGCGAGCGGAGTCGTGCCGTACGGGGGCCATGCCGCCGATCTCCACCGCGACCGCGATGGCACGTTGGCGTTCGGCGTCGGGGGCCTCGTCGGCGATGCGCCAGGCCTCGCGTGAGGCCCAGCGCAGGCGGTCGGCCTCGTCGGCAGCACCCTTCGCCGTCCGGGCCTGCTCGAGCAGGCTCGCGAGCACCCGGCTGCGCTCCACCGCGCTCATCTCCACCTGCGTGTAGCCGCCGCCCTTGCGCATGAGGACCCAGAAGACGAACCCCAGGAGCGGGATCTTGATGGCCAGGAATACGACCAGCGCACCGATGCTGAGCGCCTGGGGCCCGAACGCCGCGCCCGCGAGCGAGACGATGACCGTGCCGAGCACCACGGTTGCGGCCAGCACTCCGACCACGGCGAGCGCCCTCCATCCCCGCAGATCGCCCTCGGTGTCGTAGAACAGCCGCACCACCCACGACTGACGCGCGGCTGCCGCCCGGTGTTCGCGCCGAAGTCCCATGGCGTCCGACGCTAGCACCGCCCCTTCAGGCAGGGAGGAGGACCTGACCCGCTGTGCCGCCGACATCCACGGGTGCGCCATCGACGACCTCCCGCCGGACCATGCCGAGCGCCATCCATCCCTGCCCGGGCACCTGCGCCACGGTGGTCACCGTGCCCATCGCCCTTGAGCCGACGGTGATGGGCGTGCCCGGCACGACGGGGCCGTCGAGTGCGATACGCGTCAGGCGCCGGTTGGGGTGCCCGCGGTAGTGCAGGCGCGCCACCGTCTCCTGACCGAGGTAGCACCCCTTGCTGAACGAGACGGCATGCTGCAGCAGGGCCTCCTGCACCAGCGTTCGCTCGCCCGTGTCCACGCCGATGGCGGGTGCGCCGCGCTCCACCCGCAGGGCCTCGAGCGCGGCGTCGTCCGCCGGCACGAGCCCGCATCTGGCGGCGAGGGCCGCTGGGTCGTCGGCCAGCACCTCGATCGTGCCCGGGATCGCGCCGGGCACCGTCAGGGCGCCGGCACCGTCGAGCACCCCCATCAGGTCGTCGGTGGCCACGAGGACCGTGGCGTCCTCGGGACCCAGCACCTCTGCATCCTCCGACACATGGTGCGCGGTGATGACCGCCACGCCGTCGGGCGCAGGCGCGGGGTCGAGGATGAGCGTAAAGGCATCCGGGCCGGTCCGCGCCACAGCCATGTGCGCCACCACGTGGCCGTGCGTGGTGAGCACGAGCGACCTCATGGCGTCGCCCACCGCGAGCGCCTGCACGTCAGCGGTCAGCAGGCCGTGCAGCAGCGCCGCGGCATCCGGACCCTCCACCCATGCGATGCGCCGTGGCCGGACGACCAGGATGGCGCCCGTCACGGCAGCGCGACCTTCCCGTTGGTCCGCGCCCGCGCAGCAGCGAGGCGTTCGCGGTCGGCCCCCTGAAGAGCCGCCTTCACGATGTCGCGTACCACCCCCAGCCGCACCTGCTCGTCGCGGCACTCCAGCAGTTCCTGCTTGGGTTCGGCGGGCATCTCGATCATGCCTGCGATCGCGTAGGACAGCGGGACGTCTTCGCGCACGGACGGGGGAGCGGATGACCCTGCGACCTCGGTGACGAGACGGGCGAAGAGGTCGAGCACCTCCGTCCGGATCTCGTCCGTCGCGTGGGAGTTGTCGTCGGGCACGGGCTCGACCCACGCCGACAGGTACATGCGCCCCGTTGTCCCGGTGCCGACCCGGACCACTTGGTCGCCGTCCACCGCCACGTTCATCCGGCCATCCGCGAAGCGTCGCCCGAGGGCCGCGAACCGGGCCGTGCATCCGATGGGCGATGCGTCGTCGCCGTGGCTCCGGAGCATGACGAAGGGACGGTCGTCCAGTACGCAGTCGGCGAGCAGTTGCCGGTACCGCGGCTCGAACAGATGGAGCGGAGCCCGCTCGCCGGGGAGCAGCACCAGTCCGACGGGAAAGAGCCCGAGGTCGTCCGATTCCGGCATGGGCGGCGAGTGTAGCCTCCGTCATGTGCCCGACGCGCCGTCCCTCGCCCCCGCCCTCGTCCGACCGGCACTGGCGTCGGTACAGGCGTACGTGCCGGGTCGTCCGCTCTCCGCGCTGAGGCGCGAGCTCGGTGAGATCCCCATCACCCGCCTTGCCTCAAACGAGGGCCCGTACCCGCCCTTTCCCGCGGCGGTGCGTGCGATCGCCGATCAGGCGGCCCTGCAGAACCTGTACCCGGACCCGGGTGCGTGGGCTCTTTGCGACGCGCTGGGCGAGGAGCACGGGGTGGACCCCGACCGCATCGTGGTGGGCAACGGCGTGGACAGTCTCATCAGGCTGCTGTGCATGGCCATGCTCGACCCCGGTGACGAGCTGGTGATGGGGTGGCCGTCGTTCATCTCGTACCGTCCGGGCACCATGGCCCAGGGCGCCATCTGGACCCCGGTCGGGCTGGCGCCGGATGGCACCTATGACCTGCAGGCGCTGGCCGCGGCGGCGGGCCCCCGCACCAAGATTGCCGTGGTGGTGAGCCCCAACAACCCGACCGGGGGCGCCGTCAGTGGCCGGGACCTCGAGGGGTTCCTGGACGCCCTTCCTCCGCACGTGCTGCCCGTGCTCGACGAGGCCTACTTCGAGTTCCTGCCTGCCGGGTCCCACGACGGGATGGCGCTCGTCCGCGCCGGCCGGTCGCTGGTGGTGATGCGTACCTTCAGCAAGGCCTTCGGCCTTGCGGGGTTGCGCATCGGGTGGATGGCGGGTCCGAGGGGTCTTGCCCGTGCTCTGTCCCCGGTGCGCAACGCGTTCGATGTGAACGCCGTCGCGCAGGCCGCTGCCCTGGCATCTCTGGCCGATGCCGCGGTCGAACTGCCGCCGCGCATCCAGGCGGTCCGCGCCGAGCGGGACCGCATGGCCGATGGCCTGCGAGCGCTGGGTTTGGAGCCGCTGCCCTCTCAGGCCAACTTCGTCTTCGTCGAGGTGGGGGAGGAGCGCGCCGCCGCCCTGGACCGGGCCCTCACGGCCCGCGGGGTCATTGTGCGTCCCACTGCGGCCTTCGGCGCGCCGGGGGGCCTGAGGATCACGGCGGGCACGCCCGAGCAGACCGACCGGCTGCTCGCGGCCATGCACGAGGCGATGGGGGAGGGCGTGTGACCCCTGCGCAGGTCGTCGCGGGGGTGCGTGAGGGACGACGACGTGCGATCGGCCGTGCGATCAGCATGGCCGAGTCGCGCGGTCCCGGGGGTCGGGAGGTCATGCGCGCCCTGCATCCGCGGGCCGGTCGCGCGGTCTGCGTGGGCATCACCGGATCGCCCGGCAGCGGCAAGAGCACCCTGGCCGCCGCCCTGGTGCGCCACCTGCGTGCCGGCGGCCGCACTGTGGCAATCGTCACCGTGGATCCCACCAGCCCGTTCACCCACGGCGCAGTGCTGGGCGACCGCCTGCGCATGGTTGATCACTTCCTGGACGAGGGCGTGTTCATCCGGTCCATGGCGACCCGCGGTCATCTGGGAGGTCTGGCCGAGGCGACGGGAGACGCCGTCACCATCCTGGATGCCGCCGGGTTCGACGTGGTCCTCATCGAGACCGTCGGGGCCGGGCAGAACGAGGTCGAGGTGCAGGCACTCACGCAGACGGTGATGCTGGTGCTGATGCCCGGGAGCGGCGATTCCATTCAGGCCATCAAGGCGGGGGTCATGGAGATCCCCGACGTGATCGTCATCAACAAGTGCGACCGGCCGGGGGCCGACATCCTGGCTGGCGATGTCGAGTCGGCGCTCCACCTGGTGCCGTCCGACGGGTGGGTGCCCCCGGTGGTGCTCACGCAGGCCCTGGCGGGAGAGGGGGTCGAGGAGGCCTGGGCCGCCGTGGAGCGGCACCATGCAGACCTCCGTGCCACGGGTCGCGCCGACGCACGGGCGCGGGACGGCATGCGTCGCCACCTCCGGTCGCTCGTGGTCGAGCGCGTGGTGCGCGATCTGGACGCCCGCTCGGATTCCGGTGAGATCCAGCGCCTGGCCGACCGGGTGGTGGCACGTGAGATCGATCCGGCACGCGCGGTGGACACTATCCTCGGCCTGCCACGTCCCGAGGAGCCCTGATGGCAGACGACCGCCCACCGCCGGACCGCGGGAACGACATCAACCTCAAGGCGATCCTCGGGGTCGCCGCAGGCATCCTGCTCGTCTGGTTCATCATCGCGAACTCCCAGCCGGTGGAGGTGACCTGGTGGGTGCTCAACACCTCGACGAGCCTTTTCGTGGTCATCCTGGTGTCGGCCCTGCTCGGCGCGGGCGTCACCTACCTCCTGATGCGCTTGCGCCGGCGTCCGGCGCGCGAGCACGACGTCCAGGATGGTGATCCGGGATGACCGCCCCTCGCGAGCCCCTCTCGCGCGAGCGCGTGGTCGCGGCCGCGCTCGCGGTCATTGATCGCTCGGGCATGAACGGGTGCAGCATGCGTGCAGTGGCGGGAGAACTCGGCGTCGAGGCGATGTCGCTCTACCACCACGTCCCCGGTGGCAAGGACGAGATGATTGATGGCGTGGTGGCCCTGGTCCAGACGGAGTTCATCGAGTCCCTCGACATGACCGACGAGTGGCGTGAGGACATGGCCTCCTTCGCACGCGCCTACCGCCTCGCGCTGTCGAGCCACCCCAACGTCGTCGCCATGATCGCCGCGCGGCCTTCGGTGGCCTACCGCAGCAGCACCTCGCTGGTGGGCTCCCTGTTCGACTCGATGGAGGCGGCGGGTTTCCCCCGTTCCGACGCCCTGCGCGCGGTGCGCGTCGTCTCGCGCTGGACCATCGGGTTCACCCTGGGTGAGGCCTCGGCGCTGGAGGACGGCGAGGCCGCCGCGGATTTCGACGAGCCCCTGCTGGTCGAGGTCTTCACGGACATCGCCAAGGGTGAGGACGATGTGTTCGAGTTCGGCCTCGAAGCCCTCTTGCGGGGGCTCGAGGCGCGCCTCACCGCCTGACGCTCACCGCGCGCGGATGGTCACGTCTCCGGCCGAGGCGCTGGCGATGATCAGGCGGGTGGCCGAGGGGATGTCCGAGATGCCCTGCAGGTCCACCGAGCCCGTGCCGGAGCTGGCATCAATCCGGTAGGCCCCCCGCGGCACGGTCACGGTCACCCCGCCCGCCGTGGTGGACGCCTCGATGCGCTGGGGCGCCGTCTCGGCCTCCACGACCACGTCCCCCGCGGTGCTCGATGCCCGGATGTCGGATGATCGCGAGCGGAGCACGGCCACCCCTCCCGCCGTGCTCCTCACGCTCGTGACACCGGACATGCCCGTGATCATCACCGACCCCGCAGTACTGGTGGCCCGCACCGCGGCATCGGGTGGGGCAGTGACGTCGAACCCCACCGAGCACCCGGTGAGCACGCCGAGCACCGGACAGTCGGTGTCGAGCACCACCCGGCCCCCGGAGGTTGTCGTGATGATCTCGGGCGCGAAGAAGGCATAGCCGCGTGTGATGCGCGCCGTGAGGGCGTCGTCGGGCCCCGCGTCCACGGCGATGGAGCCCGCGCCGGTTTCGATGGTGACCTCCGTCACGGGTGCGGGCGCCGTGAATACGTCGGTCACCTCGGTCCGCACGACCGTGCGCGCGAGCAGGGCGGCCACGCCCGCGGCAATGGCCATCAGCAGGATGAGGGTGAGGATGCGCCTCACCGGAGGCGGGCGACCCGCTGGGCCACGTCCGCGGCCAGACGCACGCCGAACCCGGAGGCGTGATCCCCCTGCATCGCCGTCCCCGCAACATCCACGTGGCACCACGGACGGCCCTCGGTGAAGTCACGCAGGAAGCGCGCCGCATAGACAGCGCCCGCCTGCCGCTTCTTCGCGGCGTTGCTCAGATCGGCCACGGCGCTCTTGACCAGGGGGTCGTAGCCCGGATGGAGGGGCATGGGCCAGCACAGGTCGCCGGTCTCGTCGCCGGCCTCGCGCACGAGTTCGGTGAATGCCGCGTCCGATCCGAAGAGCCCCGCATAGACCTCACCGATGGCCACGACGATGGCGCCCGTCAGCGTGGCCATGTCCATGATGCGCGTGGCGCCCTGGCGTGCGCAGTACGTGAGCGCGTCGGCCAGGATGAGGCGGCCCTCGGCGTCGGTGTTCGTGACCTCGATGGTCATGCCGTTCATCGCGGTGAAGACATCCCCGGGCTTCATGGCCGTGCCGCTCGGCATGTTCTCGGTGGCCGGCACCACGGCGATGACCTCGGTTGGCACCTCGAGGTCGGCGATCAGACCCATGGCGGCGATCACCGCGGCGCCGCCCGCCATGTCCATCTTCATCTCCTCCATACCGGCGGATGGCTTGATGGAGATGCCGCCGGTATCAAAGGTCACCCCCTTGCCGACGAGCCCCAGCACCTCACGCGTGGTCCGCGCGGCCCGGGGCGGCCGGTGCCGCATCACGATCATCCGGGGCGGTTCTGCCGACCCCTGGGCCACGGCAAGCAGCGCGCCGGCCTTCAGTCTCCGGAGTTCAGGCACCCCGAGGACGTCGATGGACAGGCTCGGGCGGCCGCGCACAACCTGTCGTGCCCGCCGGGCGAGGATCCTGGGGGTCATGTGGTTGGACGGCGTCTCGGCGAGTTCGCGTGCCAGGTTCACCGCCGCCGCGGTGGCCCCCACAGCCCGGGCCATGGCAGGCGGCAGCCCACCTCCCGCCACCACGACGTGGGGCTCCCCACTCCCCGTGCGGCCCGTCGCGCCGCGCCGGGGCTTCGAGCGGAAGGTGTCCAGCCGCCAAGCCCCCGTGGCCAGACCCTCCGCCATTGCGCGGACGTCACCGCGCTCCGTGCCGGGCCCCGCGAGCAGGGCCACGCGGCGTGCCCCGGCATCGCGCGCGACGCGTGCGGCTGCGCGTCCGGCGGCCGCCCAGGCGGTCCGGTCGGGATCCTCGCCCACCCCGGCCAGCAGCACCCGCGCGGCGGGCAGGTCGCCCCGTGTGTGGAGCACGCGCACCTGGCCCACGGCCCCCGTCACCTCGCCGTCCCTGATGACGGACGAGACCAGCCCGCCCAGCGCGGCGTCCACAGCCGCGAGCGGGCCCTCGGGGTCGCCGGGCGGTGAGGGCACCGGAACCACGAGGACGTCGGCGCGGATGCGGGCGGGGTCGGCAGTGCGGGTGCTCGAGACGTCCATCAGGCCTGTCCATTCGTTCGCGGTCGCTGCATGGGTAGTGTGCCCGCTCGCCCCCCGCCGAGCCGTGGGGCAGCTCGCGTCCCCCCTCCGTGCGGTCCCGGGCTCTGCCCCGGCCACATGATCGGTATCCTGACCCGCCATGGGACGCCCCATCCGAGTGGTCATCGCAAAGCCCGGCCTCGACGGCCATGACCGCGGAGCCAAGATCGTCGCGCGCTCGCTTCGCGACGCCGGCATGGAGGTCATCTACACGGGCCTGCACCAGACGCCCGAGCAGATCACGGCGACCGTGGTGCAGGAGGATGCCCACGCGGTGGGGCTGTCCATCCTGTCGGGCGCACACATGACGTTGGTGCCGCGGATCATGGAGTTGCTTGCCGCGGAGGGCGCCGAGGATGTTCTGGTGCTGGTGGGCGGGACCATCCCCTCGGATGACGCCGAGGAGTTGCGCGCTCTGGGCGTGGCCGCCGTGTACACCCCCGGGGCCCCGGTGGGCGACATGGTGTCGTTCCTCGAGGGCGCTGTCGAGGTCTAGTGCCCATCGGTCGCGAGCGCCGCGGGACGGTGCAGGTGCTGGTGCTCGACCGTCCGGAGGCGCTGAACGCGTTCTCCCCGGAACTCATTGACGAGTTGGTCGGTGCGCTGGCCGCGGCCGCGGGTGACCCCTCCGTGAGGGCCGTGGTGCTCACCGGGGCGGGCCGGGCGTTCTCGGCCGGCGCAGACATCAGCGTCATGGTCGGGATGGATGTGGAGGGCGCGCGCGTCTTCGCGGCCCAGGGGCATGCGATGTGCAACGCCATCGAGGCCCTGCCGGTGCCGGTGATCGCGGCACTCAACGGTTTCGCTCTTGGCGGTGGCTGCGAGGTGGCACTGGCCTGCGACATCCGCGTGGCCTCCCAGGCGATGACGATCTCCCAGCCGGAGGTGGCTCTGGGGATCCCGCCGGGCTGGGGCGGCAGCCAGCGGTTGGCCCGGATCGCGGGGGAGGGGTTTGCCAAGCGGATGATCCTGACCGGGGAGATGATCGGTCCCGACGAGGCCCTGGCCGCGGGGCTGGTCACATCGGTTCACTCGCCTGACGCGCTGCTGGACGCCGCCGTGGCGATGGGCGAGGGGATCGCCCGGATGTCCCCGTCCGCCGTGGCCCTCTCCAAGTCGCTCATCCACGCCGCCCTCGGGGACCGGACCGGGCTGCTGGCCGCGGAGGCCGAGGCCTTCGCGCTCCAGTTCGACCACCCCGAGCGGCGCGAGGGGATGACCGCCTTCCTCGAGAAGCGGCCGCCCGTCTGGGCGGGCTGACCTCCCGGCAGGTACCGGCTCGTTCTGCGGGGTGTGTCCGCCACCTCAACGCCCACCCTGCCGGTTCGGTCCTGTCTGTGGCGTATGCCGTTGGTATGCTCGCCGTCGCTCTCGGGGCCCTGCCCATCACCCTCGCGCTGGCCCCACCAACGTCCAGGAGCACGACTTCGTGAAGATCGCCGTCTGCGTCAAAGAGGTGCCGGACACGACCGCCGAGAAGCGGATCGACGCCGGCACCCGTCGCCTCGTCCGTGACGAGGGCGACCGCATGCTGAATGAGTTCGACAAGTACGCGATCGAGGAAGCGATCCGCCTGAAGGAGGCCGGGACCGCCGATGAGGTGATCCTCGTCTCCCTGGGTCCGGAGAAGGCCGTCGAATCCCTGCGCCAGGCCCTCGCGATGGGTGCCGACAGGTTGGTGCTGGTGTCGGACCCCGCCGCCGCCGGCTCGGACTACCTGGGCACCGCCCGGGCGCTTGCCGCGGTGATCGAGGAGACCGGCGCGGAGCTCGTGCTCCTGGGCGCCGAGGCCACCGACGCCCGCTCGGGTGTGATGGCGGCCGCCCTCGGAGAGGTCTCGGGCCGCGCCTGGGTGACCTCGGCCAACTCGGTGTCGGTCTCGGGATCCACCATCACGGTCGAGCGCCAGGGCGATGACGGGGTGGACACCGTCCAGGCGCCGCTCCCGGCCGTCGTCTCGGTGACGAAGGCCATCAACGAGCCGCGCTACCCGTCGCTCAAGGGCATCATGGGCGCGAAGAAGAAGCCGCAGGACGTGAAGTCGCTGGCCGAGGCCGGCATCGACGCCGCAGGGGTGGGCGAGCAGGGCGCGCGGACGAAGGTGGTGGGTGTGGAGACACCACCGCCGCGCTCCGCCGGTCGGGTGGTCAAGGACGAGGGCGACGGCGCCCAGCAGATCCTCGACTTCCTGATCGAGAAGAAGATCGTCTGACCCCCGGACCCGGAACCGAAAGGACCTAACGACATGGCAGGAATCCTCGTCGTCGCCGAGCCCCAGGGCAGCGGCTTCCGGCGCGTCGGCCTCGAGATCCTCTCGAAGGCACGCGAGATCACGGGCGCACTCGGTGGGCCGCTCGCGGCCTACGTCGGTGGCGTGGGTGTGGCCGGTCAGGCCGCCTCGCTGGGCGCGTATGGCGCCGAGAAGGTGTTCGTCGCCGAGCACGAGGCGCTGGGCATGGGCCTCGGTGCCCCGCACGTGGACGTCATCGCGAGGCTGCACGCGGAGAACGACTTCGCGGCCATCCTCTTCGGCGGCACCGCTCTGGGCCGTGACACCGCTGCGGCCCTCGCCGCGCGTCTGGGTGCCGGACTCAACTCGGACTCCACCGACCTGATGGCCAACGGCTCGGTGCTGCGCGCACGTCGCCCGGCGTTCGGCGGCCAGAACCTCGTGGACTGCGAGTGGACCGGCGGCCCGCAGGTGGCCCTTGTACGCCCGAACTCGTTCCAGGCGTCCGAGAGCGGTGGGTCGGCCGAGGTCATCGCGGTGAGCCCGGACATCTCGGCCGCTGCGCTGCGCGCCACGGTCACGGGTCGCAAGCCTGCCGACCAGGGCAGCGTCAGCCTTGAGGAGGCCAGCATCATCGTGTCGGGCGGCCGCGGGCTGGGGGCACCCGAGAACTTCTCAGTGGTCGAGGCGCTCGCCGCCTCGCTGGGTGCGGCCGTGGGCGCCTCACGCGCTGCGGTGGACGCCGGGTGGTACCCCCACCCGAAGCAGGTCGGCCAGACCGGCAAGACCGTGTCGCCGAACCTCTACATCGCGTGCGGTATCTCCGGCGCGGTGCAGCACAAGGTGGGAATGCAGACGTCCGACGTGATCGTGGCGATCAACAAGGATCCGGACGCCCCGATCTTCCAGTTCGCGGATCTGGGCGTGGTGGGCGACCTGTTCACGGTGGTCCCGGCGCTCACGGCGCTCATCAACCAGCGCCGGGGATAGATCACCGAGGTGCTGTAGCCACACACCTGCGCGACAGGTGATCCCGCCCGGTCTCCCGCGAGGCTGTGGGTGTCTGATCCCCGCCACCCGAGGGGCCCGGGGTGGATGACCGGTTACCGCTGGACCCGGGCCGCGCTATGATGCCGCCCCCGTGGCGCCGACCGGGCCACGCACACCGAGGGAATCGAGAGGGAACGTGAAGGCCGAGATCCACCCCGAGTACGTGATTTCGCACGTCACCTGCACCTGCGGCAACGATTTCACGACCCGCTCGACCTCGCCTCAGATCCGCGTGGAGATCTGCTCCCAGTGCCACCCCTTCTACACCGGCAAGCAGAAGATCGTGGACACGGGTGGCCGCATCGAGCGCTTCAACAAGAAGCGCCAGCAGGCTCAGTAGACGCCCTGCGGGGGCGGAGTGGAGGCCCCCGTGCCCCGGCCACCACCGGGTCTCTGGCGGCACGGGAGGGCATCCGGGGGAGCGTCATGGTGAGGTGCGCGGGTGAGTAGCGGTGTCGCACGCCTTGTCGAGCAGGTTGAGCGCACCCGCGCCGAGTTGTCCGATGCGCTGTCGGACCCCGACGCGGCGTCGGACCGCACGCGCTACGCCGACCTCACGCGCCGGTTCGCTGGCCTCACGGAGGTCGCGTCGTTGGCCGTGCGCTGGCGCGACGCCGAGCAGCGGGCCGCGGAGGCCCGTGAGATGCTGGTCGAGGACGATGACGAGGACATCCGCGCCCTTCTGAGGGAGGCAGAGGCGGAGGTGGAGGAACTCGAGCCCCTCATCCGCCAGGCCATGGTGGAGCCCGACCCCAACGACGAGCGCGACGTGATCGTGGAGATCCGGGCGGGGGCCGGGGGCGAAGAGGCCGCCCTGTTTGCCCGTGACCTCCTGGACATCTACGGGCGCTATGCGCTGGCGCGCGGGTTCCAGGTGGAGTTGCTGGACGTGAGCGCGGCCGACGCCGGTGGCGTGAAGGAGGCCACCTTCGCGGTGAAGGGCCGTGGGGCGTTCAGCGTGTTCAAGCACGAGGGGGGCGTACACCGCGTGCAGCGGGTGCCCGCGACCGAGAGCCAAGGGCGCATCCACACCTCCACGGCGACGGTCGCCGTGCTGCCCGAGGCGGAGGAGGTGGACATCACCATCGACCAGAACGACCTGAAGATTGACGTGTACCGGTCGAGTGGCCCGGGCGGCCAGAGCGTGAACACCACCGACTCCGCGGTGCGCATCACCCACGCGCCCACCGGCATCGTGGTGTCCATGCAGGACGAGAAGAGCCAACTCCAGAACAAGGAGCGCGCCATGCGGGTGCTGCGCGCGCGCCTGCTCGAGAAGGCGCGCTCCGAGCGGGAGGCCGAGATGCGCGACACCCGGCGCGCGCACGTGGGCAGTGGCGACCGCTCCGAGAAGGTCCGCACCTACAACTACCCGCAGAACCGGGTGACCGACCACCGGATCGGGGTCACGGTGGCGCTCAAGGAGCAGGTCCTGCAGGGGCATCTCGCGACCCTCACCGACGCCCTGCAGGCCGAGGAGCGCCGTCTGCTGCTGGAGCAGCAGACGCTCTAGGGCGCCGTGACGATCGCCGACGTCCTCAGGCGGTCCACCGACTGGCTGGCGGGGAGGGGCAGCGACACGCCCCGTCTGGACGCCGAGGTGCTCATCGGTCATGCCCTGGGGATGGAGCGCATCCGGCTGTACACCGAGGGCGAGCGACCGCTCATGCCCGACGAGGTGGCCGCCTGCCGGGCGCTCATCGCCCGGCGCGGCGGGATGGAGCCGGTCGCCCACATCACCGGGCACCGGGCCTTCGGCCGGCTTGACCTCGAGGTGACCCCCGATGTGCTGGTGCCGCGCCCGGACACCGAGGTGCTGGTGGATGTGGTGGTGGAGATCGCACCCGAGGGAGCGCGCATCGCCGACTGGGGAACGGGCTCCGGCGCCATCGCGCTCTCGGTGGCCGACCTGCGTCCCGACGTCACCGTGACGGCGCTCGAAGTGAGCCCGGAGGCGCTGGCGGTGGCGCGGCGGAACCTCGATGCCCACCCGGCCCTCGGTGCGCGCGTGCGCATGCTGGCAAGCGACGGCATGGCCGCCGTGGCCGGTGAGCGCTTCGATGTGGTGGTGTCCAATCCGCCGTACCTGATACCCGGCGACCTCGACCGGTACCCGGCGCTCCGCCACGAGCCCGAGCGGGCACTGGTGGCCGGGCCCGTGGGCACCGAGGTCCACGCGCGCGTGGTGGCCGAGGCCGCCCCCGTGCTTGTGCCGGGTGGCCGGGTGGTTCTGGAGGTGGGGGAGGGGCAGGCCGATGCAGTGGGCGCGATTCTCGCCGCGGCGGGATTCGCGGGCATCGGGCGGCGGGCGGACCTCGCGGGTAGCACCCGGGTGACGTGGGGCCACCGGGAGGGATGACCGCCCGTACGCCGGGGCAGCGCACGGATGGCGGCCCCACCGACCCCGCGTGCCGGTGGGGGGTCACGACCCCCGGCTACCATGGCGTGAGTCCGTCACCGACTGCGGGAGTGCCTGCGTGAGTTTCTTCGATCCCGAGAGCCAGTTGTCCCAGGATGTGTCGGTGGCCGATCCGGCCATCGCCACGCTGCTTCGCCGCGAGCTCGAGCGGCAGGCCGGGACGCTCGAGATGATCGCAAGCGAGAACTTCACCGGCATCGCCGTCCTGCAGGCCGTGGGTTCGGTGCTCACCAACAAGTACGCCGAGGGGCTCCCGCACAAGCGCTACTACGGCGGGTGCGAGGTGGTGGACGAGGTCGAGGATCTGGCCATCGCGCGCGCCACGCAGGTGTTCGGCTGCGACCACGTCAACGTGCAGCCCCACTCGGGCTCCACGGCCAACGAGGCCGCCTACAGCGTGCTGGTGCAGCCGGGGGACCGGGTGATGGGCATGTCGCTCGCCCACGGCGGCCACCTGACCCACGGCCTCAAGGTGAACTTCTCCGGGCGCATGTATGAGTTCCACGGCTACGGCGTGAGCCCCGAGACCCACCGTCTGGACATGGACGACATCCGGCGGCAGGCGCACGAGGTGAAGCCCAAGTTGATCGTGGCGGGTGCCAGCGCATACCCGCGCACGCTGGACTTCCCGGCGTTCCGCGACATCGCCGACGAGGTCGGGGCCCGCCTCATGGTGGACATGGCCCACGTCGCCGGTCTGGTTGCGGGCGGGGTGCACCCGAGCCCGGTCGGCATCGCGCATGTGGTCACCTCGACCATGCACAAGACCCTTGGCGGCCCGCGGTCGGGCTTCATCATGTGCGACGAGGAGTTCGCAACCGGCATCGACCGTGCGGTCTTCCCCGGTCTGCAGGGCGGCCCGCTCATGCACGTGATCGCGGGGAAGGCCATCGCATTCGGCCAGTGCCTCACACCCGAGTTCCGCGAGCGCCAGCAGCGCACGGTGGACAACTGCGCGGCACTCGCCGAGGTATTGGTGGCGAATGGCATCGATCTGGTCACCGGTGGGACCGACAACCACCTCGTGCTGGTGGACCTGTCGAAAACGCCGCTCACGGGCAAGGACGGGGAGGAGCGCCTGGAGCGCGCCGGCATCACCGTCAACAAGAACGGCGTGCCGTTCGACGAGCGCCCGCCCACGGTCACCTCGGGCGTGCGCATCGGCACCGCCGCGCTGACCACGCGCGGGATGGGTCCCGACGATCTACGGGAGGTCGCGGCCATCATCGCCGAGGCGCTCACGCCCGCCACCGCCGACGCCGACCTCGATGCCCTCCGCGCACGCAGCGGGGCGCTGGGCGCGCGGTTCCCCCTGTACCCCCAGCTCATCAACGAGACCACGCCCGTCTGATGGGCCGCGGCTGGGCCCTCGTCACCGGGGCGTCCGCGGGCATCGGCGCCGAGGTGGCGCTGCGGCTGGCCCGCCGGGGCCACCCGCTGGTGGTGGTGGCGCGCCGTGGTGATCGTCTGGCCGCCCTTGCTGCTCAGGCCCGGCGCGAGCACGGGGTGGAGGTGCGCGGGGTGGCCGCGGATCTGTCGCGGGAGGAGGGCCGGGCGGCGGTGCGGGGGGTGCTCGACCAGTTGCGATCCCCCATCGAGGTGGCCGTGCTCAATGCCGGCATCGGGACGCAGGGCCGCTTCACCGATCTCGACCCCGCGACCGAGGTCCGCCAGATCCGTCTCAACTGCGTGGCGGTGGTGGACCTGGCTGCGCATGTCCTGCCGGGTATGGTCGCCAATGGCCGGGGGGACCTGGTGGTGATGTCATCGGCGGCCGCCGCGCAGGCGATCCCGTTCATGTCCACCTACGCGGCCACGAAGGCCTTCGAGATGCGGTTCGTGCGCGGTCTCGATCACGAACTCCAGGGCACCGGGGTGCGCGCGTTTGCGATCTGTCCGGGCCCCGTGCGCACGGCGTTCCACCGCCTCGGGTGGGGCAAGGACCTGCCCCGGCTCATGCCCACCGAGTCCGCCGGCTCGGTGGCTGCGCGGATCGTGCGCGTGCTCGACCGGCCCGGGCGCCACCCGGTGGTCGCCAGCGGACCCCTGGCCGCTCTCTCCATGCCGCTCACCGCCCTGCTGGGCGAGGCCATCTCCGCGTGGGTCGCCGGCCTGTACCACCGGCCCCACGGCCCGCGCCGGGAACCCACCGCGGCAGAGGGGCGCCCCCACCGTTCGTAGAATGGGAAATCGGCGTCCCGAACGTGGCGCCCACCTGTCATGACCACGACGCTGATCCCCATACTCAGCGCGATCGCGGCGGCGCTGGTCGTCCTCGCCATCACGCCCGCGACGATGGTGCTCGCCCGGCGCGTGGGCGCCGTGGACCGTCCCTCGGCGCGGCGTATCCACGAGCACCCCGTGCCCCGGCTCGGGGGAATCGCGATCGTCCTGGGCTTCCTCCTGCCCGCGGTGTGGTTCCTTCCCGGCGATGCCGCGGTGCGCGGGCTCGTCGCGGGTGCCGTGCTCATCGCCGCCCTCGGTGTTGCCGACGACATCCTGGGTCTGCAGCCGGTTGTGAAACTGGCCGGGCAGATCGCCTGCGCATCCGTCCCGGTGGCCGCGGGTCTGGCCATCGACCACCTCACGTTGCCGTTCGTGGGGGCCTTCGATCTGGGTGCTGTCCAGTACCCGGTCACGATTCTCTGGTTCGTCGCGATCGTGAACATCATCAACTTCACCGATGGGGTGGATGGTCTGGCCGCCGGGGTCGTCGGCATCAGCGCCACCACCTTCGCGGTCATCGCCGCATCTCTGGGCCGTGCCGACGCGGCCATCCTCGCGGCGGCGCTCGCGGGGGCCTGCGTGGCCTTTCTGCGCTTCAACTTCAACCCGGCCCGCACCTTCATGGGCGACGGCGGCTCGATGTTCATGGGCTTCATGCTGGCCGGCATCGCCATCAGCGGCGTGATGAAGAGCGCCGCGGCCGTGGCGCTCGTGCTGCCGCTCGTGGTGCTGGCGATTCCGATCCTCGACACGTCGTTCGTCATCCTCAAGCGGATCAAGTACGGCAACCCGGTGTACTCGGCCGACACGACCCACTTCCATCACCGGTTCCTCGCAATCGGCTGGAGCCAGCGGCGCACCGTCCTGTCCATCTATGCGTGGACCGCCCTGATGTCGGGCCTGGCGCTGGCGATGCGCTTCGTGCCCTACACGGACGGGCACGGGAACTGGAACGCGGGGTGGACGCTGCTGCTCGCGGCCGTCGCGCTCATCGGCATGGCGGGGGCCGTGTACATGGTGTACGTGCTCGAGATCCTCAAATGGAGGAGCGAGCCGGTCGTGCAGATCGTGCGCCGCCGACGGTTGACCACCCGGCAATAGGGGGCGCGGGACGAACGTCCCGACCCGCCCCGGCAGGTGCGGATGCCCGGGCATCCGCCCGATGGCGATTGCGTATAGTGGCGCCCGTACCCGGGGGACCCCGCCGGCTGGTCGCCCGCTGGCGCAATACCCGCATCCCGAGCCCTGAGGAGGCCCGGCATCATCAGCACGTGCGGCTTCCGATTCAGCGAGCAGAGGGCATGACGAGCACCGTGGCCGTGGCACCCGAGGCACCCCGCGTTGATCTCATCGAGTTCGTCCTCGCTGTCGTCGGGTTCATCGCCCTGATCCTCCTGCTTCCGTTCGTGCTGATCCTGTCGGGGCCGTTCGCGGGATGGTTCCTCGGCGCGGTCCTGTTCTCACTCAGCTGGGCGGGGCAGCGCTTCGTGACCCGGATGTCGGAGCGCATGGATCCGACCCACGCTGTTGGCGTCACGGGCATCTCGTCCATCGGGCGGGCCATGCTGGTCGTCGCGATCCTGTTCGTGATCGCCCTCAAGGTGGACGAGACGGTGGGTCTGGTGGCCGGGGGCGTGTTCGCCGCCGCATTCACCCTCGACCTGATCGGTCGCACGGTCCTCTTCTCGATCCTCGAGAAGAAGCGTCGCATCGCGGGGGAGAACCCCACAACGTGAGCACCGACGTCGGGACCGGGACACCACCGGTCGACTCCGGGGTGACCCGCCGGAAGAAGCGTGGCGCCGCGACCTACGTCGTGTGGGCCTTCTTGGCCTTCCTGGTCGTCTGGGCGGCCCTCAGCGTGGTCATGGCCCCCGAGGTCACGGGAATCGACGAGTTCAAGCCCCAGAACGAGTTCGGACTGAACCCGTGGGTGTCGCTCCACCTCGGCCCGATCGACATGTCGATCAACAAGGCCGTCATGTACCTGATCCTCTCGTCGGTCATCGCGATCGGGTTCGGGTTGCTGGTGATCCGGCGTGGCCTGCGCGACACGCCGGGTAACGGCCAGAACCTCCTCGAGATCGCATACGAGTTCACCGAGGAGACCATCGCGAAGGCGACCTTGCCTCCGAAGATGTTCGCGCGCTACTTCCCCTACATTGCGACGCTCTTCCTCTTCATCGCGATCAACAACCTGATCAGCTTCATCCCGCTTCCGGGAGGCGAGCACTCGGCGATCGGGTGGGTGCCCGACCTGTCGCTGTACGCCGCGACGGCCAACATCAACGTCACGCTGGCGCTGACCCTCTGCACCTTCTTCATCTACAACTACGAGGGCATCCGGGAGCACGGGCCGTTCGGGTATCTGAAGACATTTGTGCCGAGTGGTGACATCAACCCGTTCATGAAGGGCGTCGTTTTCGCGCTGGAGTTCCTCTCGAACGTCCTGCGCCTCGTCAGCCTCTCGGTCCGGCTGTTCGCCAACATGCTCGCGGGGCACCTGCTCATCATCATGGCGTCGGGCTTCGCGGTTCTGCTCGGGAGCTTCGTCGGGCTCGTGGCCATCCCGTTCGGGCTGTTCTTCTACTTCTTCGAGTGGGTCCTGATCGCGGGACTCCAGGCATTCATCTTCGCCATGCTCAGCGGCATCTACATCGGATTCGCCGTCGAGCACGGGCACTGAGTCACCAATCTCCATCTGAACTACGACAAGGGACGGACTCGTGGCACTTGAAGGCAACATCGTTGATGCGGCGAAGGCGATCGAACTCGGTCTCGCGACCGGACTCGGCGCCATCGGGCCGGGCGCGGGCGTGGGTTACCTCATGGGAAAGACCGTCGAATCGGTTGCGCGCCAGCCGGAACTCCGCGGCGAAATCATGGGGCTGATGTTCCTGGGCCTCGCGCTCACGGAGGCCATCACCTTCTACGCCCTGCTCATGGGCTTCGTCGCCTTCTTCCTCGTTTAGGGCGATGAACTCCCTCGAGCACATTCATCCGGTAACGGCAGCGTCGGGAGACAACCCTCTCCTGATGGCCAGTCCGGGCCTGATGATCTGGACGATCGTGATGTTCTTCCTCACGCTCTTCATCCTGAAGAAGTTCGTCTTCGGGCCGGTTGCCCAGGCCGTCGAGAAGCGCAGGGCCAAGATCGCCCTGAGCATCGAGGAGGCCGAGTCGAGTCGCGACGAGGCCGTCCGGCTGCTCGACGACTACAAGGCCCGCCTGTCCGATGCCCGTCGCGAGGCGGAGGAGCTGCGCGACGCCGGCCGTCGCGAGGGCGAGCGTCAGAAGATCGACATCGTCGGGCAGGCGGAGCAGCAGCGCGACCGCATCGTGAGCGACACGCAGACGCAGCTCGACGCCCAGGCCCAGGCCGCCGTGGCGACGGTACGTTCCGACGTGGTGACGTTGGCACTCACGGCCGCCGAGAAGGTGACCAAGCAGTCGCTGTCGGATGACGACCACCGCCGTCTGGTGGAGGATGCACTGACAGAGGCCGACCTCAGCGGGCTGCGGAAGGCCTGATGAGCGTCGCGGCCACATACGCCCAGGCCCTGTTCGAGGCCGCAGAGGCCCAGGCTGCGGTGGGCCGCGTGCGCGACGAACTCGGCGCGCTCGCAGCCGCCATGGCCGAGGGGTCCGAACTGCGCGAGGCGATGCTGAGCCCCGAGGTGGCCATCACCGCGAAGCATGCGGTCCTGGCCGACCTGATGGCGGACGCGCATCCGGTGACCACGGGATTCGCACGGGTGCTCGTGGATCGTGGCCGGATCAGTCAGATCGGAGAGATGGCCACTGCCTATTCCCGGCGGGTGGACACGGCCGAGGGCCGCGTGGTGGTGACCGCCATCACCGCCGTTCCGCTCACACCCGAACTTCGCGACCAGATCCGCGACAAGGTTCGTGCCCAGACCGGGCGCGACGCCGAGATCGAGGAGTCCGTTGACCCGTCCATCATCGGTGGGCTCGTCCTGCGGGTGGGCGATGTGGTTGTGGACGCGTCGCTCCGGACCCGCCTCGAGGAGATGCGCCGCTCCCTCGAGACCGCACCTGCTGACCTTTCGAACGCCATTCAGGCCTGACCGGCTGCGTTCGTCGCACCAACCGAGAAAGAGGAACACCGACCGATGAAGCTCCGCCCCGACGAGATCACGAAGGTCCTGCGCGCCCAGATCGAGCAGTACGAGGGTGTCGCGGAGGCCGACGAGGTCGGTACCGTCCTCCAGGTGGGTGACGGCATCGCCCGCGTCTACGGGCTGCCGTCCGTACTCGCCCTTGAGATGCTCGACCTGCCGCATGGTGTGTCAGGACTCGCCCTCAACCTCGAGGAGGACAACGTCGGCGTCGTCCTCCTCGGCGATGACGTCCTCATCAAGGAGGGCGACCCCGTGCGGCGTACCGGGAAGGTCATCCAGGTCCCGGTGGGCGAGGCCCTTCTGGGGCGTGTCGTGGACCCGCTGGGTGCCCCGCTGGACGGCCGCGGGCCGATCCAGACCGATCACTTCCGCCCCGTCGAGTTCAAGGCGCCGGGCGTGGTGCAGCGTCAGCCGGTCAAGGAGCCCCTGCAGACTGGCCTCAAGGCGATCGACGGGCTCATCCCGATCGGCCGCGGCCAGCGCGAACTCATCATTGGTGACCGGCAGACCGGCAAGACCACGATCGCCATCGACACGATCATCAATCAGCGCGGCCAGGACGTGAAGTGCTTCTACGTGGCCATCGGCCAGAAGGCCTCCACGGTGGCCCAGGTCGTCGAGCGCCTGCGTGATGCCGGCGCGATGGAGTACACGACGGTCGTCGTCGCGAGCGCATCTGCGAGCGCACCGCTCAAGTATCTCGCGCCGTACTCCGGGGCCGCCATGGCCGAGTACTTCCTCTACAACGGCCAGCACGCGCTGTGCATCTACGACGACCTGTCGAAGCAGGCCGACGCCTACCGGCAGATGTCGCTGCTCCTCCGCCGCCCGCCGGGTCGCGAAGCGTTCCCCGGGGACGTCTTCTACCTGCACTCGCGCCTGCTCGAGCGTGCCTGCAAGTTGTCGGATGCGATGGGTGGCGGGTCGCTGACCGCACTGCCCATCATCGAGACCCAGGCGGGTGACGTCTCGGCGTACATCCCGACCAACGTGATCTCGATCACCGACGGCCAGATCTTCCTCGAGTCCAAGTTGTTCTACTCGGGCGTGCGCCCGGCCGTGAACGTGGGCATCTCGGTGTCACGCGTGGGTGGCAACGCGCAGATCAAGGCCATGCGCAAGGTTGCGGGCCGCCTGAAGATCGAGTTGTCCCAGTACCGCGACCTGGAGGCGTTCTCCCAGTTCGGGTCGGAACTCGACGCAGCCACCCAGCAGACGCTGGCCCGTGGCGCGCGTCTGGTGGCGTCGCTCAACCAGCCGGCTTTCCAGCCATGGCCGGTGGAGGAGCAGGTCGTGATCATCTTCTCGGCCGGCCGCGGGTTCCTGGACGCGGTGACTCCCGGGGACGTCGCGCGCACCAACGAGGAGATCCGTGCCGCGCTGCGCGACGAGGGAACCATCCTCGCGGAGATCCGTGACACGCAGGACCTCTCGGACGCGCTGCAGGCCAGATTGTCCACGTTCCTCGAGGGCCTGATGAGCCGCCTGGTGGGTGCGCCGGCGGAGGACATCGCTTAGTGCCAAGCCAGCAGGACATCAAGCAGCGGATCAGGTCGGTCACCGGGACCAGCAAGATCACGCGCGCGATGGAGCTGGTCGCATCGGCGAAGTTGCGCCGGGCGCAGTTGCGGATCGAGGCCCTGCGCCCGTACGCCAAGGGCATGGCGCAGTTGATGTCGGGTGCCGCGCGCCGCGCGGGCAACCTGTCCGGCATCCCGCTTATCGAGGAGCGCGACGAGCGCCGCCGGGCCGCGGTGATCGCGGTCACCGGGGACCGGGGCCTGGCGGGTGCGTTCAACGTGAACGTCGTGCGTGCGGCCCTCGCCACGGCAGATGATCTGCTCGCCGAGGGCTTCTCGGAGGTCGTGTTCACCGCTGTCGGCAAGAAGGGCGGCGGGACGCTCAGGTTCCGCGGTCGCGAGGTGGATCACCACTTCCAGGGCTTCTCGTCGGAGCCCACGTTCGACGACGCCCACGTGGTTGCCGAGTTCGTCACGGGTCGTTTTCTGGAGGGCGAGACGGACCGCGTGGTCCTCGTCTACAACGAGTTCAAGTCGGTCATGGAGCAGCGCGTGAGCGTGGAAGTGCTGCTGCCCGTGCCGCGTGGCGCCGTGGAGGCGGTGCCGGACGAGGAGGGACAGCCCGCGTTCTCGAAGGCGCTCGCAGAGTTCGAGCCGGAGCCCGACGTGCTCCTTGCACGGCTGCTGCCCACGTACATCAACACGACCATCTACCGCGCGCTCCTTGAGAGCGCCGCCGCCGAGCATGCCGCCCGGCGCACCGCGATGAGGAACGCCTCGGACAATGCCGAGCAGCTCATCGGGGACCTCACCCTCGCCATGAACCGTGCCCGTCAGGCCGCCATCACCCAGGAGATCCTTGAGGTGGTTGCGGGCGCGGATGCACTCACGTAACCCACTCCGAACGGGACGGATCAACCGCAGATGAGCACCAACGGGACCAACACGGGGACCATCCTCGAGATCAAGGGCGTCGTGCTCGACGTCCAGTTCGGCGACGCCCTCCCCGGCATCTACAACGCTCTGGAGATCACCCGCGCCGACGGCACGGTTCTGGTGGCCGAGGTGCAGCAGCTCCTGGGCGACAACAAGGTGCGCGCCGTGGCGCTTGACACCACAGACGGCCTCGCGCGCGGGACCGAGGTCGTGGACACCGGGGCTGCGATCTCCGTCCCTGTCGGTGAGGTCACCCTCGGGCGCATCTTCAACGTGCTGGGCGAGGCGATCGACGAGGCCGGTCCGGTGGCCGATGGCGAGCGGTGGCCGATCCACCGCCACCCGCCGGCCTTCGACGCCCTGTCGCCCACGTCGGAGATCTTCGAGACCGGCATCAAGGTCATTGACCTCCTCGCCCCCTACGTCAAGGGCGGGAAGGTCGGCCTGTTCGGTGGCGCGGGTGTGGGCAAGACCGTGCTCATCCAGGAGTTGATCAACAACATCGCGCAGGAGCATGGTGGCCTGTCGGTGTTCGCGGGCGTGGGTGAGCGCACGCGCGAGGGCAACGACCTGTGGCTTGAGATGAAGGAGTCCGGCGTCATCTCGAAGACCGCGCTCGTGTACGGCCAGATGAACGAGCCGCCGGGCGCCCGTCTGCGGGTGGCCCTCAGCGGCCTGACGATGGCCGAGTACTTCCGCGATGTCGCAGGTCAGGACGTCCTCCTTTTCGTTGACAACATCTTCCGGTTCGTGCAGGCCGGATCCGAGGTGTCGGCCCTCCTCGGCCGCATGCCGTCGGCCGTGGGGTACCAGCCCACCCTGCAGACCGAGATGGGCGACCTGCAGGAGCGCATCACCTCCACGCGGGACGGCTCGGTGACCTCGGTGCAGGCCATCTACGTGCCCGCCGACGACCTCACCGACCCGGCGCCGGCTGCGTCGTTCGCCCACCTCGACGCCACGACCGTGCTCAACCGGTCAATCGCGGAAAAGGGCATCTACCCCGCGGTGGACCCGCTCGACTCGACGAGCCGCGCGTTGTCGGCGGACATCGTGGGCGAGGAGCACTACTCGGTGGCCAGGGCGGTGCAGGAGATTCTGCAGCAGTACAAGGATCTCCAGGACATCATCGCGATCCTCGGTGTCGACGAACTCACCGATGAGCAGAAGGTCACCGTCTCGCGCGCTCGGCGCATCGAGCGGTTCCTCTCGCAGCCGTTCCACGTGGCGGAGGCCTTCACGGGTACCGCCGGTGCATACGTTCCCCTGCGCGAGACCGTGCGTGGCTTCAAGGAGATCATCGAGGGCAAGCACGACGACCTCCCCGAGGGCGCCTTCCTGCTGGTGGGCACCATCGACGAGGCAGCGGCCAAGGGCGCTGAGATGGCGAAGGCCGTGGCGTGAGCACCACCTCCGGCACGGGGCAGCGGCAACTCAGCGTGAAGGTCTTCACGCCGGAGGGCACGGTCCACGACGGCCGCGTCCGCATGGTCATCGCCCCGAGCGTGGAGGGGGAGATCGGCATCCTGCCGCGCCACATGCCGGTGGTGGCATTGCTGAAGCCGGGCGAGACACGCCTGCGCATTGACGACGGTGACGACGTACTCCTGGCCACCACCGCCGGGTACATGTCGGTTGAGGATGACAACGTCGTGATCCTCGTCGAGCAGGCCGAGCACCACGACCGCATTGATCGCGCACGCGCCGAGGCCGCCCTCAACCAGGCCCGCGAGGACCTCACGGCCGCAGGCGATGACGAGGTCCTCGTACACCATGCGCGGGCCGCGATCCACCGCGCCGAGAACCGCCTGAAGGTCGTCGACCGACCCCGCTGACTGTCTGGTCGGTTCTGCGCCCCGTATCCGAATCGGAGGAATCCATGGCAAGACCCGTTCGCGTCGTCGTCACCGGTGCCGCTGGCCAGATCGGCTACGCCCTTCTGTTCCGCATCGCAAGCGGGCAGTTGCTGGGCCCCGACACGCCCGTCGAACTGCGCATGCTGGAGATCCCGCAGGCCCGTGGCGCGCTGGACGGCGTGGGCATGGAACTCGATGACTGCGCGTTCCCGCTGCTGTCGGGTTACGTGGCCACTGACGATCCGGGTGAGGCGTTCGATGGCGCCAACGTCTGCATGCTCGTGGGCGCACGCCCGCGTACCAAGGGGATGGAGCGGGGCGACCTGCTCGAGGCCAACGGCGCCATCTTCACCGTGCAGGGCCGGGCGATCAACGACCGCGCCGCCGACGATGTCCGCGTGCTGGTGGTGGGGAACCCGGCCAACACGAACGCGCTGATCGCCCTGAACAGCGCGCCGGACGTGCCGCGTGAGCGCTTCACGGCCATGATGCGTCTGGATCACAACCGCGCGCGCTCGCAGGTGGCGCAGAAGACCGGCGTCCCGATCTCCGAGGTCACCAACATGACGATCTGGGGCAACCACTCGGCCACGCAGTACCCCGACGTGGTGCACGCGAAGGTGAGCGGGGCCAGCGCCTGGGACGCCATCGCGGATGAGGTCTGGGTGGCCGACACGTTCATCCCCACGGTGCAGACCCGCGGCGCGGCCATCATCGAGGCGCGTGGTGGCTCGTCGGTGGCCTCTGCCGCCAATGCGGCCATTGACCACATGCGCGACTGGGTGCTGGGCACCCCGGCGGGTGACTGGGTGTCCATGGGGGTCCCGTCGACGGGCGAGTACGGAACGTCGGACGGTCTGGTCGTGGGTCTGCCCTGCACCTGCTCCGGCGGCGAGTGGAGCGTGGTTGAGGGCATTGACCTCGACGCCTTCTCGGCGCCGCGCATCGAGCGCTCGGTCGCAGAGCTCGAGGAGGAGCGCCACGCGGTAACGGAATTGGGACTTATCTAGTCCCAGCGCCCGTAGCCGGGTCCGGGGTCGGTAGGATTGGCGTCAACGCGAGGGGCCCGGAAGGGCCCCTCGCGCCGTTCCGGGGAGGGGTTCCCGGGTACGGGCGGAGCATCGCCCTGCGGCCTCCCGGTCCGCCGGGAGGCCCATGCGTGCGACCTCGCCGCGAGCACGGGCGCCGCCCCCGGCCCCGGCGGGAACCGATCATCCGCTGCCAGCCGCGGACGCGGCTCGGATACCGTGTCCCTATGTCCCTCGGCGTCGGCATACCGTCCGTCCTTCGCGTTCCGGCGTTCCGGCACGTATGGATTGGCAGCGTCCTGTCGAACGGGGGCACGTGGTTCCAGGCCGTGGCCGCGGGGTGGCTCGTGCTGCAGATCACCGGCAGCGCGATGATGGTCGGCCTGCTGGCCCTGGCGTACAGGGCCCCGGCGTTCGTCCTCTCCACATGGGGCGGCACGCTGGCCGATCGCCACGACTGGCGTCGGATCGGCATTATCACATTCGCGGTGGAGGCCGCAGGCGCCCTGGCACTCGCGGCGCTGGCGTTCGCGGGCCATCTGTCGGTGGGCGCCATTTTCGCGGCGACGGCCGTGATGGGTGCCGCATTCGCCATCGGCCTGCCATCGGTGCTCGCACTGGTTCCCGCACTCGTCCCCACGCCTCGTCTGCAGGAGGCCGTCGCCGTGAACGCCGCTGGCATCAACGTGGCGCGTGCAGTGGGGCCCATGCTTGCGGGCGTCATGCTGGCGTTCACGGATGCCGCATGGTGTTTCCTCGTGAATGCGGCGTCGTTTCTGGCTCTGGTGGTGGCCCTGGCGGCCGCCCCCCATGTGCATCAGGGCCCGAAGGTGCCCCAGCGACTGCGCGCCGCCCTGCGCTACGCCGTCACGGACCGGGCGGCGCGGCGCCTCCTGTCCGGGATGTTCCTGTTCATGTTGTGCGCGGGTCCCATTCAGGAACTCGCCCCCGTCGTGGCCCGTCGTGTGGGGGGCGGTCCGGTGGCGCTGGGGATCATCCTGGGGGGTATGGGTGCCGGCGCGCTCGTGGGTGCATGGTTGCTTCAGGTCCTCTCGCGGCGCGGCCTGCCCCGGCATCGGGCGATACCCATCGGCACCCTGGCGTTCGGGGCCGCCCTGGTGGTGGTGGCCGCCTCGCCCGTGCTGTGGGTGACGGTGATCGGGATGGTCTCTGCGGGCGCGTTCTGGATCTGGATCCTCACGATCACGAATGCGTCCATCCAGTTGTCGTCACCCTCCAACCTGCTGGGGCGGATGCTCGGCTTCTACCAACTGTCGGTGATCACGCCGATCGCTCTCGGATCCGTTGCGTTCGGGGCGCTGGCAGGCGTGGTCGGCATCGGCGGGAGCCTGGGTATCGCGGCGTGTGGACTGGTTGCCTGGGGTGGGTGGACCCTCGTGCATCCGGTTCCCGAGATCGACCGGGACATCCGCACGATCAGGAACTGACGACGCCGGGAGGAGCACCACCGGCCCGCCGGCGGTGCCGGGAACGGTGGTGGTGCACCGGGGGACGGCCGGGGCAGGGCGGGGACGATGACGCGTACCCGTACCGGTAACAGGACGTTTGCCGGGATGACGTGACCATGGCGGGACCCCGCGGTCGCCCCGCCCGGGTGAACGCTCGGGGTGGACCCGACCTCCCGGGTCGCGTCGGCGGGGTTGGGTATGCTGGTCGGGTGGAGGAAGTCCGTCTCGCCGAGCGGCTGATCGCCCATGACACATCGCATCCGGCGGGACTCGCTGTGGCGATGGACTTCGTCGCCGGATGGTTGGAGTCGCGGGGCACCGACCTCATCCGACGTGATCTCGGGGACCGCGAGGTTCTCATTGCACGTGCCGGTGAGGGGCCGGTGCGGGTCATCTTCAACGGTCACCTGGACGTCGTTCCCGGCTATCCCGCGCAGTTCCGCCCCCGGATCAGCGGCGACCACCTGATCGGTCGTGGTGCCTACGACATGAAGGCTGCGCTCGGGGCGATGATGATCGCCACCTCGAATCTTGCCGCCCGGTCACCCGTGGGCGTGCAGGTGGAGTTGGTCATCGTGCCGGATGAGGAGCGCACCCAGGCGGGCCCGAACGCCACGGAGATGCTCGTCGGGCAGGGGCTGCGCGCCGATGTCGTGGTGTGCGGTGAGCCCACCGACATGCAGGTGGGCGTGCAGGCGAAGGGCGTGATGATCCTCGATGTGGTGGTGGAGGGACGGGCCGCCCACGGTTCCACCCCGTGGCTGGGGGACAACGCGATCATCCGTGCCCTGGAGGTGTACCGGCGGTTGGAGTCGCTGCCTTTCACCCGGGCATCCACGCCGATGTTCGCCCGGCCCTCGGTCAATCTGGGGTGCATCGAGGGTGGCGATGCGGTCAACAAGGTCCCGGACCGCTGTCGCATGCAGGTGGACGTGCGCTATCTGCCGGGGCAGGACCCGGAGGAGATCCTGCACCAGGCACGTGATGTGGGCGCCGCGTCGGTGGAGGTGGGCATCTCACGGCCGCCCGCCGACACCGATCCCGCGCACCCGCTGGTGAGTGCGCTCGTCGAGTGCGCATCGCGCCACGACGCGTCGTCGGCGTCGGTGGGCCGCGACGGGGCCTCGGACGCCGTGGCGTTCCTCCAGGTCGGGGTCCCCGCGGTCGAGTTCGGTCCCCGGGGGGCCGGCCATCATGGGCCTGATGAGTACGTGGACATCCCGAGCCTGCTCGCCTACCGGCGGGTGCTCGAGGAGTTCGCCGCCGCGGCGGGGGCCCTCGCACCCACGGTTGCCCGCCTGCGCGGGGACGGGGCGCGCGCATGAGTGACGACCATGGAACGACCGCCGGGCCGGAGGCCGGGGGGGACGAGGTCGACCGCCCGACGCACTGGTTCCATGTTCCCCGCCAGCGGCGTCGTTGGCCGTGGGTCGCCATGTGGATTGCCATCGTGCTCGTGGGGGCAGGGGCCGGCCTCGCGGTGGCCAGTTACCAGTTGCTGGGCGACACCCTCGATACGGCCAGCCCGAACACCGCCGCGGTGCAGGCGGCGCAGCAGGCGGTGGACCCCGACGTCCCCGGTGAGCCCGTGAACATCCTGCTCATCGGGTCCGACCAGCGATCAGGTGCACTCGGCGTCGACACCCGGGGACGCTCCGATTCCCTCATCCTGATCCGCATGGACGGGGACCGGGGCTTCATATCGATGCTGTCGTTCCCCCGCGATCTCTACGTGAACGTCCCCGGGATGGGCATGAGCAAGATCAACGCGGCGTACGCGTTCGGTGGCCCGGCGATGACGATCGCGACGATCAAAGCACTCACCGGCCAGCCCATCCACTACTTCGTGAACATCGACTTCAAGGGCTTCGTGACGTTGGTGGATCAGGTGGGCGGCGTGTATCTGGACGTGGACCGCCGGTACTTCCACGAGAACATCGAGGGCGACGGCATCGACGATTACGACGAGATCGATCTCCAGCCGGGCTACCAGCGCCTGAAGGGCGCCGACGCGCTCGACTACGTGCGGTACCGCCACACCGACTCGGACTTCGCGCGCATTGCGCGCCAGCAAGCGTTCCTCTCGGAGTTGAAGCGCCAGACGAACCGCTTCGGCAACCTGCCGGAGATTCCCGCGTACGCGAGCATCTTCGCCAACAACATCGTCACCAACATCCGCTCGGTGCCGCGGCTCCTCGGGATCATGGAGCAGGTGATCACCACCGACAAGGACCGCATTGCGCGCAACAGCATTTCGGGAAGGGGTGCCCACCTGAACGGTGCGTCCATCGTCGAGATGTCGCAGTCGGAGGTCGACGCGAAGGTCGATGCCTGGCTCAACCCCGAGTTCGTGCAGGGCGCCGCGACGGCGGTCGTGAGCCGCAACGACATCCAGGTGATGGTGCGTAACGGCAACGGCCGCCTGCTCGAGGCCGAGACCGCCACCGACCAGTTGCGCCGGAAGGGCTACGACGCCGCGTCCGATGGCAACGCGCCGTCCTTCGGGGTCCCTGAGACCCTCGTCGCGTATGCCGACGGCCAGCGCGAGGCGGCCAAGAACATTGCCCTGCTGTTCGGATCCCGCGCGGTTCTGGCCGCGCTGCCGAGATCGCAGACGCGGGAGGGCGTGGATGTGCGGGTGACCGTCGGCGAGTCGTACACCGGCTCGCTCGTCACGCCGAGGAAGAAGAAGGCCGAGCCCAAGCCGCGGGCCTATGTGGTGGACACCCGGTCGCTGGTTCCGCTGGTCCAGCGGATCCAGAAGGCCACGGGGCTGAAGGTCATGGTGCCCACCCGTGTGCCGAGCGGCTCGGCACTGAAGATCGTCCGGGCGTACCGCGTCAATACCGGTGGCGAGGGCCCGAAGGCCCTGAAAATGGTGTTCCGCGTATCGTATGGCTCGTACTGGGGCTATCAGGTGATCGACTGGGCAGACCCGCCGCTGCTTGAGGGCCGGACCGGCGTGGTGACCAGCGGGGGCCGTCAGTACTCAACGTTCTACGACGGTCGGAACCTCATGCGTCTGGCGTGGCAGAAGGATGGCGTCACGTACTGGATCTCCAACACCCTTGACTACGCGCTCTCGGACGAGACGATGTACGCCATTGCCAAGTCCGCGCGGCCGCTCAACCGGGTGACGCTGCGGCCGGGGGCCCAGCCCGTCGACATCCCGATCGAGCAGGACGCGTACACCCCCTGATGCGTGCCCGGATCGGTGTGATCGGGGCCGGGTACGTGGGCCTCGTGACGGGGGCCTGTCTGGCGTCGCTGGGGCATCAGGTGACCCTGCGCGACATCGATGCCGCCAAGGTCGGGATGATCGGCGGCGGTGAGCCCCCGTTCCACGAGGCGGGCCTGCGGGAGATCATGCACGAGTACGGCGACCGCCTTCGCGCGACGCTCGATCTCAGGGAGATGCTGGCGAACTCCGAGATCGTGTTCATCGCCGTGGACACCCCGCCCACCCACTCCGGTGATGCCGACCTCTCGCGGGTGATGACCGTGCTCGACGAGCTCGAGGCCATCGGTCCCGACGCCACCAGAGGCCACATCCTGGTGATGAAAAGCACCGTTCCGGTGGGCACCGGGGAGAGGGTGCGCGCAGAGATGGACCGGCGCGGCCTGGGTGACGTGGGCTACTGCTCGAACCCGGAGTTCCTGAGGGAGGGCGCGGCGATCACCGACTTCATGCGGCCCGATCGCGTGGTGGTGGGTGACTTCCGTGCCGCCGACGGCGACGCGGTGGCAGCCCTGTATGAGTCGCTGGGTGCGCCCATCCTGCGCACATCCGTTCCCACGGCCGAGATGATCAAGTACGCCTCGAACGCATTCCTCGCCACCAAGATCTCGTTCATCAACGAGATCGCCAACGTGTGCGAGGAGGTCGGCGCGGATGTCACCGAGGTCGCCGAGGGCATGGGGCTGGATGCCCGGATCGGCCCTGCCTTCCTGTCGGCGGGTGTGGGCTTCGGGGGCTCGTGCTTCCCCAAGGACGTCTCGGCCCTCAAGCAACTGGCGGGGAACTCGGGCTATCACTTCCAACTGCTCACCTCGGTCATCGAAGTGAACGAACTCCAGAAGCGCAGGGTGGTGGGGAAACTCAAGCGGCATCTGGGCGACCTCGAGGGGATGGAGATCGCCCTTCTGGGGCTCGCCTTCAAGCCGGGTACCGACGACATGCGCGAGGCATCCAGTCTGGTCCTTGCGGGCCGGCTGCTGGCCGAGGGCGCACGGGTGCGCGGCTACGACCCCGTGGCGGTCGAGGCGGCGCGGCATCGCCTGGAGGCCGTGGACCTGCACGAGGATCCGATGGCCTGCGTCACCGGCGCCGATGCCGTGGTCATCGTCACCGAATGGCCTGAGATCATCGGCCTCGACTGGGTCAGGGTGGCTCAGGTGATGCGGGGTCGTGTGCTGGTGGACGGCCGTAACGCTCTCGACCCCGCGGCGCTCGTGGCCGCGGGCTTCTCCTACGAGGGGATCGGACGGGTCGTCCCGTCATGAGCGCCCCGGAGGGGGTGCACCAAGCCGTCATTCTGGTGGGCGGGCAGGGCTCACGCATGCGACCGCTCACCGACACCCTTCCCAAGCCCATGCTGCCGCTTCTGGACCTCCCCTTTGTCGAGCGTCAGGTGGACCATCTGCACCGAGCGGGCGTGCAGCGCATCGTGTTCTCGTGCGGCTACCGCCCGCGCGAGATCGAGGACTACTTCGGCGACGGGTCGTCCCGCGGTCTGGAGGTGGGCTACGTGGTGGACCCCGAGCCGCTGGGGACGGCGGGGGCCATCGCCAACGCGGAGGCCCTGCTGGCCGACGGGGACGTGTTCGTGCTGAACGGGGACATCCTCACCGACCTCGACCTCACGGCGCTCGTGGCCCATCACCACCACCTCGGTGCCGAGGCGACCATCGCGCTCACCCCCGTGGACGATCCGAGCGCCTTCGGCCTGGTGCGCACCGATGCGGATGGCCGCGTGACCGGGTTCGTCGAGAAGCCCGGGCCCGACGACCTCACCCCGGGCGAGCCCTACCGCATCAACGCCGGCACGTACGTGCTCGCCCCGTCGGCCCTGACGGAGATCCCGCGTGGGCAGCAGGTGTCGATCGAGCGTGACACCTTCCCGCGGCTCGCGGCACGGGGCGGAATGGGCGCCCTGGCCTCGGACTGCTACTGGCGCGACATCGGCACCCCGGCCTCCTATCTGGAGGCCCACCTCGACCTGCTGGCGGGGCGCGTGGGCTCCATTGCCTCGCCCGGGTCGTCGTGGGTATCGCCCCGGGCCTCCGTGGACCCCTCCGCCACGGTCGGCTCAGGCGCCTGCGTGGGACCCGGCGCCAGGGTGGGCCCGCATGCCGTGGTGGCCAGGTGCGTCATCGGGGCCGGCACATCGGTGGGGGAGGGGGCCACGGTGGACGGTGCCGTGCTGGGCCGCGATGTCACGGTCGGGGCCGGGGCGTGCCTCACCGGTCCGGTCGTCGCCGGCGACGGCGCCACGGTGCCCGACGGAATGGCCATCAGGGGCCCCGCAACGGTGCCCACCGGGGCGGTAGCCTCCACCTGATGGAGGAACTGGACCTTCCCGAGGTGCTCGCCGTGGACCGCGCGGGCCTCATCGACGGGATTGCGTCGTCGGTGGATGTCTTCGACACGGCGCGTGCCGGGGCCGAGGCGCTGGACATCCCGTTCCCCGGCGAGACCATCGCCAACGTTCTCATCTGTGGCATGGGCGGGTCGGCGGTGGCCGGGGACCTCATCGCCAGCATGTACTACGAGCGCACGCGGGTGCCGTTGTTCGTGCACCGCGGCTACTACCTGCCGGGCTGGGCCGACAACCACACACTCGCGCTGCTGATGTCGTACTCGGGCGAGACCGAGGAGACCCTCACCGCCGCGATGCAGGCGCTGGAGCGTGAGGCGCCGGCCATCGCCGTGACGAGCGGCGGCAAGATGGACACGTGGTACCACGGCAGGCATGGCATGCCGATGCTGCCCATCCCCTCGGGATTGCAGCCGCGCATGGCGCTGCTGCACATGCTCATTCCCGTGGTGGTCATCCTCGCGCGAATCGGGGTCATCCCTCCGCAGGATCAGGAACTGGACGCCGCCCGGGTCGCAATCGCGGCCGCCATCGACGCCTATGGCCCCGCACGCCCCACAGGGGCCAACCCGGCAAAGCAACTGGCCATGCGCCTGTACGACAAGGTGCCGGTCATCTACGGCGCCGAGGTCACGTCGGGTGTCGCATTCCGCTGGAAGTGCCAGTTCAATGAGAACGCCAAGCAGCCCGCGTTCTGGGCCACCCTCCCCGAGATGAACCACAACGAGATCGTGGGCTGGGAGCAGCCCGGCACATTCGGGGAGCAGGCGCAGGTGGTCATGCTGCGGGACCCGCGCCAGCACCGCCAGGTGGAGCGCCGTCTTGCCCTGACCCGCGAGATCATCAGTCCCTCGGTGACCGACGTACTGACCATCGAGGGTGAGGGCGACAGCCCCCTCGCACGGGTGATCGACCTCGTGCTGCTGGGCGACTACATCTCCCTCTACGCCGCATGCCTGCGCCGCGTGGACCCGGACCCGGTGGACAGCATCGGCCGCCTGAAGGCGGGTCTGGCCACGACGGGCAACCAGCGCCTGAGAGCCGGGGAAAGCGGATCCATTTGACCGGTGCCAGGCACTTAACAATGGGGGGCCTTCGGCCCCCCATTGTTAAGTGCCTGGCACCGGGGTTCGACGTTTCCTGGGTTCGGAGTCGGCGCCTCGGGCCTCCTGCATTCCGAACCCCGGTGCCAGGCACTTAACAGAAGGAGCCGGAGGCTCCTTCTGTTAAGTGCCTGGCACCGGGGTACCGCTGGTAGCCTGCGGCCGCTTCTCACCGAAAGAGGGAACCGTCTGTGTCGACAACCGTCAAGCATCATGTGGCCGATCTCGGTCTGGCCGATCTCGGTCGCCAGCGGATCGAGTGGGCCGATCGCGACATGCCCGTGCTCCGGCAGATCCGGGCCCGGTTTGAAGAGGAACAGCCCCTCGCGGGCCTGCGCATCTCGGCGTGCCTGCATGTCACGACCGAGACCGCCAACCTTGCCCGCACGCTGAAGGCCGGTGGCGCTGACGTGGTGCTGGTCGCATCGAACCCGCTCTCCACACAGGACGACGTGGCGGCAGCGCTGGTGCAGGAGTACGGCATCTCGACCTATGCCATCAAGGGCGAGGACGACGAGACGTACTACGCGCACATCACCGCCGGCATCGACCATGCGCCGCACATCACGATGGACGATGGAGCCGACGTCATCGGGGTGCTCCATGGCAACCGCCGCGAGATGCTCGACGGCGTCATCGGGGGCACCGAGGAGACCACGACCGGGGTCATCCGCCTCAAGGCCCTGGAGGCCGAGGGCAAGTTGGCGTTCCCGGTGGTGGCGGTGAACGACGCCAACACCAAGCACATGTTCGACAACCGCTACGGCACCGGCCAGTCCACGCTCGACGGGCTGCTGCGGGCCACCAACATCCTGGTGGCCGGCCGGAAGTGCGTGGTGGGTGGCTACGGCTGGTGCGGTCGCGGGCTGGCGTCCAGGTTGAAGGGAATGGGCGCTCACGTGATCGTGATCGAGGTTGATCCGCTCGCCGCCCTTGAGGCGGTGATGGACGGCTTCGAGGTGATGCCGGTTGCCGAGGCCGCCAAGGCGGGGGATGTCTTCATCACCGCCACGGGCAACATTCACGTCCTGCGACGCGAGCACTTCGAGCACATGAAGGACGGGGCGATCATCGCCAACACCGGTCACTTCAACGTGGAGATCGACATCCCCGGCCTCGACGAGATCGCCGACGGGGTGCGCGAGGTCCGGCCCCTGGTCCGGGAGTACTCCCTGCGGAACGGTCGCAAGGTGTTCCTGCTGGCCGAGGGCCGGCTGCTCAATCTGGCCGCCGCCGAGGGACACCCGGCCGCGGTGATGGACATGAGCTTCGCCAATCAGGCGCTGTCGGCCGAGTACATCGCGCAGAACGCCGCCTCTCTCGAGAAGACGGTCTACGTCGTGCCCGAGGACATCGACGCCGAGATCGCACGTCTCAAGCTGCACTCGATGGGCGTGGAGATTGACACCCTCACGGAGGAGCAGGAGAGGTACCTGACCTCGTGGGACCAGGGCACCTGAGCCAGCCGGACCCCACCGGCACCGCCCGGTCCGGCCCGCCGGCGGGGGAGTTCGCTCCCCCGCCCGGCCTGGCCCCAGAGGACATCCTCGCCCTGGATGATGCGGGCGTGGTCATGCTCGACCAGACCCGGCTGCCGGGCGAGGTCGTGCATGTGACCCTCACCGGGTGGCCGGAGGTCGTGGAGGCCATCAGGGGCATGGTGGTGCGCGGAGCCCCCGCCATCGGCGTGGCGGGGGCAATGGGCGTGGCCCTCGCGGCCCGGAACGCTGCTGCCGCCGGCGGCGCGCGGCCGGCCTTCGACGCGGAGATGGCGCGGGCCATCTCCGCATTGCGCGATGCGCGACCGACCGCCGTCAATCTGGCGTGGGCGGTGGACCGGCTGGCCGGGATCCTCGCCGACCACGAGGGCACCCCCGGACGCGTCGCGACGGTGTTGGCCGACGCCGCGAGGGCGATTCACCGGGACGAGGTGGATCGCTGTATCGCGATGGGCCGTCATTCCCTCGTGCTGATCGCCCGCGGCGCGCGCATCCTGACCCACTGCAACGCAGGTGCCCTCGCCACCGGGGGCTACGGAACAGCCCTCGGCGTCATCCGGGCCGCCTACGCCGCCGACCCCACCGTGACGGTGATCGTGGACGAGACCCGCCCGTTACTGCAGGGCTCGCGTCTGACTGCGTGGGAACTCGAGCAGGAGGGGATTCCCTTCACGCTGATCAGCGACAACATGTCCGCCATGCTCATGTCGCAGGGCCGTGTCAGCCATGTCGTGGTTGGCGCCGACCGCATCGCGGCCAACGGGGATGTCGTCAACAAGATCGGCACGTATGCCGTCGCCATCGTGGCGCGTGAGCATGGCATCCCCTTCATCGTCGCCGCGCCCACGTCAACCCTCGATCTGTCCATGCCGACGGCCGCCGGGATCCCCGTGGAGGAGCGTGCTGCTGACGAGGTGCGCGGGCTGTCGCTGTTCGGCCGACCGGCGGCATCCCCCGATGCCCCCGTGGCCAACCCGGCGTTCGATCGCACGCCTGCGCGTCTGGTGACGGCGATCGTCACCGAGCAGGGCGTACACCGTCCGCCGTACGAACGGTCGCTCCGGCAGGCCTGGGATGGCGCAGGGCACTAGGCGACGCGCCGGAGCGGTCACGGACGCAACCGGCACTACGAGGCCCCGCGGCCTGCCGAGAACCGCGGGACCCGCTGGCGCGAACGCCATTGCCGGGTTCCTTTGGGGGGACGCCCGACGACCGAAACGCTAGCGCCCGTCTCGGATGGCAAGACGGAAACTCCCCTTCCGGAGGGGATTCCGTCGATCCGGGGCTACTTCAGGCGGTAGGTGATCCGCCCGCGGGTGAGGTCGTACGGGGAGACCTCGACCTTCACGCGGTCACCCGGGTTCACCCGGATGTAATTCCGGCGCATGCGCCCGGCCAACTTGGCCAGCACCATGTGACCGCCGTCCAGTTCGACACGGAAGAACGTGTTGGGCAAGGCCTCGGTGACCTCGCCCTCGAACTCAATTGCCTGTTCCTTCTCGGTTGACGCCGTGGTGATTCCTCTCGTTGCTTCCGGGACCCCTCGCCCCGCGTGCGCGTGGAACCGTAGCGCGATGGAGGGCGATCGTCACGGAGAGGGGTCCATCCGAGGGCATGGCGCGCGGCGGGCAGGGGCACGATGGTGGTGCCCGTGCCCGGCCTGCTCACTGCCATCCTCGATCTCGTCATCGGCGACGGGTGCGCCGCCTGCGCCATTCCCGGGCCTCCGCTCTGCGACGCGTGCCGTGACTCGCTGCCCGTGCTGGCGGCAGTCGGCGCGTGCCACCGGTGCGGTCATCCGTGGCCCGCCCCCGTCGGCGCGTGCGGGCAGTGCATCCCCGGGGTCGGCTGGGCGCGGCAGGCCCTGGCGTATGACCCTCCGGTGCCCGCTCTCGTCACCGCCCTCAAGGACGGGCATCGGCGATCCCTCGCCGCGCCCCTCGGTGCGCTCATGGCCGCCCACCTCGGGCCGCCGCCCGCCGGCGTGGTGCTGGTCCCGGTTCCGCTCGCCCGCCAGCGCCTGGCCGACCGCGGGTTCAATCAGGCAGCGCTGCTCGCGGCCGTCCTCTCCCGGCAGTGGGGCACCCCGGTCCGGCCGGTACTCGATCGCGCCGGGCACGGCCCGCGCCAGCGCGGGTCGTCCGCCCGCGATCGGCGCGCCCAGGTGCGCGGTGCGTTCCGGGCGGTGGGCGACGTTCCGCTGCACGCGGTTCTCGTGGACGATGTGGTCACGACGGGGGCGACTCTGTCGGAGGCTGCCCGTGTGCTCCGGGCCGCCGGCGCCGCACACGTTGGCGCCGTGGCCCTGACACGGGTCGCCGTGCACCCCGGGAGCACTAGAGTCGGGTAACGGCAGACCGAGTCAGGGGGAACACGGACATGGAACTGCATGTGAGGGGCAGGAACGTCCCGGTGACCGACGCGCTGGCGGTGCACGCCGAGAAGCGCATGCACAAGATCGAGCGTGTGCTCGGGCCGTTCGCCGAGACGGCTGAGATCGAGGTGGAACTCGCCGTCGAGCACAACCCGAGCATCTCGAAGAGCCAGATCGCCGAGGTGACGGTCCGGACGAAGGGTCCGGTCATCCGTGTGCGCGAGGCCGATTCCGACATGTACGCGGCAATCGATCTGGCGGCCCACCGCATCGAGCGCGCGGCTCAGCGCCTGCGCGGGCGCCGCAAGGATCACCATGGGCCCGGTATCGAGGCCGTGGCGTCCACCTCAGCCGAGATCGCGGCTCTCGATCACGTGGGGAAGGACGCCACCGACGCGATTGAGCCGCCGCCGCCCATCCGGATCGTGCGGATGAAGCGATTCGAGATGCCGTCGCTCACGCCGGAGGATGCTGCGGTGCGGCTGGATCTCATCGACCATTCGTTCTTCGTCTTCCGGAACGAGGGGTCCGGCGAGGTGAGCGTGATCTACCGTCGGCGCGATGGCGACTTCGGCTTGATCGAGGGGACCTGACGCGGGACGTCGCCTCCTGAGGGTCCTCGCCGCGCTGGTCGCAGTCCTCGTCCTTGCGGGTGGGGCGGTGGCTGCGGACCCGGCCCTGATCCACCTGCTTGACGGATTCACGCCCCGGCCGGTGCTGGTGGGGGAGGGCACCGGAACATCTGTGGGTACCGACGGCGGCGAAGCGGCCGTCGTCGCCATCGTGCCAGCGTCCGACCCCCAGTTCGCGGTACTGACCGCCGTCATGGCCGCGATGGGCGCCCAGGCGGCGTCGGTGCGGAGCGCGACGCTCCCGGACGGCGGCACCGTCACATCATTCGCGGTCGCCTTCGCCACCGTGCCGGGGGCCCGTGCGGTGGTGCGTCGTGCCACCCGGGTCCTGCTCGCCCAGTCGGGTGCCGCGACAGGCCTCGACTCCGGCCTTGATGCGGTTCCCGGTGGTCGTGTGGCCATCGCCGTCATGCCCGGCGGCGGCCTGCGCACCCTCGCCATCGCTTCCCGTGGCGAGCACATGGTCGGCACCGTCACCGCGCGTCCGGGAAGCGACAGCCAGGACCTGCCGGCACTCGTCACCGCGGTGGTCCTCGCATGGCAGGCCCTGCCGCCCCCTGCGCCCGGGGTGGTGGAGGAGGTCGCCGTCACCGACGCCCTGCGCCTGCAGGTGCGCGCAACCTGGGCTGCCGCGGGACGCCAGGGCGCCGAGGTGCCAGGAAGCATGCTGGCCGCGCGGGTGGAGGGGGCCGTCTGGGTGATGGCCGACATGGGCACCTCGGGGGTGGTGGACCTGCAACTGTTCCGCGAGGCAACGCCGGGCGGGTTCCGGGCCGAGGGGGCCGTGCCTCTGCCGGGGGCCTGCCCGGCGATTCCCATGGCCCTGCGCGATGCCTGGGGCTTCCAGTCGGAATGTGTGACGGGCGACACCGGCGTGCCGCTCCCCGGCACGGAACCCGCGGGCATGTTGCCGGAGCCGGTCCGCGGGGTCGGCATGTGGATCTGGTACGTCAGCGAGTCGGAGCGCTCGCTTCAGGCCATTATCGACCGTGCGCGCACCCACGGCATCCGCACGGTGTACATCAAGTCGGGCGATGGGGTCACCTACTGGAGCCAGTTCGACCGGGCTGTCGGACCCCTGAAGGCTGCAGGGTTGCGCGTGTGCGCGTGGCAGTACGTGCGGGGGCGCACACCTGTGGCCGAGGCCGCGGTGGCCGCGCGCGCGGTGCGGGCCGGTGCCGACTGCTTCATGGTGGACGCGGAGACGGAGTTCGAGACCCTGTCGTCCCGGTACGTGCGGGCACGGCGCTACATGCGTGCTCTGCGGGCCCGCGTCGGCACCGCCTACCCCGTTGGCCTCACCACGTTCCCGTACGTCGACCTCCACGGCAGGTTTCCCTACACCGCATTCCTGAGCGGGCCGGACGCCGCCCAGTTCACGATGCCGCAGGTCTACTGGCGGGCATTTCGGGTTGCGCCCACCGTCGCCGTCGAGCGCACCATGCGGTGGAACCGCATCTATGGACGGCCCATCGCCCTGCTGGGCGGCACCTCTCTGGGTGAAAGCCCGGCGCAGATCCGCCGGTTCCGGTGCGCCTCCCGGGCTGCCGGGGTACAGGGCGAGGGCTGGTGGGCGTGGCAGGGCACGCGCGTGGCCCAGTGGCGCGAACTGGCCGCCCCGCTCACCTGCCAGACCGCCCTTCCGGCCCAGCCGCGTTACCCGTCGCTCGGGGCGACATCGCGGGGCGACACGGTGCGCCGCCTGCAGGAACTGCTGGGAACCCGGGGGTACCGGATCCCGGTGGACGGCGTCTTCGGTGCTGCCACCCGGGGGGCCCTGGCGACCTACCGGGCAGAGCGCGGCCTTGCCCCCGCCTCGCGCACCGACGACGCGGTATGGGCCGACCTGTTGCAGGGCGAAGGGTCGCTCACGACATCACGCACCCGGTAGGTACCCCTGCCGTTGGTACGCTTGGACTTCTCGTAAGCGGCCGCCCGGACACGCCTGCATGAGCACCGATCTGATCAACAAGGTCCTGCGCCTTGGCGAGGGACGTGGGATGAAGCAGCGCGTGGACCGCGTGCAGCGCATCAACGTGCTCGAGCCCGGGATTCAGGATCTCTCGGACGCCCAGATCCGCGAGCACGCCGAGGCCATCCGCGCCCGGCTGGCCGACGGCGCCACCACCGACGAGGTGCTCGACGAGACGTTCGCGCTGGTGCGTGAGGCCTCGTGGCGCACCCTCGGCCTGCGCCACTTCGACGTCCAAATGGTCGGTGCGATGGTTCTGGACGAGGGGAAGATCGCCGAGATGAAGACCGGTGAGGGCAAGACGCTCACCGCCACGGCCACGGTGGCCCTGAACGCGCTCACCGGCAGAGGTGTCCACCTCGTGACGGTCAACGACTACCTCGCCTCGCGCGACGCAAAGTGGATGGGCCCCATCTACGAGGCCCTGGGGCTGAGCGTGGGCGTGATCAGCGCGATGATGCCTGAGGACCAGCGCCGGGTCGCGTACGCGGCGGACGTCACCTACGGCACCAACTCCGAGTTCGGATTCGACTACCTGCGCGACAACATGGCGGTCCGCCTCGAGGACTGCGTGCAGCGCGGGCATGCGTTCTGCATCGTGGACGAGGTGGACTCGATCCTCATCGACGAGGCACGCACGCCGCTCATCATCTCCGGCATCCCCGAGGCCGCGGCCGACACCTACTACCGCTTCGCGCGCGTTGTGCCCACCCTGAAGAAGGGCGATGACTACGAGGTGGACGAGAAGCACCGCACCGTCGCCCCGCTCGAGAGCGGTGTGGAGAAGATCGAGCGCGCTCTCGGGATCGAGCACCTGTATCTGGATGTACACGGCCAGTTGGTGAACCACTTCATCCAGGCACTCAAGGCGGAGTCGCTCTTCCGCAAGGACAAGGAGTACATCGTCCGCGATGGCGAGGTGCTCATCGTGGACGAGTTCACCGGCCGGGTGCTCGAGGGGCGGCGCTACTCGGAGGGGCTGCACCAGGCCATCGAGGCCAAGGAGGGCCTGAAGATCCGCGAGGAGAACCAGACCCTCGCCACGGTCACCCTGCAGAACTACTTCCGCATGTACGAGAAGCTGTCGGGGATGACCGGCACGGCCTCCACCGAGGCCAACGAGTTCCACAAGATCTACGAGACCGACGTGGTGAGCGTGCCCACGCATCGGCCGATGGTCCGTGACGACCAGAACGATCTGATCTACAAGACCAAGGACGCCAAGTTCAACGCGGTCGTCGAGGACATCAGGGACGCCCACGACCGCGGGCAGCCCGTACTGGTGGGCACCATCAGCGTCGAGATCTCCGAGATGCTGTCGGGAATGCTCGAGCGGCGCGGCATCCCGCACACCGTGCTCAATGCCAAGCAGCACGAACAGGAAGCCCAGATCATCCAGAACGCGGGCGAGCGCGGGTCGGTGACGATCGCCACGAACATGGCCGGGCGTGGTGTGGACATCAAACTGGGCGAGGGAGTCGCCGATGTCGGTGGCCTCTACGTGCTGGGCACCGAACGGCACGAGAGCCGTCGCATCGACAACCAGTTGCGCGGCCGCTCGGGCCGTCAGGGCGACCCCGGTGTGTCGCGCTTCTTCCTGTCGGCCGAGGACGACCTGATCCGCATCTTCTCGGGCGACCGCATGTACAAGATCCTCGACCGCCTGGGTCCGGGAGACGACCTTCCGCTCGACTCGCGAATGCTCACGAAGACGGTCGAGGGTGCCCAGAAGAAGGTCGAGGAATACAACTTCAACATCCGCAAGCGGGTGCTGGAGTACGACGACGTACTGAACAAGCAGCGCGAGGTCGTCTATGCGGAACGCCGGCAGGTACTGGAGGGGGCTGACCTCGGGGACCGCGCCCGGGACTGGATCGCCGAGGTCTTGGTGGAAACCGTGGACCGGTACGAGGACGATGACGCCGCCGTCGCCGACTGGGATCTGGAGGGGATGTTCTCCGAGATCGGGCAGCTGTACCCGATGTCGGTCGGGGCAGGCGATGTGCGCCACGACGGGATGACCCGGGAGGAACTCCTCGACCGCCTCGAGGATGACGCCATGGACGCCTACGAGCGCCGCGAGACCGACCTCGGGGCCGAATTGGTGCGCGACCTCGAACGCTGGGTGCTGCTGCAGCTCATCGACGTGGACTGGCGCGAGCACCTGCTGAGCATGGACTACCTGCGTGAGGGCATCCATCTTCGCGCGCTCGGCCAGAAGGATCCGCTCTCGGAGTACCGGCTCGAGGGCCACCAGATGTTCGACGAGATGATGGAGAACGTCACCCGCGAGTTCGTCCGGTACATGTTCCACGTCGAGGTTGACACCACTCCGGAGCCCGTGGAGGCCGCGCCGGTGGACGGGATCACCTACAGCGCCCAGGACGACCCGGTGCAGGGGTTCGCCGGGTTGGAGCAGGGCATGATCGAGTCGCCCGATGAGGTTGCCGCCCAGGCGACCGAGCCCGCGCACCACGCCGACGAGCCCGCCGCCGAGGAGCCGCGCCCGGCCGTGGTGACGACCGTGGTCATCAACGATGAGGACCGCATCGGGCGTAACGCCCCGTGCCCATGCGGATCCGGCATGAAGTACAAGAAGTGCTGTGGCGCCGCTTGACGCGGGTGCTCGGGTGACCACCGACCCCGACGTATTGGCACAGCAGGCCGGACGTCTCGCCGAGCGCGTGGAACTTCTGGGTGGCTATCTCGACCCCGAGGCGCTCGCTGGGCGTATCGCGGATCTGGAGCAGGAGATGGGCGCCCCGGGCTTCTGGGACGACCAGCAGCGTGCTGCCGGCGTTTCGTCTGAGCACGCGCGCCACACGGGGCGCCTCGACGAGTACCGGGCGCTGTCCGACGAGGTGGCCGACCTGTCCGAACTCGCCGCGATGGCGCGCGAGGAGGAGCGCGCCGGCAGGCTCGCGCCGGATTTCACCGGGGAGATCGTGGCCGGTCTCACACGGGCCGAGGACCGCCTGTTCTCGCTGGAGGAGTCGCGGCTGTTCGGCGGCGAGCACGACGCGGGCGACGTGGTGGTGACGATCCAGTCGGGAGAGGGCGGTACCGATGCGCAGGACTGGGCCGAGATGCTGCTGCGCATGTACCTGCGCTGGGCTGAGACCCGGGGCTTCGCCGCGGCGGTGCAGGACCGTCAGGACGGCCAGGAGGCGGGCATCAAGAGCGTCACCTTCACGCTGTCGGGCGCGAATGCGTACGGGCTGATGTCGGCCGAACGCGGGGTGCACCGGCTGGTCCGGATGTCCCCGTTCGACTCCGCCAACCGTCGGCAGACGTCGTTCGCGGCCGTGCAGGTGGCGCCGCTCGTCACCGACGATACCGACGTCGAGATTGACGACAAGGACATCCGTGTTGATACCTACCGCGCCAGCGGCGCCGGTGGTCAGCACGTGAACAAGACCGACTCCGCCGTGCGCATCACCCACATGCCGACGGGCGTGGTGGTGCAGTGCCAGAACGAGCGCTCGCAGACCCAGAACCGCGCGACGGCGATGAGCCTCCTGCGCGCCCGCATCCTGGAGCTCGAACTCCAGCGCCGCGAGGAGGAGGCGGCCAGGCTGCGCGGCGACAGCATGACCATCGGGTTCGGCAGCCAGATCCGCTCATACGTGATCCACCCCTATTCGATGGTCAAGGACCTCCGTACCGGCTATGAGAGCGGTAACACGCAGGCCGTGTTTGACGGCGCCCTCGACCCCTTCATGCGGGCCGAGCTGGAGCGCCGGGCGAAGGGCATGGGAGTCGTGGGTGAGGACTGAGGCCCGGAAATCGCCAACCGCGGGGACAGTCCCCCCGCGGGGACAGTCCCCAACCCCAACCCCGACCCCAACCGCGGGGACAGTCCCCCCGCGGGGACAGTCCCCAACCCC
>CAMAVU010000005.1 GCA_945861935.1 Bifidobacterium breve | reverse complement strand
GTGGGCGCGTCCGTCTTCGGGCGCTGCCAGAACCACATGGGAATACGCCGGTCCTCGGGGTACCGGGCCACCGACGCGGTCATCTGTTCCGTGCCGTAGCGCCGCCGCGCCCACAGCGACGTGGGCCGGGCGATGCGCACGGCGCCGATCAGGGCGAGCGGCCATACGAGCAGTCCGACGGCCGCGAAGGTCCACTTCCCCTTGAGGAACGTGATCAGGGAGAACACGCCGCAGAGGACATGCCACGCCAGCAGGATCCCCACCCCGTGGACGTTTGCATCCGCCCAGATGTCAACCCAGAACGCGATCCCCAGAGCGAAGAGAAGCAGGAGCGCGGCCAGCACGATGACGGCGTCCACCGAGCGCCGGCCCTCGTCCGACCAGTACACATCGCGCAGGGTCAGCCAGAGTGCGAACTCGTCCAGTGTGAGCGCGGCCCCGATGCCGAACACGGTCGGCATGATGAGCCCTGCCAGGCCCCCGGGCTGCCAGTCGATGCCGATGCCGATAACCCCGCTGATGAGCAGCAGGAAGATGCCCGGCACCAGATGGTGGATGTGGGTGCCGCCTACCGACATGTCGCCGAATGGCCCGCGCCCGGACTTGATCGTGTAGGTGATGGCCCGGGTGATCAGGAATGTCACGATGAAGGCGATGAGGGTCATCTGGATGGTGCCGACCCCGGTGTCGCGGATGCGCTCCTGAAACGCGTCTGCGACGGGGAAGGCCTCGGCCCAGAAGTTCGATACCGGCAGGAGGGGAAGGGCGACCATCGTGGGCGCACCCTAGCGCCGCGGTCGGCCCCGGGTCACCCCGGGATGCGGAGGTGCAGGTGGTCGTTGCGCGCCGGCCAGCGCCCCACCACGCCCGATGACCCCCGCGCGCCGGGTGACGGACCGATGGGGATCAGCAACCCCGCGCGCCGCATGGGACGGTTGATCGGGGCCTGAGTGAACGTCCGGTCGGAATCCCCCGGGCCAGCCGCGTCACGTGACCGGTCGCGCCGGGGAAGGCGGATGTCCACGTCGAGGCCGTTCTGGTGCGAGGAAGGGCCGTCAATCGGGTCCCCGGTCCGGCACGAGAGATCATCGATGTCCATGGACCCTGCTCCGGGGTGCGTATCGCCCCACCAGGTCACGAGAGCCACCATCTCCCGCACCAGGTGCGCACTGCCCAACGGGTGCCGAGGCTCCCGGGCGCACGCCGGGTGCGCGGCCACGCGGGTTCTGGCGGACCTCCCGGTACCGGTGGCACGCGATGCACGGGCAGGGCGCGTTGAGGAGCCGTCGGATCATGGGTGGGCCATGCTCGGCACGTCGGGGGCAGTTGTGGCACATGGCCGTTTCGGACTCGGTCCGGCGATGCGTGCAACCGGTCTCCTGCCCCGTGGCGGGTGCTGTCGTACGATCGCGCCGTGACCTCGCGACCGCCGCACCCGGTGATCCCTGCGCCCCCGGCCATTGCCCCGCAGCCGATCCGGCGCCGTGGTTGGCCACGAGCGAGAGGACGCGATGTGAGCCATCTGAACGGGACGGATGTACATACAAGTGTTGGTACACTCCAGCCATGAGCACCACACGCTTCATCCTGAGTACGCAGTCGGTGGGCCGACGCGAACTCCAGAACGCGCTGCCCAGGGTGATCGAGGATCAGATCGAGGAGGGGATCAGCGTCCCCGTCACCCGGCACGGCGTCCTCGATGCCTTCCTCATCCCGCCGGGCGTCAAGGGTCTGATCGACGAGGCAGAACATCTCCGCAAGAGCCTTCCGATCCTCCTCGCCGCGGCGCGGGCCGGTGTGGCTCTCCCCTCCGACACGCTTGCCGAATATGGGGTGGAGTCGGTGTTCGACTGGGAGAAACTGATCCGCTTCGTCAACGCAGCCCCCATCGAGATGGAGTGTGGCGAGGACGGAGAGTCGCTGATCCACCACTCGCGTCCGCTCACGCACCAGCACATGGACGAGGACGACACCGGGCTTGAGTACGCCTGACGCCCCGACGTGGTACGTGGGCACCCGCGACGGGTACTACGTCCCGCGCCGCGACTCCGCCCGGTACCCGGTGGGGCAGGGCGACGTCTTCATCTTCGACGGCATGCCAGCCGGGTGGACGGCCGCTCAACTCGTCCATCCCACGTGTGAGGTCGCCCGGCCGGGGGTCGCGTCCCTGCAGGTCGTCGGGGTCCACTCGCTGGGGGACCTGAAGGATGACGTCCAACGGGCGCTGGTGACGGCAGGCCTCAGGGAGCAGGGGGGTGCCTGGACCATCGCCATGGCTCACACGTTCTTCCTCTGGCCCTGGCGGCGCGGCGCTGACGCCGCCTTCGCCGATTTCCGCGAGATCACGCTCATCCCCAAAGAGGGCGTGAGTACCGCGACCCGCGTCGCGACCCTCACCCACGACTGCCGCGTGACCTTCATCAGGCGGTGGCTCTACTTCCGGTTCCGCCTCCTGCTCCCCTTCGACGACGTCCGCGCCCTCGAGGCCGACAGGATCGCAGGCGATGCGCACTTCGAGGGCCCGCGTCCGGCCTGGGCGCCAGCACCTACCGGCTGAGGGATCCCCAGATGGTTCGTCCGCACCCCGCCGGTCTCCCGTGCTTTCGTCTCCGACGGGCCGGGCCCGCGTCCGTGCGCGGTCACGTGCACGCCCTCATGACCCGCCCGGCGCCGTCGGCATGAGCGGACCCGTCGCCGGGGATCGTGCCCCGGCTCCCATCGTGCTGCTTGCCGTGATCGCGGGGGTGCTGGCCTTCACCACCGATCAGCCCCTCGTGCTCACGGCACTGGCGGTCGGGGCCATCGTTCTCCTGCGGGCTGCCCCCGGGCATCCCGGCCGGTGGGTCCTCATCGGGGCGCTGGTTTCGGGCGCCATGGTGCTGGTACTGACGCCGCTCGTGAGCGGCCAGGGCGATCTGGTGCTGTTCACCCTGCCCGTCCCCCCGCCGCTCCACGGTGAGGTCACCGCCGAGGCGCTCGCGGCTGGCGTTGCCGCCGCCGCGCGGGTGCTGGCGACCATCGCCCTCGCCGCCGCCATCTTCGCCTGGGCCGACCCGGATCGCATGCTGGCCGGCCTCGGCCGTGTCGCGCCCCGGTCGGCACTGGTATCGGCACTCGCCGCGCGGATGGTGCCCACGATGCGCCGTGATGCCCGGGCCATCGCCGAGACCGCGCGTCTGCGCGGGGTGGCGCTCACCACCGGCCCGCGCCTCAGGCGCGCGCGGGCCGCCGTGCCGCTCGCCCTTCCGCTGGTGGGCTCAGCGCTGGAGCGCGGCCTCGATGTGGCCGAGGCCATGGCCGCGCGCGGCTACGGGGAGGGCCGTCGGACACGCCTGCCCGAGCGCCGCTCCGACCCCGGCGAGCGCGCGGTGCTGGCCATCGCAGTGGTGCTCGCGGCGGCTGTCGGCTGGGCCATCGTCACCGGCGCGACCGGCTTCACGTTCTATCCCGTGCTCGGACCGATTGTGACCGGGCAGTCCGTTGGCCTGTCGCTCGCGGCGCTGGGTGCGCTGGTCATCGCCGCCGGGGTGCTGGCCGTCACGAAGCGGCCCCCGGCCCCTGTTGGCCCGCCCGATGCGCCGTGATACGGTCCCGGACCGCTCGCCCGCGAGGGTGATCCGATTCGTGACGCCCATCACCCGGAAGAGGCTCGTGCCAACGATCAACCAGATGGTCCGCAAGGGCCGCAAGCCCAAGGCGACCAAGACGTCGACGCCGGCCCTTCGTGGGGCCCCGCAGAAGCGCGGCGTATGCACGCGCGTCTACACCACCACCCCGAAGAAGCCGAACTCGGCGCTGCGCAAGGTTGCGCGTGTCAGGCTGACCAACGGGATGGAGGTCACGAGTTACATCCCGGGTGAGGGCCACAACCTCCAGGAGCACTCGGTGGTGCTCGTGCGTGGGGGCCGCGTGAAGGATCTCCCGGGCGTCCGGTACAAGGTCATCCGCGCCGCGCTTGATACCGCCGGCGTGTCGAACCGCAAGCAGGCGCGCTCGAAGTACGGCGCCAAGACTCCGAAGTAGGCTCATGCCCCGCCGAGCAGTAATCACCCGTCGCCGGCTCACGCCGGACCCCGCGTACGAGAACGTCCTCGTCACGCAGATCATCAACAAGGTCCTCAAGGAGGGCAAGAAGTCGGTCGCAGAGCGCACCGTGTACGACGCGCTCGAGCGCATCCGCGACCGCACCGGGCGTGACCCCGTGCAGGTCATGGAGGAGGCGATCCGTAACGTCACGCCGGTGCTCGAGGTGAAGAGCCGCCGCGTGGGTGGAGCCACCTACCAGGTGCCGATCGAGGTGCCGCCGCGCCGCGGCCGCACCCTTGCCATCCGCTGGATCGTTCTGTTCTCACGCCAACGGCGTGAGAAGCAGATGAGCGAGCGCCTCGCCAACGAGCTGCTGGACGCGCTCGGGTCGCAGGGCGGCGCGTTCAAGCGCAAGGACGACATCTACCGCATGGCCCAGGCCAACAAGGCCTTCGCGCACTACCGCTGGTAGCCGCCGCCGCCCGACGCATCGCGCCGGGCCCGGCTTCGCATTCATGAGAGACGACGCGCGGGGCCATGCTCCCTGTGCCATACCGTTACGGACAGGTGGGGTTCAGTGGCTGAGGTGAAGAAGGTCCCGCTCGATCGCACCCGGAACATCGGGATCATGGCGCACATCGACGCCGGCAAGACCACCACGACGGAGCGCGTCCTCTACTACACCGGGCGCACGCACCGCATCGGTGAGGTGCACGAGGGCGCTGCGACCATGGATTGGATGGAGCAGGAGCAGGAGCGGGGGATCACCATCACCTCGGCCGCCACCACCTGCTTCTGGCGCGACCACCGCATCAACATCATCGACACGCCGGGGCACGTGGACTTCACCGTCGAGGTGGAGCGCTCACTCCGGGTGCTCGACGGCGCCGTGGCGGTGTTCGACTCCGTGGCCGGTGTGGAGCCGCAGTCCGAAACGGTGTGGCGCCAGGCCGACCGCTACCACGTGCCGCGCATCGCCTACGTCAACAAGATGGACCGGATCGGCGCCGACTTCGACGCCAGCGTGCAGACCATGATTGATCGCCTCGGCACCCGCGCGGTGCCGATCCAGTTGCCCATCGGGGCCGAGGGTGACTTCGCCGGCATCGTTGACCTGGTCGCGATGACGGCCACGACCTATCTGGACGATCTCGGTACCGAGATCGAAGTGGGACCGATCCCGGAGGACATGGCGATCGCCGCCGAACTCGCCCGCGAGCACTTGATCGAGGCCCTCGCCGACAGCGACGACGCGGTGGCCGAGGCCTACCTCGAGGGCAGCGAGATTACGCCCGCCATGATGACGGTCGCCATTCGCAAGGCCGTGCTGGCGATCGCCATCACGCCGGTGCTGTGCGGGTCGTCGTTCAAGAACAAGGGCGTGCAGCCGCTGCTCGACGCCGTTGTGGACTTCATGCCCTCGCCGCTGGATGTGCCGGCCGCCGAGGGCGTGGACGACCGCGGCAACACGGTGAACCGCCCGGCCGATGCGGCCGCTCCGTTCAGTGCACTCGCCTTCAAGGTGATGAGCGACCCGTATGTCGGGCGCCTCACCTTCCTGCGCGTCTATTCGGGCACGATCAACGCCGGCGACGGCGTGGTCAACGCCACGAAGGGTGAGCGCAAGGAGCGCATCGGGCGCCTGCTCATGATGCACGCGAACCACCGTGAGGAAGCACACTCAGCCTCGGCTGGCGACATCGTGGCGGCCGTGGGCCTGAAGAGCACCACCACCGGCGACACCCTGTGCGACCCGGCCAACCCGGTGGTCCTCGAGGAGATGACCTTCCCCGACCCGGTCATCCGCCTGGCTATCGAGCCGAAGACCAAGGCCGATCAGGAGAGGCTGTCCACCGCCCTGCAGCGTCTGCAAGACGAGGACCCGACCTTCCGCGTGCGCACCGACGAGGAGACAGGCCAGACCGTCATTGCCGGTATGGGTGAACTGCACCTCGAGATCATCGTGGACCGCCTCATGCGCGAGTTCAGCGTGGACGCCAACGTGGGTGCACCCCAGGTGGCCTACCGCGAGACCATTCGCAAGCGCGTCGAGAAGGTCGAGGGCCGATTCGTCCGCCAGTCCGGCGGACGTGGCCAGTACGGCCACGTGTACCTCACGGTCGAGCCGAACGAGCCCGGCAAGGGATACGAGTTCGAGAACAAGACCGTGGGCGGATCGGTTCCCAAGGAGTACGTCCCCGCCGTGGACGAGGGGGCCAGGGAGGCCCTTGAGGGCGGGATTGTGGCCGGCTACCCCATGGTGGACGTCAAGGTGGCGCTCACCGACGGCTCGTACCACGACGTTGACTCCAACGAGGGGGCGTTCAAGATCGCCGGCTCGATGGCCGTTCGCGAGGCGGCCCGGCGCGCCAGCCCGTGTCTGCTCGAGCCGCTCATGGCCGTCGAGGTCGTGTGCCCCACCGAGTTCATGGGCACCGTGGTGGGCGACCTGAACGGCCGCCGGGGTCGCATCAGCGGCATGGAGGAGAAGGGCACCGCCGGCACCATTCAGGCCCAGGTGCCGCTCTCCGAGATGTTCGGATACGCCACCTCGGTGCGCTCAGCCACCCAGGGCCGCGCCACCTTCACCATGCAGTTCGACCACTACGCCGAGGTGCCGCAGAGCATCTCCGAGGAGATCAAGGCGAGGGTGGGCGCGACCGGCAACTGACCCTGCCGCTGGTCTGGTCAGGCCTCGAGGTGGGTGCAGCCGTTTTGTGGCGGTCCCACTCATGTCGGTGCTCGGCCCCCCGGTTCGTCGGGTTGGACGGGAGGCCTCTACCGGCGGGTGATGGTCCGAGTCGTCTGTGCGACAACGGTGGTCCCGGCCATCGCCCGGGTGCGGACCGCCCAGCGACCCTTGGTGAGGCGCAGGGTGCAGGTGAACTTCCGTGCGCCGGTGCGTGGTGCGATCGTGCAGCGTCCGTTTACGGTGCGCCGTCCGGCGGTTGCGGTCTGGGTGACCCGGCTGGCTGTTCGCGGCACGGCCCCCGTGGTACGGACAGTGCCGGCGGGCGAGGTGGTAACCCGCACGGCAAGGGCACGGACCGGGAGCGGCGTCTGGATCGGGGCCCCCGTTGGGGCCGGGGCGGGGCTCGGCGATCTCGTGAGGAGCACCGCCACCGGAGCGGATGGTGTGCTCGTTCCCACGGCGTTGCGTGCCGTGACGGTGACGGAATAGGGGACCGTCTCTGCGAGGCCGGTGAGCGTGCACGTGCGGTCGGGTGCGGTGGCGCTGCACGTCGCACCGTCGGGCGTAGCCGTCGCGGTGTACGAGGTGATCTGCGCGCCACCGTCCATTGCCGGCGGCGTCCACGAGATGGTCGCGGAGTGGGTTCCCGTCTGCGCGGCAACGGACGTCGGAGGGTGGGGCGGTCCACGGAGGGTCAGAGCCTCGATGACCGCAGCGGTATCGGAATGCCTCGACCAAATGGCGATGACGGCGCCACTGGTCCCGGCGAGCACCCGAGAGCCAAGGGTCCATGGGTAGTCCGGAGAAGTCCCTGCGTTCCGTCCAACGGGCGACAGATTCACCGGTTCGCCCCATGCGCCGTCCTCGAACCGTGCCGCCTGCACGATGGTGTTTTGACCGTTGGAGCGGATCCAGGTCGCCGTCACGACACCTGCCGGATCCACGGTGACCATGGGTGCCCCCGCGTCCCGGCCGTCCGCGGACAGGTTGATGGGGGTGGTCCAGGTCTGACCCACGAACCGCGATGACTGCACGACGAGGTTGGTCCCGCCGGGCTTCGGCCGGACCCAGACGGCTGTGACGACACCGGTCGGATCAACGGCGATCTCCGGACTGTCGGCATTCGCACCGGCGGTCGACAGCGTCACCGGGTCCGACCAGGTCCCACCCGCGGCACGCGCCGCCCGGATGACTGCGGGTGCCCCCATGTTCGTTCCGCGCCACACCGCCGTCGCCATCCCGCTGTCATCCACGGCGATCCGGGGTGCGGACACGTCCCATCCCGTCGTCGGGAACGTCACGGGTTGGCCCCACGCGGCATCCGACCCGGCCCTCGCGGCAACGATCTTCGCAGTCATCCCGTCAAAGGTGGCCCAGAGGGACACGGCCGCCCCGGCGCGGTTCACCGCGAGCCGGGCCTCGAAAGCATTCGCGAGAGAGTCTGTCGAGATGGTCGTCGTGTCATTCCACACTGCCCCATGGAGCCGGCGTGTCTGGACCCGGTGATTCGAGTTCCCGCCTCGGCTCAGCCAGAGGGCGGTGACCCGCCGGTCGGCGTCAACTGCCAACTGTGGCGTCTGTGTTTGGACCCCGGTAGCGGAGAGCATGACCGTTGCGGTCCACGATCCCTCAACGAAGCGAGCGGTCTCGACCTCTCGCTGCATGACGTTCGCCCAGACGGCGGTTGCGACACCGGTGCTGTCCACAACGACCTGAGGCGCCTCGCCCCCGCGCGTGGCGTCGGCGATGGTGACGGGGGTGCTCCATGTGCTGCCTGACAGCCGTGCTGACCAGATGGTGACGCCCAGCATCCCTCCCCCGACGGGTGCCTGCTGCCACACCGCCACTGCCCCACCCCGGCTGTCCACGGCGATTTAGGGGAGGATCGAGCCCCGGTCCGCCTCGGAGATCACCGTGGATGGAGTGGTCAATGCGCCGGTAGCGATCGCGCACATCGCGATGGCTGCCGCGGCTCCGAGCACGACGGGGGTGGTTCTCATGGGGTCCTCCATACGACGACGGCACGGGCTGATCGAACGGTGTGCGCAACCTGCGAGCAGTGTACGTCCGGAACCTCTTTAGGCACGACACCGAGGCGCATGCCAACAACCACTCGCTGGGGGATCTGCTGACGGAGCATGGCATCACCTCCACGAATCGTCGTCGAGGCGTCCAGATCCGGCCCGTGCCTCAATCGGGCTGCCATCGGCCACCGGAACGTCCCACGGTTGCGCCGGGGTTGCGGACGGATGCCCGGAATGTGTACGGTCCTGACATGCGATTCCTCTCCGTCGCGGTTCCCCTTGCGCTCGCCGTCGCCCTCCCGGCTGCAGGGTCGGCTGCCCCGTCGGTGCTGTTCAGCGTGGATCCGCCCTCGGTCAGAATCACGGGGAAGCCCGGTGCGCTCGTGTTATCGGTCCCAGCCACCTCGCCGGTCACATGGTTCAGCGACCGCCCGGCACGCCGTGCGGGCCGTACGAGCCTGCGTAGCCTCGCGGGCCTGTGGCAGTCGTTCGGCTTCGTGGCCGATCCGCCGAACGCCGCCCTCATCCTGCGCAGCGTCGGCGAGGACACCACCCACGTGGTGAGTCTGGGGATGCCGCGGGTCGCCGGGAAGCGCGTCGTGTTCCGCGTGCGCGCGGTGTCCGGCGATCCCGTTGCGGGCGTGCACCATGTCGATCCCCTTGCGGTCGGGCGGTACGGGCGCAGCGCGATATTCATCGATGACGCCCCTGCGCCCCCGTGCCCCGCCACCGTCACGTCGGTGCCCTTCACATGTATGTCGCCCGCTCGCCAGACCGTCACCATCAAGGCGCCGCTGCCACCGGGCTCGCCGGGCGTGCAGGTCACCTTCTGCGCCGGGCCCGATACGGCGATGACGACCGACGGGCGCCCCCCGATCGGCCCCGGGTGGGTGTGGCGCTACTTCACGAACGGCTTCGGCACGCAGGGCCAGTTCGGGCTTCTGGGCTGCAATCTCTACGAGCAGTACGCGGGGCAGGACTGGCTGGGTCTGGACAACACATCGGGGCCGCTGTCGAAGATCACGACCGACAAGCACAGTTCCGCGATGCGGTACACGTTCGCCGCGATGTCGTCCACCTCGGACGCGTTCTGAGGCCTAGGCTGCGCCGGTCACCGGGTGCAGCAGCCGTGCGAGGTGTGATGCGGGATGCACGGCTTCCCGCCTACCCAGCGCGGTGATCTGGTGGCGGCACGAGATCCCGGCGGCCACCACCGGGGCGGTGGCGTCGGCAGCCGCGAGGGCGGGGCCGAGGCGGTGGGCGAAGATCGCCCGCGATTCGTCGGGGTGCAGGTAGCCGAAGGCACCGGCCATGCCGCAGCAGCCCGCCTCGGTGGCGGTGGCGTCGGGGCCCATCGCGGCGACGGCGGCCTCGTCCCCATCGGCCCGTGCATGGCAGTGGCGGTGCACCAGGGGGGCCTCGCCACCGGTCGGGACCTCCAGCCCGAGGTCGAGTACCGCGCGCTCAAACGACACCACCGCGTCCGCCACCCACTGGGCCCGGGCATCGTCCGGCAGCAGCCACGGCAGGTCGGACGCCAGCATCGAGAGACACGAGGGCTCGAGCACCACGATGGGGTGGCCCCCCATGGCGTAGGGCGCGAGGGCGCGCAGCACCTTCCGGGCCTGCGTGCGGGCGAGGTCGGGCATGCCCTGCGACAGCGCCGGACGGCCGCAGCACCCCCCTGAAAGCACCTGCACCCGGGCACCGCCTGCTGTGAGGACGTACGCGGCATCGTCGCCGGTGCCGGGCTCCAGGAAGCGCGTCCACGTATCGGCGAAGAGGCCCATCGGGGTGCCGCTCCCGGACGGCGGGGGCGGCCGCCATTCACGCACGGGGGCGGGTGGCCGGGGTCCGTGGCGCCGGTGTCCGGGGCGGGTGACGAGGCGGGTCAGGCGCGGCGCTGCCGACCCCGCCCGCATCAGGTCGTGCGCGTGCGCGGCTGCCAGCACGGTGAGGGAGGGGCGGTGCTCGGCATGGCGGTGCACCAGCACCTCCACCTTGAGGCGCGACATGTCCACGCCGGCGGGGCACTCGGTGGCGCACGCGCGGCAGGACAGGCACAAATCGAGCGCCTCGGCGAGGCCCGGGTCGGCCAGACCCAAGTCGAGGCGTCCCTCGATGGCCGCCCGCAGCAGCACGGCGCGCCCGCGCGTGGAGTGCCGCTCGTCGCGAAGAGCCTCGTAGGAGGGGCACATGACCGCATCGGAGGCCCGGCACTGGCCGTTGCCGTTGCAGGCCTCCACCGCACGTTGCAGCCCGCCCGCACCCGCGAACGACACCGAGGTGGGAATGGCGTGGACCGGCGGGGACGCATGGATGCGCAGGCCGGAGTCGAGGGGTTCGGGAGCGGTGATGATGCCCGGGTTGAGGATCCCCTGCGGATCGAGCGCCGCCTTCACCTGGGCGAATCGCGCGATCATGGCCGGGTCGTACATCCGGGGGAGGAGTTCGCCGCGCAGCCGGCCGTCGCCGTGCTCGCCCGACAGCGACCCGCCGTGGGCGGCGACGAGGTCGGCCACTCCCTCCGCCACGCGGCGCATCCGTGCCACGGCCCCCGGTGCGCGCAGGTCCACGAGCGGGCGGATATGCAGGCAGCCCACGCTCGCATGGCCGTACCAGATGGCATCTGCCATGCCCTCACCGGCGAGCAGGCGCCTGACCTCGCCCGCGAACGACGCGAGCCGCTCCGGCGGCACGGCCGGGTCCTCGATGAAGGGGATGGGCTTCCCGTCGCCCTCCACGCGCAGCGCCCGGGCGATGCCGGTGCGGCGGATGGCCCACACGGCGGCCTGATCGGCAGTGGCAGCGATCACCGTTGCACCGCGCACCGCCCGGGCCCGCGCAACGGCCTCACCGGGCTCACCCGAATATTCGATGAGGAGCATCGCGGGCGCACGGCCGACGATTCCGAGAAGGGCCCGCTCGGCGGGTCGGCGATTGGCCGGGTCCACCAGTTGCGCGTCCATCAGTTCGATGGCCGAGGGCGAGGTCGAGAGCAGGTCGGGCACGGCGGCGAGTGCGGTATCGGTGTCGCGGAACGGGAGGATGGCGAGGGCGCGCTCGGCGGGCGGTCGTACGAGGCGCACCACTGCGCTCCGCACGACGGCCAGGGTCCCCTCGCTGCCCGAGAGGAAGGCCGGCCAGTCGGGCTCCGGCCCGGTGAGGCGATCGAGGGCGTACCCGGACACCCGGCGCATGAGCGCGGGGAAGCCGTCGGTGGTGGCGAGGGCCCGCACGGCCTCGAGTGACGGCGGCGCGGCTCCCCCTCTCCGGAGGGCCGCACGGGTGCCGTCGGCCAGTACCACGTCGAGTTCCACCAGATGGTCGGCGGTCATGCCGTGCACGAGCGACCGGGCACCCGCCGAGTTGTTTCCGATCATCCCGCCCAGGGTGGCGCGGTTCGCGGTCGCCACATCGGGACCGAAGGCCAGACCGTGCGCGGCCGCCGCCCGGTTGAGGTCGTCCAGCACCACCCCTGGGCCCACCCGGGCGGTCATCGAGCCTGAGTCCACCTCGATGTCGCGCAGGCGCGAGCAGTCCACCACGAGACCGGTTCCCACTGCCTGACCGGCGAGACTCGTGCCCGCGCCGCGCATCGTGAGGGGGATGTCGTGCGTCCTGCAGGTCCCGACGGCGAGCGACAGGTCGTCTTCCGAGTCCGCGAGCAGTGCGCCGATGGGCATGCGCCGGTAGAGGCTGGCATCCACGGCGTACAGCTCCCGCGTGGCGGCATCACCGCGCACCTCGCCCCGGGCCTCGCGGGCCAAGTCACGCAGCGCCTTCCGGGGCTCGTCCACTCCCCGATCCTATGCGCCGCCGCCCACCGACGTCGCCCCCCGTGACGGCACTCCGGCATGCCTCGCCCCGGGCCCCGCAGGCCGGTGCACACGGCACCCGATGGGGTCCGAGGCCGCCCCCTGATGCTCTCTGCGACCGTTCACCGGGGTGGCGCTTGCGAGCCGCCGCTCGCGTGCTATGTTCCCCCGGCTCGCAGGAGCAAGGTCCTCTCTACGCGCGGCCGTCAGAGCTGCGCGTCTCATTTAGGGGCCGATTCGGAAGCACGTGGCGGGTTGCGACCCTGATGGTCGTACATCCGCTCGGACGCGCATGAGGAGCGTGTGATGGCGAAGGAGAAGTTCGACCGTTCGAAGCCCCACGTGAACGTGGGCACCATTGGCCACGTTGACCACGGCAAGACGACGCTCACTGCTGCCATCACCCAGACGCTCAGCCAGAAGTACGGCGGCGAGGTGCGCAGCTTCGATGAGATCGACAACGCCCCCGAGGAGCGTGAGCGCGGCATCACCATCGCCACCTCGCACGTCGAGTATTCGACGGGGGCCCGCCACTACGCCCACGTTGACTGCCCTGGGCACGCGGACTACATCAAGAACATGATCACGGGTGCCGCGCAGATGGACGGCGCGATCCTCGTGGTCTCGGCCGCTGATGGCCCCATGCCGCAGACCCGCGAGCACATCCTGCTTGCCCGTCAGGTGGGCGTGCCGTACATCGTGGTGGCCCTGAACAAGGCCGACATGGTGGACGACGAGGAGCTGCTTGAGCTCGTCGAGCTCGAGGTCCGTGAGCTCCTGTCGATGTACGACTTCCCGGGTGACGACCTCCCGGTGGTCCAGGTGTCGGCGCTGAACGCCCTGAACGGCGACGCCGATGCTCAGGAGCAGGTTCTGGCGCTCATGCAGGCCGTGGATGACTACGTACCGCTCCCCGAGCGCGACGTGGACAAGCCCTTCCTGATGCCGGTCGAGGACGTCTTTACCATCACCGGTCGCGGCACCGTGGCCACTGGTCGCGTGGAGCGCGGCGTCGTCAACGTCGGCGACGAGATCGCAATTGTCGGCATGCAGCCGCACGTCGAGAAGAGCGTCGTCACGGGCGTCGAGATGTTCCGCAAGCTGCTCGACCGCGGTCAGGCCGGCGACAACATCGGTGCCCTGCTGCGCGGCGTGAAGCGCGAGGACATCCAGCGCGGTCAGGTGCTCGCCGCTCCCGGCAGCATCACCCCGCACACCAAGTTCAAGGCGCAGGTGTACGTGCTCTCCAAGGAGGAGGGCGGTCGCCACACGCCGTTTATCAATGGCTACCGGCCCCAGTTCTACTTCCGCACCACCGACGTCACCGGCGTCATCCAGTTGCTCGACGGCACGGAGATGATCATGCCGGGCGACAACGCGGTGCTGGAGGTCGAGCTGATCGTGCCGATCGCCATGGAGGACGGCCTGCGCTTCGCCATCCGCGAGGGTGGACGCACCGTCGGCGCCGGTGTCGTGGAGCAGATCCTGGAGTAGCGGCACATGACGGACGGGCCCCGTCACCCCGGAGGGGGACGGGGCCCTCGCTTTCCCCGGGTAGTACGAGACGAACGAGACGACTGAACCTTGATTACGCAGAACAAAATCCGAATCAGGCTCAAGGCCTATGACCACGAGCTGATCGACAAGAGCGCGGCCTCCATCGTGGAGACGGCCCAGCGGAGTGGTGCGACCATCTCCGGGCCCGTTCCCCTTCCGACCGAGTGCCACCGTTACTGCGTGATCAAGGGTCCGTTCAAGGACAAGGACTCGCGCGAGCACTTCGAGGTGCGCACGCACAAGCGCCTCATCGACATCTTCTCGCCCACGCCCAAGACGGTCGACTCCCTTATGCGGCTCGACCTTCCCGCGGGTGTCGACATCGAGATCAAGGTCTGACGATGGCCGCGATCATCGGACGCAAGGTCGGTATGACCCAGATCTTCGCCGAGGACGGCCAGCGCGTGTCGCTGACCGTTATCGAGGCGGGCCCCTGCCCGGTCGTGCAGGTGAAGACCGCTGAGCGCGACGGCTATTCGGCTGTCCAACTCGGCTTCGGTGCGGCCAAGCCCAAGCACGTGAACAAGCCCGAGCAGGGCCACCTGAACAAGGCCGGCGTCCCGCTGATGCGCCACCTCCACGAGTTCTCTGCCGACGATCTCGGGGCCGGGGAGGTCGCCGAGGGGCAGATGATCACGGTGGACTCGTTCATCCCGGGCTCGTATGTGAAGGTCACCGGCACCTCGAAGGGCAAGGGCTACGCCGGCACCATCAAGCGCCACAACTTCAAGCGCGGACCCAAGAGCCACGGCTCGCACAACATCCGCCAGCCCGGCTCCATCGGCGCGGCGGCCTATCCCGCCCGCGTCTTCAAGGGCATTCGCATGGCGGGGCACATGGGTGCCCGCCAGGTCACCCAGCGCGGGTTGCAGGTGGTCGACTGCGACCCCGGCCGCAACCTGCTGCTGGTGAAAGGCGCCGTTCCCGGCTCCGTGGGCTCGATCGTGTTCGTGAGGCCCGACTGATGGCGGCGCACCTGCTCTCCAAGACCGGGAAGGCGTCGGGTACGGCCGCCATGGGCGCCGATCTCGAGGCCCAGGCCATCAAGCCCCATCTCATCCACGAGGCCGTGACGGCCGAGATGGCATGGCGCCGCGCAGGCACGCACAGCACCAAGACCCGCAGCAACGTGAGCGGCGGTGGCGCGAAGCCCTGGCGCCAGAAGGGCACGGGCCGGGCCCGCGCGGGTTCCAACCGCTCGCCGATCTGGACCGGTGGTGGTGTCGTGTTCGGTCCGCACCCGCGCAGTTACGGTGGCAAGGTCAACCGCAAGGCGCTCCGGCAGGCGTTCCGCTCGGCCCTTCGTGCCCATGTGGAGCGCGGCACCATCGCCGTGATGAAGCCCACGGGCTGGGACGAGCCGTCCACGCGGACCGCTGCCGAGTACCTCTCCAAGGCGCCCGATGCGCTGGCAGCCCGCCCGCTGCTCGTGGTGGTCAGTGAGTACTCGTCGCCCGTGGCGCTGTCGTTCCGCAACCTGCGCGGCATCCGCGTGCTTGAGGCCCGTGACACCGAAACCGTCGACCTCATGGCCGGCCGATCCGTGCTGGTGGAGCACGAGGTCTGGGACCGCTGGAACGGTGCCGCTGCCGCGGTGGCCGGGGAGGATGCCGAGTGAGCACCAGCAGCCACCTGCGCGGGGATGTCCGCCGCGCGATTGTCAGCCCCGTCGTATCGGAGAAGAGCTACCGGCTGGTGCATGCGCACAACCAGTACTCGTTCCGGGTGCTGGATGACGCGCACAAGATCGAGATCCGCCAGGCCGTCGAGGAGCTCTTCAACGTGACCGTCACGGACGTCCGCATCGTCAAGGTGCAGCCCAAGCCCAAGCGGCGCGGGCGCAGCATGGGCACCCGCCCCGGCTGGAAGAAGGCCATCGTCGAGCTGCAGCCCGGCGACTCCATCGACATCTTCGAGGGTGCCTGATGGGAATCCGTAAGCACAAGCCCACCTCGCCGGGCCGCCGATTCGTCGCGAGTTCCGACTTCGTCGAGGTCACGAAGACCACGCCCGAGAAGACGCTTCTCGAGCCCCTGCACAAGACGGGCGGGCGTAACAACAACGGGCGTATCACCACGCGCCACAAGGGCGGCGGTCACAAGCGCCGCTACCGGGTGATCGACTTCAAGCGCATGAAGGACGGCGTGCCCGCGCGCGTTGCCAGCATCGAGTACGACCCCAACCGCACGGCCCGCATCGCGTTGCTGCACTACGCCGACGGCGAGAAGCGCTACATCCTGGCGCCGCTGCGTCTGGAGGTGGGCGACACCGTGACCAGCGGCCCCGGCGCCGACATCCGCCCCGGCAACGCCCTGGCGCTGCGGGACATCCCCACCGGCACAATCGTGCACAACATCGAGCTGCAGATCGGGCGCGGCGGTCAGCTGTGCCGGTCGGCGGGCACGGGCGCCCAGTTGATGGCGAAGGAGGGCGACTACGCCACCCTGCGTCTCCCCAGCTCCGAGATGCGCATGGTGCACGCGAACTGCCGGGCCACCGTCGGGCAACTCGGCAATCCGTCCCACGCCAACGAGGTGGGCGGCAAGGCCGGTCGCAGTCGCTGGCGGGGCGTCCGCCCGACTGTCCGCGGTTCCGCGATGAACCCGGTTGACCACCCGCACGGTGGTGGCGAGGGCAAGAGCAACTCCGGTCGCCATCCGGTGACCCCTTGGGGCCAGCCGACCAACGGTCACCGCACGCGTGATCCGAAGAAGGCCAGCCAGAAGATGATCGTCCGCGGACGCAAGCGCGGCAAGCACACGGAAGGCCGATGAGCCGAAGCCTGAAAAAGGGGCCGTTCGTCGACCCCACGCTGATGAAGAGGATCGACGCGATGAACGTCGCGAGCGAGAAGCGCATGCTGCGTACGTGGTCGCGCGCCTCAACGATCTTCCCCGAGATGGTGGGGCACACCATCGCCGTGCACGACGGACGTAAGCACGTGCCCGTGTTCATCTCGGAGAGCATGGTCGGCCACAAGCTGGGCGAGTTCGCCCCCACGCGCACCTACCGCGGGCACGGCGACGACCGGCAGACCTCGAGGCGCTGACGTGAGCACCGAGACCATCGAGGCCACGGAGGCCACTGACGAGACCGGGACGGACGCCGAGGCCACCGCCACTGCGCCCGCCCGCTCCGACCGCCTGAGGCATCGCGCGCCTGCACGCCCGGAGGCCACGGCCAAGTACGTGCGCGTGTCGGCGCGGAAGGCCCGCCTCGTGGCGGACCTCATCCGCGGCAAGGCGGTTCCCGAGGCCCAGGCCATCCTCGCGTTCTCCACCCGCGACGTGTCCGAGCCCATCCGAAAGGTGCTGGAGTCGGCCATGGCCAACGCGGATCACAACGCGGGCCTCGAGGTGCGCGACCTGCACATCGTCCGCGCCACCGTGGACGAGGGCCCCACCATGCGGCGCTTCCGTCCGCGTGCCCAGGGCCGGTCCAGCCGCATCAACAAGCGCACCTGCCACATCACGATCGGCCTCGGCCTTCCGGGCTCCGGGGCGGAGGGACCTGCCTGATGGGACAGAAGGTCAACCCCACCGGATTCCGCATCGGCATCCTCCAGGGATGGAAGAGCAACTGGTTCACCGAGCGTGACTACGCGGCATACCTCGACGAGGACCGCGCGGTACGTGGTCACATCACGCGCAAGTTGAGCCACGCCGGCCTGTCGGACATCAAGATCCGCAAGGACGCGACCAAGCTGACCGTGGACATCTTCACGGCCCGCCCGGGCATCGTCATCGGTAAGAGCGGCGCCGAGGTTGACGCGCTCCGCCGTGACCTGCACGAGATCACCGGCAAGCAGATCCAGATCAACATCAACGAGATCAAGCGACCCGAACTCGACGCGACGCTGGTGGCCCAGTCCATCGCGGAGCAACTCGAGAACCGCGTCTCGTTCCGTCGCGCCATGAAGCGTGCGCTCACCTCGGCCATGCGCTCCGGCGCCCAGGGTGTCAAGGTCCAGTGCGGCGGCCGCCTCGGCGGGTCCGAGATGTCACGGTCGGAGCACTACTCCGACGGCCGCGTCCCGCTGCACACTCTTCGCGCGGACATTGACTACGGCTTCGCCGAGGCAAAGACCACGTTCGGCCGCATCGGCGTGAAGGTGTGGATCAACAAGGGCGAAGTCATGCCCGAGGGCGTCGTGGACTCCCGTGGCCGCATCAACGAGCTCGACGCACAGCAGCCTCCCCGCCGCCCGCGTCGTGAAGGCGGCGGCGGCGGTGGTGGTGGTCGTGAAGGCGGCGGCGGCGGTGGCCGGGGTGGCCGCGGCGGTTCGCATGGTCCGGGGGCGAGGTAACGCCATGCTGATGCCGAAGCGCACCAAGTTCCGCAAGTCGCACCGCGGCCGTCGTCAGGGTCTGACCAAGGGCCATCAGGAGGTCCACTTCGGGCAGTACGGCCTGAAGGCACTCGAGAACGCCTGGATCACCAACCGGCAGATCGAGAGCGCCCGCGTGGCGATGACCCGCTCCATCAAGCGCCAGGGCAAGGTGTGGATCAACATGTTCCCGCACATGCCGGTCACGAAGAAGCCGGCCGAGACCCGCATGGGGTCGGGGAAGGGTTCGCCCGAGTCATGGGTGGCCGTGGTCAAGCCCGGAATGGTGATGTTCGAGCTCTCCGGGGTGCCCGAGGAGAACGCGCGCGAGGCCATGCGCCTTGCTGCGATGAAGTTGCCGATCAAGTGCCGGTTCGTGATGCGCGAGGACGCCTAGCCCATGCCCACACAGAAGGCCAGTGAACTGCGCGAACTGTCCGGGGACGCGCTCGCGCTCAGGCTCGAGGAGTCCCGCCAGGCACTGTTCAACCTGCGTTTCCAGTTGCCGACCGGCGCGCTCGAGCGCACCACCGAGATCGGCATCCGTAAGCGCCAGATCGCCCAGATCCTGACGATTGCGCGTGAGCGCGAGATCGTCGCCGAGGAGGCCGCAAATGGCTGAGACGCCCCAGGAGAGTGTGGCCCGGCGCAAGACGCGTCAGGGCATCGTCACGAGTGACGCCCGTGATCGCACCATCACCGTGCGGGTGGACACGTCCCACCGCCACCCGAGGTACGGCAAGATCGTCCGTGCGTCGTCGAACCTGCACGCGCACGACGAGAGCAATGAAGCCGGGGTTGGCGATGTAGTGCGCGTGGTGGAGTGCCGCCCCCTCTCGAAGCAGAAGCGGTGGCGTCTGGTCGAGATTGTCGAGAAGGCCCGTTAGGAGCGCCCGATGATCCAGAACGAATCACGCCTCCGCGTTGCGGACAACACCGGTGCCCGGGAGATCCTGTGCATCCGCGTCCTCGGTGGAAGCCGTCGCCGGTACGCCTATGTGGGCGACACCATCGTCGCCACCGTCAAGCAGGCCACGCCGAACGGCGCGGTCAAGAAGGGCGACGTGGTGAAAGCCGTTGTGGTGCGCACGAAGAAGGCGCATCCGCGTGATGACGGTACCTTCATCGCGTTCGATGAGAACGCTGCCGTCCTCATCGACAATGCCAAGAACCCGCGTGGCACCCGCATCTTCGGACCGGTGGCCCGCGAGTTGCGCGAGAAGCAGTTCATGAAGATCGTTTCCCTTGCACCGGAGGTGCTGTGATGCCGGCCCGTGTGAGGAAGGGCGATCAGGTCATGTGCATCGCGGGCAAGGACAAGGGCCGCACCGGCACGGTGCTCGAGGTCACCCCGGCCGATCAGCGCGTGCTCGTGGAGGGCCTGAACATGGTGAAGCGCCACACCAAGGCACGTCCGCCGGACGACCCGGGCGGCATCATCGAGAAGCCCGCCACCATGCACCTCTCCAACGTCATGCCGATTGACCCGTCGGACAAGAAGCCGTGCCGGGTGCGGATCGAGGAGAAGGACGGCGCGCGCATCCGCGTGTCGGCGCGTACCGGGAAGGCCCTGGATTGAGCACCGATACCGTCATCCCGCCCGCGCGCCTCAAGGTGCGCTACGAGTCCGAGGTGCGCCCGGGGCTGCAGGAGCAGTTCGGCTACGCGTCCTCAATGCAGCACCCGCGCATCGAGAAGATCACCCTCAACATGGGCGTGGGCGAGGCCAAGCAGAATTCGAAGACGCTCGATGAGGCGGTGGAGCAGCTGTCCATCATCGCGGGCCAGCGCCCGGCCATCACGCGGGCCCGTAAGTCCATCGCCCAGTTCAAGTTGCGTGAGGGAATGCCGATCGGCGCCAAGGTCACTCTCCGCGGCGTGCGTATGTGGGAGTTCCTGGACCGCCTGAACACCATCGCGCTGCCGCGCATCCGTGACTTCCGCGGCATCAACCCCGACGGTTTCGACGGCCGCGGCAACTACAACCTCGGGCTGCGCGAGCAGATCATCTTCCCTGAGATCGACTACGACAAGATCGACACGATCCGTGGCCTGAACGTCACGATCACCACGTCGGCGAACACCGACGAGGAGGGCCGCGCGTTGCTCAAGGCTCTCGGGATGCCCTTCCGCGAGGAGGGCTACAGCGCCGAGGAGCGGGCCGCCCGGCGTCGCAAGAAGATGCGCAAGTACAGCGGCCGTGGCCGCAGGCGATAGAGGAAGGTTCGCGAGCCAGTGGCAAAGACGTCCCTTAAGGCGAAGGCCTCCCGGCCTACCAAGTACCCCACGCAGGCGTACTCCCGGTGCCACCGGTGCGGTCGCTCGCGCGCGGTGTTCCGCAGGTTCGGCCTGTGCCGTATCTGCCTGCGTGACGAGGCCCACGCCGGCCACATCCCCGGCATGACGAAGGCGAGCTGGTAGCCCGATGCTCACCGATCCCATCGCCGACATGCTCACCCGTATCCGCAACGCCAATATGGCGCTGCACGACACCGTTGACATGCCCGGCAGCCGGCTCAAGTCCGACATCGCCCGCGTCCTCGAGGAGCAGGGCTACATCGTGGGCTCCGAGACCGTGACCGACGGGCCGCACTCGACGCTCTCCGTACGGCTCAAGTACGACGGGAACCGCCGCCGGGTCATCACCGGTATCCGTCGCATCTCGACGCCGGGTCGCCGGGTCTATGCCGACAAGGATTCCCTGCCCAAGGTTTTGGGTGGCATGGGCGTCTCCATCATCTCGACCTCCCAGGGTCTCCTCACGGGCCATGAGGCCCGCCGCCGCGGCGTCGGTGGCGAGGTCCTGTGCACGGTCTGGTAGGGGAGGAGCGAGCATGAGCAGAATCGGACGCGCTCCCATCCCGGTGCCCGACGGGGTCACGGTTGACATCACCGGACAGAAGGTCCTGGTCACGGGGCCGAAGGGCGAGCTGCAGCACGTTGTCGCCGAGCCCATTCGCGTGGCCGAGGCGGACGGTGCGCTGGTCGTGACGCGCCCGACCGACCGGGGTCCGCACCGCGCGCTCCACGGCCTGTCGCGCAGTCTCGTGGCCAACATGGTGGCTGGTGTGACGACCGGATTCGAACGGCGCCTGGAGTTGGTGGGCGTGGGCTATCGTGCCCAGCTCAGGGGCACGAGCCTCGAGTTGGCGGTTGGCTTCTCACACCCCGTCACGCTCGTGCCGCCGGACGGCATCGTGTTCGAGGTTCCGGAGCCCACGCAGATCGTGGTGTCGGGAATCGACAAGCAGAAGGTCGGTCAGGTCGCGTCGGACATCCGCCGAGTGCGCCCGCCGGAGCCGTACAAGGGCAAGGGCATCCGCTATCAGGGCGAGGCCGTGCGTCGCAAGGTCGGGAAGAGGGCATAAGGCCGATGGGAAAGATCAGCACACGCGACGCCCTTGCGCGTCGTCACCGCCGCGTTCGCGGCAAGGTCCATGGCACGGCTGAACGCCCCCGCCTGTCGGTGGCGCGGTCGAACCTGCGCATCTATGCGCAGCTCATTGATGATGACCGGGGCCACACCGTTGCGGCAGCCGGATCCCATGAGGCACCGCTCAAGGGAATGGCAAAGGGCAACGCGGCGACCGAGGTCGGCAAGCTCATCGCCGAGCGCGGCATGGCCGCGGGCGTGAGCCGGGTCGTGTTCGACCGCGGTGGCTACCTGTACCACGGCAGGGTGAAGTCCCTGGCCGACGGTGCCCGCGAGGGCGGGCTCGACTTCTAGGACCGGGGAAGAGGACGATGGCAGAGCGCAGACGCGAGAGGGTCACGACGGAGGGCGTTGAGCTGTCCGAGCGTGTGGTGCAGGTGAACCGCGTGGCGAAGGTCGTCAAGGGCGGCCGTCGCTTCTCGTTCTCGGCCCTGGTGGTCGTGGGCAACGAGGTGGACGCCGTGGGCGTGGGGCACGGCAAGGCCAAAGAGGTCCCGCTGGCCATCCAGAAGGCCGTGGACGACGCCAAGAAGAACATGTTCCGCGTTCCCCGCTACGGCTCGACCATCACCCATGAGACCATCGGCCACCACGGTGCCGGTCGTGTGCTGCTGAAGCCCGCCGCACCGGGTACCGGCGTCATCGCCGGCGGCGGTGTTCGCGCAGTGCTCGAGCTGGCCGGCGTGCGCGACATCCTGACCAAGTCCCTCGGCACGACCAACCCGGTCAACCTCCTCACCGCGACGGTGAAGGGCCTCAAGGGCCTTCGCACCCCGGAGGAGATCGCAGCGCTCCGCGGCAAGACCATCGCCGAGGTGCTCGGCGTCTCCGGTGGCTCGTCGAAGCCCGTGGATGTGGTCACCGCCGAGGTGGCAGACGAGGTCACCGCGTGACCACGCTGAAAATCACACAGACCCGGTCCAAGATCGGCAGCAGCCAGCGCCACCGTGGCACGCTGCGTGCGCTGGGGCTCGGGCGTATCGGTAAGACAGCGGTGCATGAGGACTCGCCGTCCGTGCGGGGTGCGCTCCGCAAGGTCGCGAACCTCGTGCAGGTGGAGGAGGTCGAAAGTGCCATCTGATGAGCCTGCGGTGAGCGGCAACGGGGTGAACCCCGAGGACGTGCGTCTTGAGAGTCTGGGTCCCAACCCGGGCGCGAAGCACCGCCGCAAGCGCGTCGGGCGCGGCCCGGGATCGGGTAAGGGCAAGACGTGCGGGCGCGGCATGAAGGGTGCCGGTGCCCGCTCGGGCCCCGGTCCGCGCCCCGGCTACCAGGGCGGTTCGATCCCCCTGCACATGCAGAAGGGCAAGTTGCGCGGCCCCAACCACAAGAAGTCCATGCCGATCGGCCCGTTCCGGACGAACGCCGTGCCGATCAACGTGGGTGTGCTGGCCGACGCCTTCGCCGCCGGCGATGTGGTGGATGCCGCGGCCCTCACGGCGCTGGGTCTGGTGAAGAACAACGCGAACCGTGGCTACCCGGTCAAGTTGCTCGCCGGGGGCGAGATCGCGTATGCGTTGACGGTGCGCGTGGATCAGGCATCGGCCGCTGCCGTGGCCAAGATCGAGGCGGCCGGCGGTCGCGTCGAACTCGTCGGCACCGCGTAGAGGTTCTCCGGGCTAGGCGCCGCTGATGCTCCAGGCCATGCTCAACTCGCTCCGGTCCCCGGAGCTGCGGAAGAAGCTGCTGTTCACGGCGGGCATCCTGCTGGTGTTCCGCTTCGGCTCGTACGTGCCCGTTCCGGGCGTGGAGCCCGAGCGTCTGGCCGCAGCCCTGCAGAACCAGGGCACCACGAACATCTTGAACTTCCTCAACCTGTTCGCGGGAGGCGCGCTCACGCGCTTCGCCGTCTTCGCGTTGGGGATCATGCCGTACATCACGGCGAGCATCATCCTGCAGCTGCTCACCGTGGTCGTCCCCTCGCTCGAACGCCTCCAGAAGGAGGGCGAGTCGGGGTACGCCAAGATCACGCAGTACACCCGGTACATGACGGTGGGCCTGGCGCTGCTGCAGTCACTGGCCTACGTCCTGTACTTCCGTTCGCAGGACGCCCTTCCCGGGGTGGGGTGGTCGCGCACATTCCTCATCGTCATCTCGCTCACCGCGGGCACCACGATGGTGATGTGGCTGGGCGAACTCATCACCCACCGCGGCGTGGGCAACGGCATCTCGCTGCTCATCCTCGTGTCGATCGTGTCGGCTCTGCCCGACGCCATTCAGGGCTGGCTGGGGTTGCCACCGGTGACGGCCGTGATCATCGGTGTCATCGCCGTGGGCATCGTGATCGGCGTGGTCTTCGTGAACGAGGGCATCCGTCGCATCCCCATCCAATACGCCAAACGCCAGGTCGGGCGCCGCATGACCTCGGGCGGCTCCACCTATATGCCGATTCGCGTGAACATGGCGGGTGTCATCCCGGTTATCTTTGCGGCGTCCATCACGATCCTTCCACCGACCGTGGCCGAACTCGCGGGCGGTACCGGGTGGGCTCAGGGCATCGCCGACTTCCTGTCGCCGGGCTCCTGGTGGTTCATCGCCTTCGAGGGCCTGCTGATCGTGCTGTTCACGTACTTCTATACGGCCGTCCAGTTCAACCCGACTGACCAGGCCGACAACCTGAAGAAGTACGGCGGGTTCATCCCGGGCGTGCGCCCGGGACGCCCGACGGCCATCTACCTGGACCGCGTGGTGTCGCGCCTCACGCTGCCCGGTGCCATCTATCTGGCACTCATCGCCGAGTTCCCGAACCTCATCTTCCGGTACCTCCCCGAGTCGAATGTCTTTTTCGGCCTCTTCGGCGGCACGTCCATGCTGATCGTCGTGGGCGTCGCACTCGACACCATGCGGCAGATGGAGGCCCAGTTGATGATGCGCTCGTACGAGGGGTTCCTCCAGTAGCCCGGCTCGTTCTCTTCGGTCCGCCCGGCGCTGGCAAGGGCACGCAGGCGGACTCCCTCAGGGAGCGCGGCCTTCTGCACCTGTCCACCGGTGACCTCCTGCGGGCGGCGGTGCGGGCAGGCACGCCTCTGGGCATCGAGGCCAAGCGGTTCATGGACGCCGGCGATCTCGTTCCCGACGAGGTGGTCGTCGGCATGATCCGCGACGCGCTCGCGGATCGCCCGGACGACTTCATGCTCGATGGCTTCCCCCGCACGATCGCCCAGGCCGAGGCCCTGGACGCAATGCTCTCGGAGGTCGGTGCCCCGCTCGACGCCGTGATCTCCCTCGAGGTGCCACGGGACGATCTTCTGCGCCGCCTGGGCGGTCGCTGGATCTGCCGGTCATGCGGCCGGTCCTTCCACAAGGTCGCAAGCCCGTACGACGGATCCCCGTGCGAGGTCTCCGGGACCGGGTGCGATCTGTATCAGCGCGACGATGACCAGCCCGCCGCCGTGGCCAACCGCCTCGACGTGTATGACCAGCAGACCTCCCCTCTGATCGGGTACTACGCATCACGCGGGCTCCTGCGCCGGGTGAACGGCGCCCTCCCTCCCGACGAGGTACGGGCGCAGGTTGCCGAAGCGCTCGCGTAAGAGGCGCGGCGCGGACGCCGGCGAGGTCACGCCGCCCCGCCGCGGGCCGATCCCGAAGACGCCGGGCGAGATCGACGCCATGGCGGCCAGCGGCGCGGTTCTGGCCGAGTGCCTGGACATCCTCGAGGCCGCAGTGGTACCGGGAATCACCACGCTCGCGCTGGACGAGATGGCCGAGGAGTTCATCCGCGGGCGCGGGGGCGTGCCGTCGTTCAAGGGGTACCACGGCTTCCCCGGCACCATCTGCCCGTCGGTCAATGAGGAGGTCGTCCACGCGATCCCCGGTCCGTACGTCCTCACTGAGGGGGACATCATCAGCATTGACTGCGGCGTGACCCTCGACGGCTGGGTGAGCGACTCGGCCCGCACGCTGCCGGTGGGAGCGGTGAGCCGGGCGGCGACCGATCTGATGGATGCCACACGGCGCGCTCTGGCCGCCGGCATCAGCCAGGCCCGGGTGGGCGGCCGGACCGGCGACATCGGCGCCGCCGTGCAGGACGTGGTCGAGCGTGCCGGGTTCAACGTGGTGCGCACGCTGGTCGGCCACGGCGTGGGACGCAGCATGCATGAGGAGCCCCAGGTGCCGAACTTCGGAACGGCGGGCACCGGCGTGCTGTTGGAGGAGGGAGTGGTCATCGCCATCGAGCCGATGGTTACCCAAAATGACCCCGAGGTGGTGATGGGGGGCGATGGCTGGGTGGTCGCAACCCGCGATCAGGGCCTGGCCGCGCACTTCGAGCACACCGTGGCCGTGACCGCTTCCGGCCCGCGCATCCTTACCCGCCGTGGCGCATGACGCACTCGTACCGATGACGTCCGCTTCCTGCTATCTTGCGCGGCCGCGCGTGGAACAGATCGCGATGGTCGTCCTCTGCCCTCCGGGTGCGGTGACCTCCCGTCGTCACCTCGTGCAATGGGGACATCACGGCCCAGCCGGCCTCGCGTCGGCCCGCGTCGTCCCCGGTCACCCAGCGAGGAGCAAGCCGTGAAGGTCCGTCCGTCCGTGAAGCCGATGTGCGAGAAGTGCCGCGTCATCAAGCGGCACGGCAAGATCCTCGTGATCTGCGTCAATCCGCGTCACAAGCAGACCCAGGGGTAGCCAGTGGCACGAATCGCCGGAGTCAATATCCCCCGCGAGAAGCGGGTGGAGATCGGCCTCACCTACGTCTACGGGATCGGTCGCACCACTGCCAACGAGATCCTGCAGAAGGTCGGGATCGGCAGGGACACCTACGTTCGCGACCTGACCGAAGATGAAGTCGGCCAGCTCCGTGAGGTGATTGACCGTGACTACACCGTCGAGGGAGACCTCCGGCGGGAGCGCGCGAACAACATCAAGCGCCTGATGGACATCGGCTGCTACCGGGGCCTCAGGCACCGGCGCGGCCTGCCGGTCCACGGCCAGCGGACCAAGACCAACGCGCGGACCCGGAAGGGCCCCAAGCGCACTGTCGGCAAGCAGCGCAAGTCGTAGCCGGATTCTAAGGAGCCCATGGCACGCCAGAAGGTCACCCGAGGTCGCACCCGTCGCAAGGTCCGCAAGAGCGTTGCGGTCGGGCATGCACACATCAAGACCTCGTTCAACAACACGATCGTCACACTCACGGATCGCTCGGGCAACGTGATCGCCTGGGAGACCGCCGGCTCGGCGGGATTCAAGGGATCTCGCAAGAGCACCCCCTTCGCCGCGCAGGTCACGGCTGATGCCGCCGCCCGGAAGGGCATGGAGCACGGTCTGCAGAAGGTGGACGTCTTCGTGAAGGGTCCCGGCTCCGGCCGTGAGACCGCTATCCGCTCGCTCCAGGCCGCTGGCCTGGAGGTGACCTCGGTCACCGACGTGAGCCCTGTTCCCCACAACGGTTGCCGCCCGCGCAAGCGGCGCCGCGTCTAGGAGGCCGACGTGGCCCGTGATCGTGATCCGCAGTGCAAGCAGTGCCGCCGGGAGGGCGACAAGCTCTTCCTGAAGGGCTCGCGCTGCCTCACCGAGAAGTGCGCCATCGAGCGCCGGAACTACCCGCCGGGCCACAATGGCCGCGGGCGCATCCGCCAGTCGGAGTACCTGACCCAGCTGCGCGAGAAGCAGCGGGCCCGCCGGTTCTACGGTGTGCTCGAGAAGCAGTTCCGTCTCTACTACGAGAAGGCCAGCCGCCAGCCCGGTATCACGGGCGAGAACCTGCTGCGCCTTCTGGAACTGCGCCTCGACAACGTGGTGACCCGTCTGGGATTTGCGGCCTCGCGCCGTCAGGGCCGCCAGTTGGTGGGCCACGGCCACATCTTCGTCAACGGCCGGCGTGTGGACATCCCGTCGTACCAGTGCCGTCCCGACGACATCATCACGATCAAGCCGGACTCCGGCGCCGAGCAGACCGTGCGCGGTGCCACCGAGATCGGCGCCTCCGTGGCGCCGTGGCTGCAGGCTGACCATGAGTCCCTGTCCGGGAAGGTGCTGAAGGCGCCGGACCGCACGGAGATCGACACCCCGGTGCGCGAACAGCTCATCGTGGAGCTCTACTCGAAGTAGGCATCACCCCGGGCCCGGCACGGGCGATGGCGGGGCGCCCCTGACGCGGGGGCTCCGGCCGAGGCCGTCGGACCCGGGTCCGCGTTCATCACAGATCCGGTCGCTTGGCCGGGAGGAGCAGCGAGAGTGCTCGACATCCACACCCCGCGCATGTCCTATGAGCCCGAGTCAGAGACGCTCGGGAAGATCGAGGTGGAGCCTCTCGATCGCGGCTTCGCCCACACATTCGGCAACTCGCTGAGGCGTGTGTTGCTTTCGTCGCTGGAGGGTTCCGCGGTGACGTCGGTGAAGATCGCCGGCGTCCAGCACGAGTTCACCACGGTGAAGGGCGTCCGCGAGGACGTCACCGACATCATCCTGAACCTGCGTGGCCTCGTGTGCCGTCTGGTCGGCGAGGCCGACGAGATCGAGGTCGAGATCAGCCGTCAGGGTCCGGGCGTCGTGACGGCTGGCGACATCGCCTGCCCGTCCGATCTCGAGATCCTCAACCCCGACCTCGAGATCGCCAATCTGGAGGCCGGTGCCTCGCTCGACATGGTGCTCACCATCGCCCGCGGTCGCGGGTACGTGGTGGCCGAAGGCAACAAGGGTCCGGGTACGAGCATCGGCGTGATCCCCGTGGACAGCAACTTCTCGCCCGTGCGCCGCGTGCGCTACGAGGTGGGTGCCGCCCGCGTGGGTCAGCGCACCGACTACGACAAGCTCATCCTCGAGGTGGAGACCGACGGCTCGGTTGACGCGCGCACGGCGGTGGCCCAGGCCTCGGCCATCCTCATCGAGCGTCTCGCGATCTTCGCCGACCCGAAGGACCTCCGACTGCTCGGCGAGGTGGAGCCCGAGCTCCCGCCGCCCGGCGGTGAGATGGCCAACATCCTCATCGAGGAGCTCGAGCTGGGGGTGCGTTCGTACAACTGCCTGAAGCGCGTCGGTGTCGAGACCATCGGTGACCTGATCTCGAAGTCCGAGGACGATCTCTCCGCCATCCCGAACTTCGGCAAGAAGAGCATCGAAGAAGTCAAGGAGAACCTGGCCCGTCACGGCCTGGCGCTCCGCGACGACTGATCTGCACCAGAACCGGGAACCGGAGACGTCATGCGACACCGCAGAAGTGGTCCCAAGCTCAACCGTGACAGCGCCCATCGCAACGCGATGGCGGCCAATCTGGCCGTGGCGCTGCTCGAGCACGGGCGCATCCAGACCACCGAGCAGAAGGCCCGGATCGCCCGTCAGACGGCCGAGCGTGCCATCACGCTCGGCAAGCAGGGCACCCTGCACGCCCGCCGTCAGGCGATCGCGCTGCTCCGCAACAAGCCCATCACGTACCGGCTCTTCGACGACATCGCCCCGGTGTTCGATGGCATCCCGGGCGGCTACACGCGTGTGACGAAGATCGGCCCGCGTCAGGGCGACGCCGCGCCGATGGTGCTGCTCGAGTTGTCGCGCCCGGTCCCCTCGAGGAGTGACGTCACCGCGTGAGGTCCGTCACCCGCACGACCCCCGTCGGTGCGGTCATCCCCGTCATCCTGAACTCGACGTGACCCGCAGGCCCGCGCTCCGGCTCGCCATCGAGTACGACGGCGCGGGTTTTGCAGGGTGGGCGGAGCAGCCCGGCCAGAGGACCATCGAGGGCGTGCTGCACGATGCCCTCGCGATCTCTCTGGGATATCGGGCGGAGGTCCGGGTGGCCGGGCGCACCGACGCCGGCGTGCACGCCACCGGTCAGGTGGCGAGCCTGGCCGTGCCCGGGGGCAGGGATGTGCCGGAGCCCAGGCGTCTGGCCCGTTCGCTCAACAGTCTCCTGCCCGATGACGTCGCGATACGGTCAGTGGCCCGGGCACCGGACGGCTTCGATGCCCGCGCGGACGCCCTGAGCCGGGCATACGACTACCGCGTCCTCACGGGCCCGCCGTCGCCGCTCCGCCGACATCGCACCCTGCGGCACGTCGGGCCCGCGCTCGACCGTCCCGCGCTCGACCGGTGCGCCACCGCCACGGTTGGCAGGCACGACTTCACGGCTTTCACCCCGACGGGGACACAGCACGTGTTCTTCAACCGGACCGTCCTGGAGTGTGTCTGGCGCGACGTCGGCGATGAGTTGGTCCTGCGGGTGGAGGCCGACGCCTTCCTGCGCCACATGGTGCGCGTGCTGGTCGGCACCATGCTCGCCGTCGGCCGTGGCGTCCGGACGGTGGACCAGTACATGGCCCTCCTGGACGGTGCCGCGCGGTCGGAGGCCGGGCCCACCGCCCCCCCGCACGCCCTGACGCTCGTGGCCGTTCGCTACCCGGATGACCCGGGAGAGGACGGCCGCACGCGGACACGGGTGGCCCCGCGGCCACGGCTACCATTTGGCGTCCGGTGAGGATCCTGGTGACCAATGACGACGGCGTGCACGCGCCCGGCATCCTCGCGCTCCGGCAGGCCGTGGAGCACCTCGGCGAGGTGTTCGTCATTGCACCCGACACCAACCGCAGCGCGATCGCGCGTGGCATCACGATCCATGACCCCCTGGTGGTGGATGAGGTGACGATGGAGGATGGTTATCCCGCGTACGCGATCAGCGGGACGCCCGTCGATTGCGTGCGGCTCGGGGCCCTCGGCCTGATCGGCGATCGGCCCGACGTCGTGGTGAGCGGTGCCAACCTGGGCCTGAATCTGGGCGACGATGTCACCTACTCGGGGACCGTCGCAGCCGCCCTTGAGGGCGTGATGCTCGGCATCCCTGCCATCGCCGTCAGTCAGGACGCCATGGGTGGGGGCAGCGGACCCGGAGCCACCTACGACTTCTCGGCGGTCACGGCGTTCGCAGCACGGCTGGTTCCCCTGGCCTGCGAGGCCAACTTTCCACGCCACGTCATCTTCAACGTCAATGGGCCGGGTGTGCCCCCCTCGGATCTCGCCGGCGCCAGGGTCACGCGCCTCGGTCGTCGGGTGTACGACGACTCGCTCGTGCTTGAGGACACGCAGGGGTCGTCTCGCCACTTCCGCATCTACGGCGAGCCCATGAGCCACGACATGCAGCCCGGCACCGATCTGTCCGCTCTCGATGACAACCTGCTGTCGGTCACCCCGCTGCACTTCGACCTCACCGACCTGGAGGGCATGGATCGCATGGCCCGGTGGGAACTTGACGTCCTGCTGCAGTCGGTGGCCGGGGTGTCGTAGCCCGGTGCCGCGCTTCGGCACGGTGCTGTTCGACCTGGACGGCACGGTCGTGGATACGGTGGCGCTCATCCGCGAGTCGCACCGCCATGCCGTGCAGACGGTGCTGGGCACCGACCTGCCCGACGAGGTGCTGCTGGCGAACGTGGGCCGCCCGCTCATCGAGCAGATGCAGGCATTCGACATGGACCGCGCGGAGGAGCTGGCCCGGGAACAGCGCGCCTGGAACCACGCCCACACCGCAGAACTCATCCGGCCATACCCCGGCATCGCCCACACGCTCGCACGCCTGGGCGATGCCGGCGCACGCATTGGCATCGTCACCTCGAAGGCCCGGCCTACGGTGCAACTGGCGTTTGACGCCCTGCCCGAGGTTGCGTGCCATGTGGACGTGCTGGTGGCTGTCGAGGACACACACGTGCACAAGCCCCGGCCCGAGCCGGTCCTGCTGGCGCTCGATCGGCTGGGCGCCGCCCCGGCTGATGCGTGCTACGTGGGCGATGCCCCCTTTGACGTGGCGGCCGGGGCGGCGGCCGGGGTTGTGACCGTGGGGGTCACGTGGGGCTTCTTCCCACGGCAGGCGATCGCCGGGGCCGATGTCGTGTTCGACGACGTGCCCTCGCTCGGGGACTACCTGCTGGGGGTGGGCACGTGAGCGCTGCGGCAGCCGGCCGCCGGGCAGCGGAACTGCGCGACCTCATCCGGGAGGCATCGCACCGGTACTACGTGCTGGACGACCCCGCCGTGGACGACGCCGTGTACGACGAATGGGTCCGGGAACTCGACGCGATCGAGGATGCGCATCCGGGGCTGGTCACGCCCGACTCACCCACCCAGCGCGTGGGCGCCACGCCCACGCGGGGGTTCCCGTCGCACACTCACCTGCACCCCATGCTCAGCCTGGCCAACGCGCGTGGCGGGGATGAACTCCGCGACTGGAACCGCCGTCTGCATACGGTGCTGGAGCAGGAGGGTATGGCCGATCCGCACGTGCGCTACGTGGTTGAGCCCAAGATCGACGGCCTCGCGATATCGCTCACGTACGAGGATGGCCACCTGATGGTCGGTGCCACCCGTGGCGACGGCGAGGTGGGGGAGGACGTCACGGGGAACATCCGTACCATCCGCGCGGTGCCACTGGTGATGCGGACGGGCATCGGCCGGCCCCCGGGCCGCGTGGAGGTGCGCGGCGAGGTGTACCTGCCGCTCGCCGCGTTCGCGGAGTTCAACGAGGCGCGGGCGGCGGCAGGGCAGGCAACGTTCGCCAACCCCCGAAACGCCGCGGCAGGCAGCCTGCGGCAACTCGACCCCCGCCTCACGGCCGAGCGCCCGCTCAGCGCGTGGTTCTACGCGGCATGGGCCCCCGACGGTCCGGACCTCACCACCCAGCACGAGGTGCTCGAGTGGCTGCAGGAAGCGGGCTTCCCGGTGAATCCGCTCATCCGGGTGCATGACGACATCGCTGCGGTCGCCGCGGCCTGCGAGGCATGGGAGGAGCGGCGCGGGGAGATCGACTACGACATCGATGGCGCCGTGGTGAAGGTGGACTCCCTCGACATGCAGCGCCGCCTGGGCGCGGTGGCCCGCGCCCCGCGCTGGGCCATCGCGTTCAAGTTCGCGCCCACCACGGCCACCACCGTGCTCCGGGCCATCCGGGTGAACGTCGGTCGCACCGGCGCCATCGTGCCGTGGGCCGAACTCGAGCCGGTGCAGGTGGGAGGCGTCACGGTCGAGCGGGCCACCCTCCACAATCAGGACGACCTTGCGCGCAAGGACCTCCGGGTCGGCGACACCGTGGTCGTGCAGCGTGCGGGAGATGTGATCCCTCAGGTGGTGTCGGCGCTCACTCAAAGGCGCACCGGGGATGAGAGCCGCTTCCGGATGCCCACCGAATGCCCTGGCTGCGACACGGCGCTGGTACGCCCCGAGGGTGAGGTGATCTGGCGGTGTCCCAACCGGTCATGCCCGGCGCAACTCGTGGAGAGCGTTATCCACTTCGCCTCGCGTGGGTGCCTGGACATCGAGGGGCTGGGCGAGAAGACCGTGCAGAAGTTATTTGATGTGGGGCTCATCGCGAACGTGGCGGACCTGTACGACCTCGGTGCCGACGACCTCATCCCCCTCGAGGGCTTCCGGGACCAGAGCGCCGCGAATCTGGTCCGTGGAATCGAGTCCAGCACCCTGCGCCCGTGGTCACGGGTGATCAACGCCCTGGGCATCCGTCACGTGGGCGAGGTCACCGCCGAGGCCCTCGCGCGGGTGGCGCCGTCGCTGGAGGCCCTGCTCGCGGCGTCGGCCCACGATCTGGCTCGCGCAGACGGGGTGGGTCCGGTGGTCGCCGGGGCCGTGACGGGGTTCCTGTCATCCGGGGAGAACCGCGCCATGCTCGACCGGTTGCGCGCTGCCGGCCTCACGATGCGGATGGAGGTGCCGGATGGACCCGTCGAGGGACCGCTCACCGGATGCACGGTGGTGGTCACGGGCGCTCTCGACGACTTCACACGCGATACGGCCCGGCGCGCGATCATCGCGGCCGGGGGCAGGAACACCGATTCGGTCTCGCGGAAGACCACCTTCGTCGTGGCGGGGGCGGACCCCGGGTCCAAGGCCCGCACGGCCGCGGCTGCGGGGGTGCCCGTCATCAACGAAGCCCTCTTCGCCTCCATCCTGACCGGCGACCTCCCGGTGCCCGCCCGGCAGCCGGACTAGTTCGTGCGGGAGGAGGAGCCGGGTTCGGCGGGGGCGGGGGCGGGTACCCCGTCCGGGGGTCCCGGGACGCCAACCTCGTCCGCCCTTCCGGTGGCCAGCAGCGTTACCGCCTGATCCATGGCCTTCTGCGCCCCGGTGATGTCGGGGGTGTTCATCAGGAACGCGAACGCGTATCTGACCCCGGACCGGCTGGTGACGGTGCCCGCGAGTGACGCGACCCCGTTGATGTACCCCGTCTTCGCATGCACGCGCTTTCGCACTCCCGGCCCCCGGAGGCGCGTGATCAGCGTGCCCTCCCCGCCACTCGGCAGGGACCGGATCAGCACGGGTCCCCAGGCGGGGTCGGCGAGGGCTGCCTCCAGCACGCCGACCAGAGTGGACGCGGAGAGACGGTTTGCGTGCGACAGGCCGGACCCATCCACGAAGTCGTCCGACGGGGTGAGGACGCCCTGCTCCCGCAACAGGGTTTCCGCCCGCGCCGTGCCGCCCCGGGTGGATCCATTCCCCGTCCCGTAGGCGCCGACATCCTTGGTGAGCATCTCGGCCGTGAAGTTGTCGCTGTGGGTGTTCATGAAGTCGAGGATGCGGGAGAGGGGCTCCGAGCGCACCTGTCCGATCACGTCGCCCCCGGGCACGCTGCGCCCTGTGCGCACGCCGCCGGACACCACCACCCCGTTCCTCCTGAGAGCGGCCACGAGGCGCTGGCCGGCGGTGATGGCCGGGCTCGCGACGTTCGCGCCGGTGTCCGAGCGGTTCTGGTTGGTGGCGATGCCCGAGAGCGGAGGGCACTCGAAGCGGTAGTCGCTCTTCCACAGGGGAGCCGTCCTCTGGCGGTCGAACAGGGTCTCGTCCACGATCAGCCCACCGGTGATCCGTCTCGTCCCGTTCTCGCGGACGTCTCTGGCCAGATCGTCGATGGGAGTCCCCAGCCGGTCGAGCCCCGAGCGGGAGAACACGCGTGTCGCCAGCATGGGATCTCCCGCCCCGAGCAGGTACGCCGGACCGTGGACGACGCCGCCGGGTCCCACCGAGTCGGGACCGGTCTCGATACGGGTCGTGAAGCGGAAGTTGGGTCCGAGGGTGAGCAGGGCCGCCGTCGCCGTGACGATCTTCATCGTTGATGCCGGGGCCAGTGCGGTGTCCGGGCGCCAGGACGCGACCGTGATGCCCCCGGCGGCATCAGCGCGCGTCACGAGCACGCTGATCGTGGGGTGCGTCTTCGCGAAGGCCGTGATGGTGCGATCGACCGGGTTGGTCTGTGCCACCGCGGTCCCGGTGGTCACGAGGGCGACGGCGGTGGCGCCCGCGAGGGCGAAGGCCGACACAATCCGTCGTGTCGTGATGGGGAGGCGCTGCACGCCGGGGCAGGCTAGCGCCGACCCCGGCGCCAATGAGGCACGCCGGGGTCGGCGCAACATCAGGCGGCCAGCATGTGCTCCGCGACGGTGTCGTCGGGGAATCGGTGCCCGGTCGCCAGAAGGCTGGTGATCACCAGCGTCTTGTCCACCCGACCGTTGTAGATGGGGATGGCCTGATCGAGGCAATAGCGCATGAGGCGTGCTTTACGCATGCCGATGGCCTCGGCCATGTCGTCCGGGGTCAGGTGATTTGGCATCTCATCCTCCCTCTCTGACGTGTCGGTAATCACCCTACTGCGCGTCCCGGATGGTGGTGCGGGACGGTGTCGCAAACAGCGCGGAATACAGGGAGTCATGGGCTAGGATGCCCGGGCTTCATCGCGGGGTGTGGCGCAGCTTGGTAGCGCGCTCCGTTCGGGACGGAGAGGCCCCCGGTTCAAATCCGGGCACCCCGATGAGGCGCCATCCGCGGTCAAGGGGGGAGATGCGTTGGGACCCGAGTCCACTCCCCGGGAGATCCTCTCGGGCATCTGCACCATCGCGGTGGTCGGTGCGTCGCCCGACCCGACCCGGCCGTCGTACGGCGTGATGGAGTACCTGCTGGCGCAGGGCTACCGGGTGATCCCGGTGCGTCCGGGCGCGGGCGAGATCCTCGGCATGCCCATCAGCGACTCCCTCGCCGGGATCGACGAGCCCATCCACATGGTGGTCGTGTTCCGGTCGTCGGATGCGGCCCCCGAGGTGGCACGGCAGGCCGTCGCGGTGGGAGCCACCGCGCTGTGGTTACAGCCCGGGTGCGTCAGCGACGCGGCCCGTGAGATCGCCGTGGGGGCGGGCCTGGCCTTCGCCCAGAACCTGTGTGCAGGGCAGGTGCACCGGGACGAGGACGTCGGGGCCGTCGGCCCCCCGTGCGTGCCCTAGACCGTGATGACGCCCTCGACCTCGGGCACCTCACGGCGCAGCTCGGCCTCGATGCCCAGGGTCAGCGTGGCGGTGCTCATGGGGCAGCCACCGCAGGCACCCAGCATGTGGAGATGGACGAACCCCTCGTCGTCGAAGTCCACAAGCTCCACGTCCCCGCCGTCGGCGTGCAACGCCGGGCGGATGCGCTCCAGTACGTCCTCGATGCGCGTGAGTGTCCCGACGTCCGCCATGGTTCCTCCGGTTCGCGTGGCGTCGGCCGCCATGGTAGCGCGGGGGGTGCCCTGTGGCGGGTGACATCGTCCGTGCTGCCGTGGTGCAGGTTCTGGCGGACGAGGACACCGGGCGCAACATCGCGCACGCCGGCGAACTGGTACAAGCGGCGGCTGCGGCAGGGGCCGCACTCGTGGTGCTCCCGGAGAGGTGGAACTGGTGGGGTTCCGCCAGCCGGATCCACGAGGGGGCCGAGGCGCTTGATGGCCCCTCGCTCACGGCTGCGCGCGGATGGGCGCGCGACCTCGGCATCGCCATCGTGGCGGGCAGCGTGCTCGAGGCCACGGGCGACGCGACGCGGCCGTTCAACGCCAGCGTGCTCATCGGCCCGGATGGTCGCGACCGGGCCCACTACCGGAAGGTGCACCTGTTCGACGCGGTGGTGGATGGACAGGCATACCGCGAGTCCGACACCGTGCAGGCGGGCGCCGGGCTGGCCACTGCCGAGGTCGCAGGGCTCTACGTGGGACTCAGCGTGTGTTACGACCTTCGGTTCCCCGAGATGTACCGGGCACTCGTGGCGACGGGGGCCACGGCACTGGCGGTGCCCGCCAACTTCACGCGGCCCACGGGGGCGGCCCATTGGGAGGCGCTGCTCCGCGCCCGCGCCATCGAGAACCAGTGCTTCGTCCTGGCCGCCGGGCAGTGCGGCATCCATGCCACCGGTGAGGGTGCGTGGGGCCACTCGATGATCGTGGACCCGTGGGGCGTCGTGCTGTCCGACGTACCGGAGGGCGAGGGCTTCGCCGCTGCCGACCTCGACCTCGCCGCGCAGCGGGGGATCCGTGACATGTTGCCCGTGCTCCGGCACCGGCGCCTGCCCTAGTGTCCCGCGGCGTGCAGCGACCGACCCGCGGGGACGAGATGGAGGTGCGCGTGGACGACCTGGCCTTCGGGGGCCGTGGCGTCTCCCGCGCCGACGGGTTCGTGGTGTTCACCGCGGACACAGCGCCCGGCGACCGTGCACGCGTGCGTATGCAGAGGGTCCGGAGGCGGTTCGGTGAGGCCGACCTGATCGAGGTGCTCGAGCCCGGGCCGGGGCGCATCGCACCACCCTGCGCGTTCGTACCGGACTGTGGTGGGTGCCGCCTCCAGCACGTGGACTACGCCGAGGCGCTCGACGCCAAGCGCCGCCAGGTGGCCGAGCACCTCGTGCGGATCGGTGGGCTGGAGGGCGTTGAGGTACGCGACGCCGACCCGGCTCTGGAGCACTTCGGCTACCGGAACAAGATGGAGTACTCGGCGGCGCCGGCGCCGGACGGCAGCCTGCGCCTCGGATTCCATCGCCGGGGTCGTTGGGACGAGGTGGTGGACATCAACCCGTGCCTGCTGGCCTCCGCGGTCGGCAACGTGGCGCGCGAGGCGGTGCGGGCGTGGGCGGCGGCGGAGGGGGTCGAGCCATACGACCAGCGTGCGCAGCAGGGATTCCTGCGGCACGTGGTGGTGCGCGAGGGCGTACTCACCGGGCAGGTCCTGGTCACGATCGTCACCGCGCACGGGCCCGACGAGGTGGTGGACGCTCTCGCGGCGCGGCTGCCCGCCGCCGTCCCCGGGCTGGTGGGCATCGTCCACGCGGTGAACGACGGGCCCTCTGAGGTGACGGCCGGGCTGCCCAGCCGCACGGTGTGGGGCCGCGACTGGATTGAGGAGACCGTGGAGGTGGAGCAGGGGAGGCCGGTCACGCTCAGGCTCTCGGCCGCATCGTTCTTCCAGACCAACTCGCGCATGACGGGCCACCTCTACCGCCGTGCGGCCGAGGCCGCGGGCCTGACCGGTGGCGAGGTCCTGTACGACCTGTTCGCGGGGGTGGGCAGCATCGGTGTCGCCCTGGGGTCGCTGGCGCGGGAGGTGGTGGCGATCGAACTGGTGCCCGAGGCCGCCGACGACGCCCGGGGTAACGCCGAGCGGAACGGGATCAGCAACCACACGGCCCTGGCGGGGGATGTGCGCGTGGTGCTGCGGGAGCACCGCGGCCGCCTACCCGTGCCCGATGTGGCGATCGTGGACCCGCCGCGCGCCGGACTGTCCGGCGGGGCCTGCCGACGCATTCTGGAACTCGCCCCGAAGACGCTCGTGTACGTCTCCTGCCAGCCCGCCACCTTCGCCGACAATGCCCGGCGGTTCGTGGACGGCGGCTACCGTCTGGAGTGGGTGCGCCCGGTGGACATGTTCCCGCAGACGCCGCACATCGAGGCGGTGGCGCGCTTCACGCGCGTGTAGGACCGGGTCCGGGCGGCGCGGCGGGGTCGGGGAAGGGAATCGCCATGACGGGGATGGCCGGGATCACCCCGACGCCACGCTCCACCCACGATCGCGGCGCGTCCCCGCTTACCCCCTGGCATTCGCGGCATCGGCACCCGCCTGCAACTCCTCGGCCAGCGTCCCGTCCGCAAGGTCGTCGAAGACGCGGCCGCACGCCTCGATGTCCTGCTCGACGTACCCGACCCCGAACCAGACCCGGCGCTGCTCCGATGTGCCGTGGTCGAATGTCGTCGCATCGGCCTCCTCCCCGGCATCCGCACTCAACTGGTCGTCGCCGATCTTGCCGAGGATGATGAGCACCTCGGCGAGGTCACCGGGTTCCAGCCGCCGTTCGTCGTCCACCGATGACATCCAGATGCCCATCGTGCAGTCGGCGTTCAGTTCGTTTGCGACCGAGAGGAGGTTGGCGTTGTCGGGATCCTCCTCCTGCCAGGCGGTGATCTCCTCCGAGAGGCCCGAGAGGGCCTGCAGGTGATGTCCGAACTCATGGCCCACGATCGCGGCGACGGCGGCATCGTTGGTGCCCGCATCATCGGCCCCTACCAACTGGTCGCGGAAGAAGGCCAGTGGCAGCACCATCGTCAAATCCGCATCGCAGTAGGCGGGCCCCGCCTCGACGGCGTCGATGGTCCCGCACGCGGTGGATGCGGCGTTCTCCGGCACCTTCACGACCGCATTGCGCCAGCCCGTGCCCCACTGGGTGCCCCAGTAGTCGTTGAGCTCGGCGCCCACGTCCTTCAGGAGCCCGGCCAGACTTCCGTAGTCCGTCGTACCCGGCGGTTCCGCGCTGCCCCCATCTCCGCACCCCGTGAGGGCGATGGCCGCAGCGGCGACCATACCGACGATTCCGAGGGGCGTCTTCCCGCGCATGGCGGAACTATACGGGGCAGGTCACCATGGGGGTTCGTTCGCGTGCCAGTCACCGAGCGCCCGCAGCGCTGCCCAGAAGCGTCGCTTGGCATCCTGCTCATCGAGCGAGTCGTCGATGTCGGGCGTCACCAGCACCTCGCTGGCCGGGGTCCAGCGGGTGACCACCCCGTGCTCCACGGGCAGCGGTTCCGACATGGGGAAAGCCAGGGCATCGATGGCGGCGATGGTGCGGTCGCCCATCACCACCATGATGCGCGGGCGCACGATCCGGATCTCCTCCGCGAGCCATTCGAGTCCGTCGCCCATCGGGGCTGTTGGGTCGGTGTGCGGGCACTTGATCACCAGGGTGCCGTACAGCGTGGCCGGGTCCACGTGGAGGCGCTCCACGCTCCGGCGGATGGCCTCGCCCGAGCGCCCGTAGAACGAGACGCCCTCCTGCCGCTCTGAGAGCGACGACTGCCACTTCACCAGCATCACATCGGCGGTAGGCGATCCCGATGCCTTCACGGGGAACGTGCCCGCGGCCCGGCATCCCGGGCAGGCGTCCATGCGCTCCTCGAGCAGGTGCATCTCGCGGATCGCGCGGTCGAGGTACGCGTCCTCGATGCGGGGCACGTCCCGCCCCTCACGGGGTCCGGGCTCGGGAGTGGCAGGTGACTCGGCGCTCATCAGCGCATCACGTTTCGTCCTGCCCGCCGGGCCTTCCTGCCCGGAGCGCGCAGCGAACGTTGCAACCTAGGTCTCCCCCTGCGACGTGCGGCGCGAGGAACGGGCCGAGAGACTCCGAAGGCTGCGCCGCCGTCGCACGGGACGGGCCTCGCCGAGAGAGGCCAGAAAACCGTCGGGTCCCGCGAACGGGCGCATCATGACGCCCGCTGTACCGATTTCGGCGGGGGTGGTGGCACCGCTGCCGGCTGTCACCACAAGGCCCGCGCGTTGCAGCAGCAGGGCGCCCTCGGTGGCCTGGGCGGCCGGCCGGGCTGGCGTGAGGCCCTCGTGGCAGTCGATCAGATGGCTGACGGCGCGGAGGGCCGCGGCGGGGGGCGCCATCGTCACCTCGGGGTGCGGGATGACGGTGATGCCGCCCTGATCGCGCACACGGCGCAGCGAATCGTCGAGCGAGAGGCCGTCGGGCACAGGGTGTGTGAGGAACAGCCCGGCGATCACGCCTTCCCGCGTCTCGATCTCCTGCCCCACGATCACATGAAGCCCGTCGGGGGCGACCCGGTGCACCTCAAGTGCCGGCTCGATCCCACCGGGCGCGACCACGGCCACGATGCGGACGCCGCGCTCTTCTGCCGCCTGCACGATCTCGCGGGCGCTCAATCCCGGCCCGGCGCACACACGCAGGTCGGCGAGGACCAGTGCCCCGGCGCCGTCTGTCACCGTCCGCGCCGGTCGCGATGCGACGCCGCGGTAGAGACCCTCGAGGTCCGCGGCCACGTGATCCCAGGTGCGCTCCCGTCCACGGGTCTCGGCATTCGCCCCGAACAGGGCGACGCGCGCGGGGTTGCCCAGGCAACTGGCCACGGCATCCGCCCAGGCATCGGCATTGAACGGCGGCAGGGTCACGCCTCCGTCGGGCCCCAGGGCCTCGTCGGCCCCGGGGCACCGGGCGGACAGCACGCAGAGACCGCTGGCCATGGCTTCCTGCAGCACGGGGCTCGCGGCCTCCTCAGCCGTCGGGAAAAGGGCGATCCGCCCGCGGCGCAGTGCCTCCCCACGCACTGCCGCGCCGGTATCCGGTATCACGGTTGTGCGATCGCGCAGGGCCTTCGGCACGGCGAGACGCGTGCGCTGCGGGGCATCGGGCGGCCCGATGATTGTGATGGGCCCGGTCCGGGTGGGGTCGGTGCCGACGAGGGAACGGAGCACAAACCTCAGCCCCGTCCGGTCACGGTCGCGGGCGACCACGACGAGGCCCGGTGCGGTCGGGGGCGGCCCGAACAGGGCGGGGTCGATGCCTGCCGGCACCACCTCGTATTCGCCGGGCAGCACCCCCGCCAGGACATGCCGCGCGGCCCCGGAGAGCGCGATCCTCACGTCGGCCTGAGCCAGCGCACGGTCCACCAGCGGGCGGACGAATGCCACGCCGGCGAGTGGTGCGGTGCGATGGAACGTGACCGCACGCACACCGGTGGCGTGGCGAAGCGCCGCGAGCGCGGGAGACGGGGCCAGGGGCTCATGGAGATGAACCACGTCGAAGCCACCCATCCCGAGGGCGATCTCGAGTCCGGATGCCGACTCGATGGGTCCCCCTAGGCGGCGGCCCGTGCCCCGCGTGCCGGTCCGGAGCGCCCGGGACGTGGCCACGACCAGCGGCGGCCCACCGGGCTCTGCGGCCACCGCGCCGGGGTCGCCCGCCTCCAGGTCCTCGATGCGCCTGCGCCCGGCGTCTGCCGCCGGGCGGCCCCGCCCCGGCGCCAGGATCGTGACGGCATGGCCCCGGCGGGCCAGGCCGTCAGCCTCCGCGGCGACGGCGTGTCCCACATCGTCGCCCGGCGGGAACGCGTGGGGCGACACCAGCGCGATCCGGAGCGGTGAGGTGCTCACCGCGAGTCCATCCCTACACGGGGAGGGCGGCGTTGCTCTCGCCGCGGATGAACGCCTCGGTCATCTCGCGGGCGACGTCGTCCGGATGCTGGATGGGCGGGCTCTTCATCAAGTAGGCCGCCGGCCCCTCGAGGGTCCCCGAGACGCCCCGGTCCATGGCGAGCTTGCAACACCTCACCGCGTCGATGACCACCCCGGCCGAGTTGGGCGAATCCCAGACTTCGAGCTTCAGTTCGATGTTCAGCGGCACGTCGCCGAATGCCTGACCCTCCAGGCGGATGTGTGCCCACTTGCGGTCGGTGAGCCACGGCACGTAGTCGCTCGGCCCGATGTGGATGTCCTTGGGGTCCATCTCATAGTCGAGGACGGAGGTGACCGCGTTGGTCTTGCTGATCTTCTTCGACTCCAGCCGCTCGCGCTCGAGCATGTTGAGGAAGTCGGTATTGCCTCCGAAGTTCAGCTGCGTGGTGTGCTTCAGGCGCACGCCGCGCTCGCGCATGAGGCGGGCGAGCTGCCGGTGCACGATCGTGGCACCCACCTGGCTCTTGATGTCGTCACCGACGATGGGCACGCCGGCCTCGCGGAAGCGCTCCTGCCAGTAGTGCTCCCGGCCGATGAACACCGGGACGCAGTTCACGAAGCCGCATCCCGCGGCCAGAATGTGCTCCACGTACCACTTGGTGGCCTGCTCCGAGCCCACCGGCAGGTACGACACCACCACGTCGGTCTTCGTGTCCCTGAGGAGGCCGGTGATGTCGGCGGTCTCGCCGGGGGCCTTCTCGATGATCTCGGAGAGGTACTTGCCCAGCCCGTCATGGGTCATCCCACGTGCCACGGTGACGTTGGCCTTCGGCACGTCCGAGAACTTCAGCGTGTTGTTGGGCTCGCTGAAGATGGCCTCGGACAGGTCGGTGCCGACCTTGCGCGCGTCGATGTCGATCGCCGCCGTGAAGTTGATGTCCCTCACGTGGTAGCCACCCAGAACCGAGTGCATGAGGCCTGGGACGAAGTCGTCCACACCGGCGTCCTTGTAGTACTGCACACCTTGCACAAGGGACGAGGCGCAGTTGCCGACGCCGATGATGGCGACGTTGACGGTCGTGCTCACGAGACAGGGTCTCCCCGGTTGATTACGTGGCGTCCGGGGGCCCGTCGGCGTCCCGAAGTACGGAGTGTACGTAGAACAGGCGCTGCGCGAAGGTGACCAGTGTCCCCGCCGCGAGGATGGTCATGACGACCTCGATGGCGATTCCCCAGCCCCCCAGGAGCAGGGCGATGGCCACCAGCATCAGGCGCTCGGTCCGGCTGAGCAGACCGCCCCTGTTCGAGTCAACGCCCAGCCCCTCGGCCCGGGCGCGTGTGTACGACACGAGGAAGGATCCGGCCAGCGCGAGGAAGGTCATCGCCACCGCCCAGGTGCGTGCCTCGAGCGTCATGGCAATCCCGATGCCGCCGAGCACCAGGGCCTCGCCCAGGCGATCGAGGTTCGAATCGAGGAACGCGCCGAAGCGCGTGGCCCGGCCGCTCATCCGTGCGACGGAGCCGTCGAACATGTCGCTCCCGGAGCCGATCACGAACAGCGCGCCGGCCGCAATCCAGTACCCGAAGCCCGCGAGCACCGCCGTGCCTGCGGTGAGCACGAAGCCGAACACCGTGATGGTGTTCGGGGTGACGCCCGCGCGCACCAAGGCCCGCACCAGCGGGGCGGCGAGGAACCTGGCGATATCTGAGAACGTCTTCCGGGCGTCGGGGGTGCCGTCGCCCGGGGCGTCGTCGGTCCTCGTGGAGATCTGCAGCCTTCCTGATTGCTGGGCGCCGTAGGATAGCCGCTGATGCGCCTGTGCTCGTACCGTGAGGCCGATGGCCCCCGCCCCGGTTTGGTGGAGGGCGACACCATCGTCCCGCTGGCCGCCGGGTCCACCCTCGATGTCATCCGTGGCAGGGCCCCCGAGGTCGTGGGCGACCCGGTTCCCCTGTCGTCCGTGCTGCTTGAGGCCCCGGTCATCCCGGGAAATGCCTTCGGCATCGGATTGAACTACCGGGCGCACGCCGCCGAGACCGGTCAGGAGCCCCCCGCTGAGCCGGTGCTCTTTGCCAAGATGCGCGGCACGGTCAACCGCCCGTCCGGCCCCGTCGTCCACCCCGACTGGACACGGCGCCTCGACTACGAGGGCGAACTCGGTGTGGTGATCGGACGGACGGCGCACCGCGTGTCCCCGGTGGATGCCCTTGACCACGTGTTCGGGTATCTGGCGGTGAACGACGTCAGTGCGCGTGACCGGCAGCGGTCCGAGCCGCAGTGGATCCGTGCCAAGAGCGGGTGGGGGTTCATGCCGATGGGTCCATGGATCACCTCGGCCGACGAGGCGGGCGACCCGCAGGATCTGCGTATCCGCACATGGGTCAACGGGGAACTGCGTCAGGACACCAGGACCGCCGACATGATCTTCCCGGTGGCCGAGCTCGTCTCGTTCGCGTCGCATGTATTCCCCCTCGAGCCGGGGGACCTCATCGCCACGGGCACGCCGTCAGGCGTCGGGGTGGGAATGGACCCCATGCGCTTCCTCCAGCCCGGTGACATCGTGCGCATCGAGATCGACCGGCTGGGCGTGATCGAGCATGAGGTCGTGCTGCCGTGAGTGCCGACCGGGACATGGCTTCCATGCGCAGGGTCATCGCGATGACGGGCCTGTCGTTCCCCCGGGGCGTGCTGGGGCCGGGGGCCATGGACCTGGCTGTCGCGATTGGCTCCGGTGCGCCGGAGCGCGCGGAGGTTGATGTACTCGTCCGTCAGGTGGCTGCCGCGGAGTGGCCTGTGCTCCAGGCACCGATGGCTGCGGCTCTCGCACGCGCCGATCGCCCCGACGACCCCGCGGACGAGCACGCCCTCACGCTGGCGGAGGAGTTTGCGGCCGATACGGACCCCGGGAACCCCCTGGCGCTGGCGCTCGCCGAGCGGGCCGGGCTCGATCTCGCCGCGGTGCGGGCGCGGGCGCTTGATCGTCTCGAGGTGCTGGCGGATGCACAGGGGGCCGACCCGGGACATCCCGGGGCGCTGATGGCCCTCGCGGCCGCAGCCGGCCGCACGGTGGTGGACCTGCTGGACCTCGACCCGGACGACTTCGGTCCGGAGATCGCCGAGTACGCCGACCAGGGCACCCCGGACGGCACCGCATCTCCCCGCCTGGCCCGCGCCACCGGTGACGACGGGATACGCCGGTGGGCCCGCGAGGCGATCATGGCCCTCGACGTGCCGGCGCCGTCGGCCGCCCTGGCCGCGGTCAGGAGCATGGCCGAGGGCCCCCTGCCGGAGGACCCCGCCGCCGATGTGCTGTGGACCGCGGCCGTTCTGGTGCTGGCCGAGGACGCGATCGACACGGCCACGGCGGGCGACCAACGCCCCGGGGATGCCCTGTAGGAACCGGGGCCGACATGTGCGAGGTCAGATAGCCGTAGCCTCCACCGGATGTCCCGCGCCCTCACGACCATCGCCATCGCACTGACCCTGTGCGTCCCGGCGATGGCAGGCGCGGCACCCGCCCCGTGGGTGCTCGACCCGAACGAGACCGTCTTCCCGTCGTCCGTCCCGCCCTCCGAGCCGCGAACGGCGATCGAACTTGTGGCCGGGCAGGGCGAGGTCGAGGGCCAGATCGTCGTGTTCCGGCCGGACGGGCCGGTGACCATCACCCCGCAGCCGTCCCTGCTGTCCGGGCCCGCGGTGATCGCCGCATCGCGCGTGAGCGTGAGCGTGGTGGACTACGTGCCGATCACGCGCCCGTCCACGGGCGTGGACCGGCTGGCATCCGACCGCTACCCGGATCCGCTCACCGACCTGGCGCCCGGGGACCCGGCGACGCTCGCAGGCGGCGAGACCCGGGGGGTGCTGGTGGAGGTGGCCGTGCCTGCAGGGCAGCCCGCGGGCCGGTACCGGGGCACCGTGAACTTCGGGTCGCTGGGAACGGTGGGTATCACCCTCGACGTCCTTCCGATCGCGGTGGACCGCGATCGCCGACCCTTCGTGGGTCGCCTGGACGTGAACTCGATCGCCCGCTTCTACGGGGTACCCGACACCGATGAGCGCCTCCAGAACGGCCTGCACGTCCACTCGCTCCCGATGCTGCGGGCACACGGCATCAGCCCGAGCCAGATTCCGGGCAGCGCACCGTCCATCGCGGAGGCCACGTGGGTGGGCGACTGGACCGGCCTCCCCGGGCAGCGCCTCGCGGGCGGGGCCGCGCTGGGCTTTCCGATGCTTGAGATGCCCTACCTCCCGCTCTACGCGACGATCACCGATCGGGACTACTCCGATCCCCGGCGCGCCACCTGGGCGTCGAGCATGTCGGCCACCTACCGGTCACTGGGGCGTCCGCTGTTTGCCCTGCCGGTGGATGAGCCCACCGAGGACGAATACCCGGTGGTGGCACGCGCGGCCCAGCAGTTGCGCGATGCCGGTTCGGTGGCGCGGGTGATGGTGACCGAGGCGCCCACGGACGCCGCGCGGGCCGGTATGGGCTCCGTGGTGGACATCTGGGCGCCGACCCTCTGGAGTTACTTCCTTCACCGCTCGCGTATGGACCAGTTGCGCGCGGAGGGCAAGGGCACGTGGTGGTACCTCTATGGCTCGGACACGCAGCGCTACACGCCCAACCTGCTCATCGACAAGTCACTGGCCGAGCCCCGCCTCATCGGCTGGCTGGCCGAGCAGATGGACGTGCAGGGCACCTTCTACTGGGCGCTCACCGCGTGGCGGAAGAAGGGCGCTGTGCGGGACCCCCGGTCCGAGCCGTGGGGTCTGAGCCATGTGACGCAGCCCGACAGGTGCGGGGGCGGCGGCCGCGAGGTGGGGGGCAACGGCGAGGCGAGCCTGCTCTACCCGACCGGGGATCTGACGCGGCCCCTGCAGAGGTCGCTGCGCATGGTTGCGGTGCGCGACGGGCTGGAGGACGCGTCGCTCATCGCTGCTCTCACGGCACGTGACCCGGCTGCCGCCGCTCACCTGGCCGATGCGACCGCGCGTGAGTACTCCGGTCCGAACACCGGATTCACCCCATGCGGGGAGTACAACCGGCCGCCATACCTGCCCGTGCTGGCCACCGGTGCGGAGGAGTTCGGTGCGCTCCGCCGGTGGCTCGTCGATCGCCTGCTCGCGCGCCCGGGTGTCACCGTGGTCGGCCGGGTGACGCACCGCGGCGTGGCGGTGCGCGGGGCAACGGTGCGGGCGGGCGGCCTGCAGGTCGTCACCGACGCCCACGGGCGATACCGCCTCCGCGGGATAACGGCCCAGCGCACCGAGGTGGTGGTGAGCCGTGACCGCGAGGGGCGGATTGACCGCCGCAGCCGCGTCATCAGCCGGTCGCGAATGCGGGCCTCCGCCGGTCGCACGCTCCAGCTGGCGTCGTTCGCTCTGCGCCGGCGCACCGAGCGGCCGCTGTTCGCATCGGCCGCTGAACTCAGGGGCTGGCGTGCGCGGGCGAGACCAGCCACAGTGCGCGTGGTCGGGGACGACATCGTGGCCACGATCAGCCGGAGGTATTAGGCCAGCGGTCGTGAGATCAACAACGGCAACATCATCGCGCCGGAGGTCATGCGTGACTTCGTGGGTGCCGACGGGCCGAAGGCGAACTGGGCCGGGTGGCGGGCGCTCCGGATGACCGTGGACCTCAGGAGTGCCGGGCCCCGGGACCAGCCCTGGCGTCTGGTGGTGACCCCCGGCGGCCACTACCTGAACGCGCGGTATCTGGTGCTGGCCCCCGGCGTTCAGCAGGTCGAGTTATCCCTCGCGCACCTTCGCAATCTGCGCGGCACGCGCTACCTGCGGATCGGCCTGGAGTCGGCGTTGCCGGTGTCGCGCCGGGGGTCGCACGAGCCCAGGGGCATAATGCGGATCCGCGACTTCACGCTGGTGCGCTGACCGACGCCGCGGGCGGGTACGTGTATCGGCCGCGACCGCCGGTCGGGTCCCCGCGCTGCCGTGCGGTGGCGGCACCCGAGTGCGCACGAGGTCTGCGTGGATGAACGGGGCGTCCCGTTCGCAGGGGCCGTACCCGCAGATCGAGGCGATCGTGCCAGCGCTGGGCACGGGCCCCTGAGGCAGCCTCCGCAACGTGCCCGGCGTCAGTCCGCGAAGGAACCCTGATCGGAGAGCGCTCAGACCGTGTCCTGCCGGATCAGCAGATCCGCCAGCGGCCCTTCGCGTGTCGCTGCGTCGGCTCGCGACGTCAGGATCTCGGTCATCTCGGGGCCCAGCCACACATCCTCGCCGTCCACCACGGGTCCCGGCAGGCCGGCCTCGTCGCGGTGTCGGCGAATCGCGATGAACGGGGTTGCCGCACCACTCGCCCCGGGGTGCATCCCCGTGACGTGCTGCGCGTCACGCGTCATCGGGCTCGTGCCGGTGGAGCCCACGTACGAGAGGTGATCGAGTCGGCGCAGCGTGTTGCCGTGCCAGATCGTGTTGCTCCGCGTCGGGCTGATCTCGATCACGTCGACGTCGTACGGAATGGCTCCGTCGGGGTATCGGGGCGGAGCGCCCCGATCAGTCGCACGACCCCCGCCGCAGACGCCACCTGCTGCGCACTCCCCCCGAGCGGCCCCGCCGCGAACGCCCGCCCGGGTGCCGGGTCGCCACCCCTGTTCGTCGGCTCCGGCCCTGCAGCGCTCTCATGCCGCCTCGCCGATCCCGGCGAGGTCGCAGTGTGACGCCCGCAGATTGACATGCGTGTCCACCAGGCACACCCCACACGGACCGCATCAGCAGGTCCAGACGGTGTCCATGGCGACCGGCACGTGCCCGTCACCGGTCAGGGCAGGCGCGTCACCAGTGCCCGGCAGGGCGAGCTGATGCCGCGCCCCGCGCCGCGTGACGCGGTGATCCGGTATTTGGCGGTCACCGGCGAAAGTGCCCGGGTGGCTGACGTGCCCGTGCCCGTCACCTCGGCGGTCACTGGCACCGCGGTGGTGATGAGGCTGTTCAGCGTCGCCCCGCCGTTCATCACCATGCGAAGGGTGCGGGCCGCGCCGGTGCCGCCCATCACCGTCCAGATGGTGGATGAGTCGGTCTGGGCCACCGTGATGCAGGCAAGTGCCCCGCCGGTGCCCCTGATGACCATCGTGGTGGTGCCGACGATGGTCATGCGGCCGCCCTTGGTGAACCCGAGCGTGGCGTTCGACCTGCTGGCGAAGTCGCCCGACGCGAACGTCGCAATCGCCGCCGGGCGCGCGACCCCGCCGCCGCGGGCCGGTGCGCGCAGCGAGTACCGGCCCCGGTTGATCACGCCGCGCACCGAAGTGCCGCTCTGCGTGCCGGGGCTCAGCACCGCACCGCCCGTCACCCGCACGCGCGCGGTGCCGGTGTAGCGCTTGACCCTGGCGGTGAGGTGCGCCTCGCGCTCCAGCGCCGCCTTGGTACTGCCGTTCACCAGTTCGGTGTGCGTGGAGAGCACGAGGGCGAGTGGCGCCCGGGTTGTGCAGGAGCCCCGGTCAGCCCCCGGCGTGGGGTCGTCGGCGAAGAACGCCACGCGCACGCGCGTGATCCCCGACCACGCGGGCGCCAGGTACGGGGAGAAGCCCCCCGAGGGCGCGGAATAGCCCATCGGCAGCTCGGTGTCGAACGTGCCGTCGTCGCCGACGTCAATGCAGGCGTAGTGCACGTCATGGAGAGGAGCCGTCGGCAGCGTGCCGAGGTCGGGGGTCAGGGAGACCTGCCCGCCTGCCGCGGTAACCACCAGGCCGCCCGCCCCGCGATTCCACGTGGGCAGGCTCACCGTCTCGGTGTCGGACTGTCCGCTCGAGTCGGTCACCTTGACCACGGGCAATGCCAGCGGTGCCGCCACTGCGCTCTGCGGCAGGTACGCGGTGCCGGTTGGAGGGCGGGCCGCGTCTGTCCAGCCGCCCTGCGGGTCGTCGCCGTATGTGCCGTCACCGTTGGTATCCCACGAGTAGGTGAGGCCGGTGCCGGCGGACTGCCGGGCATCCACGATGGCCGGGTTGGACCACCGTGCCGCCGGGGAGTCATGCGGGAACAGCGACGCCACAGGTGCCGGCGGCAGGTCCGCGGCCGCGCGCGTGGGCACCTCCGTGTCGAGCACCCAGCGGTCCCGGAAGGGCCCATGAGGCTCCGACACGATGTGCAGCCTCACGGGCGAGGTCGGGTCGACGACCTTGTTATCGCCGGTGGGCCATTGGAGGGATGCCATCCACGAGGAGGGTTGGGCATTCCCCGGCAACGTCAGCGAGACCGTCTTGCCGTCCACCTTTCGGGTGAGAAGGGCGCCGCTCGCCACGGGGTGCAGCCCCCCGCCCTCGTCGTAGATGTGCACGTCGTGTACCACGATCCCCGCCGAACAGCCACGGACGAGGCTGCGTGTGTCCCCACACCCGTCAAACCCCGCTGTGGCGCTGCTACCCGGCCCCGCGGGGTAGTCGCAGCCGCTGAACGTGATTGCGGCGACGGCGAGGCCACCGACGACGGCAAGCGTGGCCATCCGGCGGGGTGCGCGGGGGTGGGGGCGCATGGGGCACGATACACCGGCCGTCAGCGGCGACGCCCGATGGGTAGCCAGTTGCAGGGCCAGCGCCTGCCCGGCGGCCAGCCGCCGTCTGGTGGCAGCCGCCCCGGAATGGCGGTGGGCCCCGCACAGCGCCACGCCGATCATCTCGCGGTCGTGAGGTGGCGGCCCGTGGTCCGGGTCCGGAATGTCCCTCCCGGCGCGACTCCCCACGAGCGATGTGACTGCCGCGGCTCCCTCTCCCCCGCCCATGGTGGCGTTCCACGTCTGTCCGAGCGCCGTGTCGCTCACCCCGTCGCCACTCCAGCCGCGGTTCTGCCAGGCGACGTCGCTGAACGGGATGATCACCGTTGCATTGGTGCCCATCCCATTGGTGCGGATGACGTGCCGGGGGGCCGACGGAAGGCCGGATCGGCTGAGGTCGACGCCCCGCAGCCACCGTCATGGTATTCAGGCGATCCCTACCCAGGAGGCGTACGTCACCGGCCGCACGGGTACCCAGACGGGCGTTCCACCCGTCCACCCACCAGATGACGCTCGGTCCCCGGCACCTCGACATCCTCGAGATCCTGCAGGGGCACGCCCGAGTCCGTGCACAGGCGACGCATCGCCGCGTGGTCGGCGTCGATGAACTCGCTGCCGCATTCCACCCAGCGTCCGGGGAGGAGCGTGGGGTCGGTGAGCGTGCGACCGCCCCAGACGGGTGCGGGCCTCCCATCCACGCACGTCCACACCGGCCCGCACCAGCGCGGGCGCGCATGCGAGCCCCGCGAGTCCGGCGTCCACGACGTCGACCCGCGTGCCCTTGGCGGATGCACGCGGTGTCGTGAGCCATGGGAGTCCGATCGCCAGCACCCGTTTGCCCGCGGTCAGGATGGCCTCACGCCGTGGGAGGCGCCGCGCCATGGTCTCAGGCGGTGCGCGCGGGGACGACCCCGGCACGGGAGAGGATCTCGGGCACGGATTCCTCCCACGCAATCGCCATCACATGCACGCCGGCTACGCCGGGGATCCCGCGTAGCGCCTGGATGACTTCGACGCAGATCTGCATTCCGGCCTCGCCGTCGTCCGGGGCCTGCTGCATGCGGGTGATCAGCGCATCGGGCACGGTGACGCCCCACACCTTGTCGCGCATGTGCTCGGCCATGCGCAGGTGCTTGAACGGCCCGACGCCGATGAGCAACTTCGGGAACGCAGGCAGATCGGCGGCCTCGAGGCGGCTCATGAATGCGGCCACGCGCTCCGGCTCGTAGACCAACTGCGTCTGGAAGAAGTCGGCGCCAGCCTCCATCTTCGCGCGGATCTTCGAGATCTCCACGTCCGGATCATCCGCTGCGGGATGGGCCGTGGCGCCGATCACGAGGTGCGGCGCCTCCCCTGCGAGATCCTCCCCCGCGTCGTTCATGAACCGTCCGTCCCGGAGCGAGGCCTGCAGCCGCAGGAGGCCCATGGTGTCGATGTCGTTGACTGCTGTGGCGTCGGGGTGGTTGCCGATATGAATGGGGTCACCGGTCATGCCGAGGGTGTTGTGGATGCCGAGTGCCGCGGCCCCCAGGATGTCGCTGGTCAGCGCCATGCGGTTGCGGTCGCGCACGGTCATCTGCATCACCGGCTCGGCGCCGTTGTCGAGGGCGATACGGCCGGACGCAAGCGGGCACATGCGCGACTGCGCCGTCTGATTGTCGGTGATGTTCACCGCGTCGGTCACGGGGCCCAGCATGCGGGCCTTTCCGGCGATCACGGACGGGTCTGCGCTCTTCGGCGGGCCGATCTCGCTGGTGACGGCGAAGCGGTTCTCCCGGAGGGCGCGCTCGAGGCGGGTGGGTGAGGTCATAGGCGCGCCACCGTAGCACCCGGTGCGCCGATTCCCTCCTGAGCAGGTGATTCCGCTGTACATCGGCAACGATTCCGTCAAGACATGTCGG
>CAMAVU010000004.1 GCA_945861935.1 Bifidobacterium breve | reverse complement strand
AGCCCCGCCACGAAGCCGGGAACACCGATCAGCGCGAGCCCGAACAGCCGCGGGCCCTCCGTCACGAACGTGCCGATGATGCCTGACGCCAGAATCACCGCGGCGGCCACGAGGGCGATGGCCACACGATTGGCCGCGGTCACTGCCTTGTCGCTGGCCTCCTTCATCTCCTGGAGATCAATGGCGACGTGCACCTCGCCGTCCTTGAACTCTTCGAGTAACTCACCCACCTGCAGCGGATACCCGAGGAGCGCTCCCGCGTAGCGACCCACGTCCGACCGCAGACGCCCGCCAAGGCGCTCGGGGCTGAACCGCGCCTGCATCAGTCGGCGCGCGTACGGGCGCGCGGTCTCGAATGCGTTGAAATCAGGGGACACCTCGAGAGTGACCCCGGCCAGCGTGGCGAGCGCCTTGTCCAGCAGGATCCAGCGCGGCGGCAGGGTCAGTTCGAGGTCGTAGATGATGCCGAGGAGGTCATGGAGGATCTCGCGGAGGTCGAGGTCGTCCATGGACATGCCCATGTACCGGGCCATCATGTCCTGCATGCGCCGGGCGAACTCGTCCTCGAGTTGCCTCGGGTACCGGATGCCCAGAGCCCGCAGATCGCGCGGGAGGCGCTCCGGGTCCTGCCTGAGGATGTCCGTGAAGAGCCGGATCGCCGCCTCACGGTCCCCCTGCGACAGCAGGCCGACCATGCCGAAGTCGACGAGCCCGATCTCGTCGGGCCCCAGCACGATGATGTTGGCGGGGTGCGGGTCCGCGTGGAACATGCCGTCGCCGAAGATCATCTGCATCCACGTCTCGGCGATGCGCACCGCCAGTGTGCGGCGCTCGTCGGCCGACATCGCCGAGAGGTCCGCATGGGCGAGGGTGGGGCCCTCCAGCCGCTCCTGGGTGAGGACGCGCCCGGTGGTGTGGCGCCAGTGGACCCGGGGCACCTGGACGTGCGGGTCCGCCGCAAAGTTCCGGCGGACGGCCTCGTCGTTCCGGCCCTCGTTCCGGTAGTCAAGTTCCTGGCGCACCGTGCGCGCGAACTCGTCCACCAGCCCCTCAAGGTCAATGAACGACAGTCTCCTGACGCGGTCCTTCGCCAGCCGGGCCAGGCGGTACAGCAGGTCGATATCCGCGTTCAGCGTGCTCGCGGCATCGGGCCGCTGCACCTTGACCACGACCTCCTGTCCGCCGGGCAGGCGGGCCACGTGAACCTGACCGACCGACGCACTGCCGATCGGCTCCGGATCGAAGAACTCGAACGCCTGCTCGAGCGTGAGCCCCAGGTCCTGCTCGACGACGGTGCGGACGGTGGCGAATGGCTCCGGGCGGGCCTCGTCCTGCAACGTGCGCAGTTCGCCGATGATGTCCGGGGGCACCACGTCGGGGCGCGTGGACAGGAGTTGCCCGAACTTCACAAAGGTCGGGCCGAGCTCCTCGAGCATCTCCCTGAGGCGCCGCCCGCGGCTTGCCCGCTCCTCGGGCGTGTCGCCCGCCGGATCACCGGGATGGCGCCCCAGACGGCGGGAGAAGGCATATCCGAACCCGTGGCGGGTCGCGACCTGCGCGATCTCGCGCAGCCTGGCCAGCGTCCCCCTGCGCTCGCCATGGGCCATGGATTACCCGCTAGTCGGCGGCACCCGGTGGCGCGGCGTCTGTCCCGGACGAGCCGGAACCCGACGCCTCCTCGAGCAGGCGGATGCGATGTTCGAGTTCGGCGATGCGCTGGTCCACATCCACGATGTCGTCTCGCTGTGCGATGCCGAGTTCGCGCAGAATGGCGTGCACCCCATCCTCGATCCTGCCGACGATTCCGTAGGCGTCGCCGCCCGCACGCACGCGCGCCATGAGCCCCTCGACGGTAAGGCGCCCCTCCTCGTCGGTCATCTGTCCCCGGCGCACGAGGTCGTCAACGATCCCCTGCGCGCGATCCCGGGTGAGGGACGCCGCCCCCACCGCAACGAAGATCGCCTGCTCGACCGCCTCCCGTGGGGTCATCATGATCTCCTCCTCCTCTTCACCTGACCGTGCCGGCGATCACGCGTGGGCGGCGCCTCCGGCGTCGGTTGCGCGCCAGCCTCCGGCACATCATCGCCATCTCTGCGCTCCGGCGCCTCGGGGGCCTCATCCACCGCGGGCTCCGGGGCCTCGACGGGCACCTCCTCCACGGCGGGTTCGTCGTCGTCGTCCCGCATCAGCGAGGGAACCGGCACGGCGTCGAGTGCCCTCTCGGCCCGTGCGAGTACCGCCACGTCGGCCACGTCGGAGTCGTATGCCGACTCGTCGCGGGCCGCGCGCTTGCGCGCCTTCGCGGCGCGCTTCCGGCCCTCGGGCTGGCGCTCCTTCCAGATGGCGGCGAGAGGACCGGCGATGAGGAGTGATGAGAGACCCCCGGCGAGCAGGCCGACGAGCAGGGCGAACGCGAAGTCCCGCAGCGTCTCGCCCCCGAAGAAGAACAGCGCGAGCACGGGAAGGATCGTCGCGACGCTCGTGATGATCGACCGGGTGAGGGTCTCGTGCACCGACCGGTTGACGATGTCCTTGTAGCGCGCATTGCGCATCAGGGGCACGTTCTCCCGGATTCGGTCGAACACCACCACCACGTCGTACAGGGAGTACCCGAGGATCGTCAGGAGCGCGGCGATGGTGGCGCTGGTGACCTCACGGCCTGTGACCGCGTACACGGCAACCGACAGCCACACATCGTGGACCACCGACAGCATGGCGGGGAGGGCGAGCCGGTACTCGAACCGGAAACTCAGATAGAGGATGACGAGCAGCAACGACAGCCCAACCGCCCATATGGCGCGCTCGACCACCTGACGGCCGAAGGTCGGTCCGACCGTCTCGACCTGGTATGTGCGTTCGTCGATGCCGCCCAACTCCTGGTCGAGCGCCGCCTTGAGTTCCCCGAGTGCGCGTGGCTGCAGGGTGGGCGTCTGGATCTGGAACCCGCGGGCCCCCGTGGCGACGTCGGTGGTCACTTGAATTTTGGCGTCGGGGTAACCACGACCGGTGAGGACCTGACGCACCTCGCCCTCCGTGGTGGTGGCGTCATCGAAGGCCATGACCACGCGTGTGCCACCCGTGAAGTCGAGTCCGAGGTTCAGCCCGTTGATGCCGATGACCACCGCACCCACCGCCACGGGGATGAACGAGATCGCGAGCCAGAGGCGCCACGTGCCGACGAAGTCGAACTTCCACCGCGGCTCACGCACGTCGAGCCCGAGCACCCGTGAGTCCTTGAACAGTCTGGTGCCGGAGATGCCCTCGATGACGAGCCGGGTCACGACGACGGCCGTGAAGAACGACAGGAGGACACCGATCATGAGGGTGAAGGCGAAGCCCTTGGGCCCCGCCGTGCTGAACAGGAACAGCATGGCGGCCGTCAGGAAGGTCACGACGTTGGCGTCGATGATCGCGCTGAGACCCTTCGTATACCCGGTGAGCAGGGCCGATTTGGTGGTACGCCCGGCCCGCGTCTCCTCGCGCATTCGTTCGAAGATGACCACGTTGGCGTCGGACGCCACACCGATGGTCAGGATGACACCGGCGATGCCGGGAAGGGTCAGCGTGATCGGCACGGCGACGATCACCGCGGTGAAGAAGAACGCGTAGAGGACGAGCGCCCCGGCCGCGATGAGCCCGAGGATGCGGTAGTACGCGATCAGGAACAGGATGACGATGATGAGGCCGATGACCCCGGCGATGAGGCCCTGCTGGAGGGACTCGGCGCCGAGCGTGGCCGAGACCTGCTTCTGGCTGATGACGTCGAGACGGATGGGGATCGCGCCCGAGTTCAACTGGTCGGCGAGGGTCCGCGCCTCATCGGTGGTGAAGTTCCCGGAGATCTGCGCGCCGTTGTTCCCGCTGATCCCGTCCGGGTACTGCTTGTAGTCAACGGTCGGGTTGCTGATGATCGTCCCGTCGAGCACGATCGCGAAGCTCTGCAGTTGCTGGCGCAGGGCCCCGCGCTGCGCGAGGTCACGGGTGACGTCATGGAAGGCCTGCGCGCCCCGGTCCGTGAACTGCATCGTGACGATCGGCTCCTGGTTCCCGCCCTGGGACCCGGAGTCGAAGCTCTGCGACGACGACGTGATGTCGCGCCCGGTGAGCGCCGGCTTGTCCTGCATGAGCACGGACACGGTGCGCGACGGGCTGTCGGCGCGCGACGGATCGAGTTGCTGCACGTCCTCGTAGATGACGAGCCCGGTGGGAACCGTCACCACCTCCGTCCCGGCAGGCACCTTCCCGTCGGACGCCACCAGGAGGTCGGTCCTCACATACTCAGGACCCACGACGAGTGTGTGTGCGGCGTTCGCCCTGAACAGGTAGTAGGTGGGCTCGCCCTCCACGGGCGGGCGGGGCGTGGTTGTCTGCGCCCGCTCCGCCATCGTCCACAGGCTCGGGTCCTGCGCGGCGACGTTGGCCTGATAGTCCGTGAACACCAGCTGGGCCGGCCTGATCAGGTCCTCCACCACGCCATCGGGGTCCTGTGCACCCGGCAGTGACACCACGATCTGGTCGGAGCCCTGCGTCTGGATCTCGGGCTCGGCCACCCCGAAGGCGTCCACCCGACTGCGGATGACCTCGACCGACCGCTCGATGGCCTCCTGGGTGACCTGGGAGTCGCGGGTCGCCTTCCCCTGGAGCACGACCTCGACCCCGCCCTGCAGGTCGAGGCCCAGCACCGCGGGCCGGAGCGCGATGGCAATCGCCGAAGCGGCAACCAGCCCGATGACGGCAGCGAGGAAGAGGAGCGAGCGGCGGCCGGTGCTCACCGGGCGTCTCCGGTCATGCCCACGGGTGTGGCGGGGCGCCTACTCGGCGGCCGGCTCGTCAGCACCCGTGCCGGACTCAGGCGACACCTTGCGGGCCACCGCGCCCTGCGCAATGCGGATGTCGACGTCCTCGGCCACCTGGAGGATGAGCGTCCCGCCGTCCTCGAGCTCCGACACGATTCCGTACATGCCAGAGGTGGTGACGATCTCGTCGCCGGGCCTCAGGGACCGGGAGAGCTCCTCGACCTCACGACGCCGTCGCTGCTGCGGCCTGATCCCGACGAAGTAGATCAGGGCGACGAAGATGATGATGTAAATGGGCAGAAGGACCGCGGACGACATACGGGATCCGGCCTCCGGGCTCGGGTTCAGGACGCGGGGAGGCTAGCAGCGACGAACACCGGGCGGGGTGGGGTGGGTGGGCCGTGGCCCGTGGTACGGTGGCCGCCCGTGAGGCCCCTGTCCATCGCGATGGTCACCGAGTACGCCTATCCCATTCTGGGGGGCGTGAGCGAGCATGTCCACTTCCTCTCGCGCGCACTTGCCGGTCGCGGGCACGACGTCACAGTGGTCACCGGCAACGTCGGCAACGACGCCGAGGTGGCGGACGTGGACCGCGGGGCCTACCGCGATCACGGCTACCGGACCACGCGCATCGGCCGGTCGGTGCCGGTTCGCGCGAACGGCTCCATCGCGCGTATGACCGTCGGTGTGGGCATCAAGCACCAGACCGCCACGGCGGTACGCGGGATGGACGTCGTGCACGCCCAGGGCCTGGCCTCCCCCACCCTGCCCATGGCTGTCCTCAGGGTCTCCACTGCGCCATGCACGGTCGGGACGTTCCACACCTATTTCGACGACGGGCACTGGATGTACGACCGCCTGAGGACCTACGTGAGGAACTCCCTCGCGCGCCTGGACCGGCGCATCGCGGTGTCGGAGGCGTGCATCACCGCCCTCGCGCCGTACTTCCCCGGCGAGTGGGACATCGTCCCCAACGGCATCGACTGCACGCTGTACCGCCCACCCGGCCCGGACGAGGAACGACCCCCCGGCCCGCCGCGCATCCTGTTCGTCGGCCGCTTCGACCCCCGGAACGCCTTGGGCGACCTGCTTGAGGCGGCCGCGATTCTCGCCTCCGAGCGTCGCGAGTTCACCGTGCAGATCATCGGGGACGGGCCGGCACGGCCGGAGTACGAGCGGAAGGCACGGTCCCTCGGTATCTGGGACCGCATCGAGTGGCTCGGGCTGCTCAACGAGGAGCGGCCGCGCTTCTACCGCGACGCCGATGTGATGGCTGCGCCGTGCGTGCTGGCGTCGTTCGGCGTGGTGCTCCTCGAAGCCCTGGCCTCGGGGACTCCGGTGGTCGCCGCCGACAACGTGGGCTTCCGTCAGGTCATCCGCGGAGATGTACCCGGACGGTTCGTGCCGCCCCATGACCCTCCCGCACTCGCGCGGGCCCTTGCCGGGATTCTGGACGATCCGGCGGCGGCGGCGGACATCGCCCGGCGCGGCCGGGCGGCCGTGGAGGCCGACTTCGGCTGGCCGGGCGTCACCGACAGGATCGAGCAGATCTACCGGGACGTACTTGATTCCAAGAGACGGATCCCTGCCCCAACCGTCCATACCGGAGGTCCCGCATGACCCGCAGTCGGATCCGTTCCCTCACGGCTGCCGGAACCACCACGGTCGCGGACACGGTCGCCAGGGCACCCGCGCGGGACATCCCGTGCGTCGCCGACGACACGTCCTGCTCCGCCTTGGTCCCGCTCGGGGGCGGGACCGGGAACGCCAGGACCGCCATCCATCTCACGGGTACCGTCATGGATGAGCCCATGATCGACGTGGCCACTGAGCACACGGGCACGTATTCGATCTCCGATGCAGTCGTCACCATCGGCGGCTCGGTCTCCACGTTCACGCTCAACGTCGTGGAGTCCGCCCCGGAGGGTGCCACCATCGGAATGACCGTCAACAGCGTGCAGTAGGGCGGCAGACGAGCCCCGCCCGAACTACGGAACCACTCCCCGGGTTGCGCCGGGCTCGTCACCGAACAGCGCCGATTGGTCTCCTGTCTGTGCGCGCACATCACGCGGCACCTCCAGCCCCAGATGCACATACGCCCGCGCCGTGGCCACCCGGCCACGTGGGGTACGCGCCAGCAGACCCTGCTGCAGCAGGAACGGCTCGTAGACGTCTTCGATGGTGTCGGGGGACTCGCCCACGGCGTCGGCGAGCGTGCCCAGACCGGTCGGGCGTCCGGCGAACGTGACGGCGAGGTGATTGAGGATCTTCCGGTCCAGGTCGTCAAGGCCGGCCTGATCCACCTCGAGCAGAGCCAGGGCCTCCTCGGCGTCATCCTGCCCGATGCGTCTCATGCCCATCACCTGCGCCACGTCGCGCACCCGGCGCAACAGGCGATTGGCGATGCGCGGGGTGCCACGCGACCTGATGGCGATGGCCCGCGCGCCCTCGGGTGACACGTCGGCCCTGAGGAGGTCTGCCGATCTCAGGATGATGCGCGCGAGGTCGTCGGGGCCGTAGTAGTCGAGGCGCTGCACCACTCCGAACCGGTCGCGCAGGGGGCTCGTGAGCAGGCCGGAGCGAGTGGTCGCACCCACAAGGGTGAACCGAGGGAGGTCGAGCCGCAGCGTGCGGGCCTGTGGCCCCTGACCGAGCACCACGTCGAGTTGGAAGTCCTCCATGGCGGGGTAGAGCACCTCCTCGACCGACCGGTTGAGGCGGTGGATCTCGTCCACGAACAACACATCGCCCGGTCCGAGGGCCGTGAGGATCGCGGCGAGGTCGCCTTTGCGCTCGAGCACCGGGCCGCTGGTGATGGTGATCTGCACGCCCATTTCGGCGGCCAGGATGATGGCCAGCGAGGTCTTTCCGAGACCCGGGGGGCCGACCAGGAGGACATGGTCGAGGGCCTCCTTCCGCTGGCGCGCGGCCTCGAGGAAGATGCCCAGTTGCCGGCGCACGGAGTCCTGCCCCACGAACGAATCGAGCGACGTCGGGCGCAGCGAGGTGTCGACGCCCGCCACCTCGCCCTCGTCGGGCCCCGCCCCGGGGCTGGCCAGCCGATCGTCCATTCTCAGCGCCTGAGCGCGGCGAGGCCGTGCCGGATGAGCGCCTCCTCGTCCATATCGCCATCGGCCGCAGCGAGGGCCGCGTCCACCCGGTCCGACGGGAAGCCGAGGGCCACCAGACCCTCCCGCGCACCGCCCCGCGGCGTCCCCGCCAGCGCGGGTGCGGCGCGCAGGGTCACGCCCACCTTATCCCTCATCTCGAGAATGACCCTCTCCGCCGTCTTCCTCCCCACCCCTGCGGCGCGGGTGAGGTACCCGGCGTCCCCCCCGCCGATGGCAATGGCCAGCGCGTCCGGGGTGCCCAGGCCGCAGATGGCGAGGGCCATGCGGGGTCCCACGCCCCCGACCCCGATCAGTGCCTCGAAGAGCAGGCGCTCGGCATCATCGGAGAACCCGTACAGGTCGAGGGCATCCTCCCGCACGACGAGGTGGGTGCTGAGCATGACCTCGGTTCCCACGGACGGGAGGTCAGTGCGCGTGGTGCCGGAAACGCGCACGTGGAACCCCACGCCCCCCATTCCCACGACGACGCCGTCGGCGTCGACGGCCGCGAGTTGGCCGCGCACGAACCGGATCATGGTCCGCAGGTTATCGCCGCTCCCGGATGCCGATCAGTGCCGGGAGCGGGGTGGGTGGCTGCGTCCGATCCGGCGCAGCGATCGCAGGTCACCGTGACTCCCGTCTGGCGATCGCCGCCTGGAGTGGTCCGCCCGAGGCGTGACAGATGGCCGCCGCGATGGCGTCGGCCGCGTGGTCAGACCCGGCAACCACCCCGGTCAGGCGCACCACCATCGCGCGCACCTGTGCCTTCCCGGCACGCCCATTCCCCGTCACGGCCTGCTTGATGGCATTCGGGGTGTACTCGACCACGCCGACGCCCGCCTGGGCGCACGCGACGAGGAGTGCGCCGCGCGCCGCCGCCATCCCCATCGCTGCGGTGCTGACGGGATGCACGAAGAACGCTTCGATCGCCGCCACCCCGGGAGCGTGGCCCGCGATCACCGACGCGAGGCCATCATGCAGCGCCAGGAGGCGCTCCTCCGTCGGCATCCCGGCGGGCGTGCGCACGGTGCCGTGCGCCACGACCTCCAGCCGGCTGCCGGCAGGCCGCACCACCCCGTAGCCGGTGTTCGCGAGCCCGGGATCGATCCCCAGAATGATCACCGGGCCGTGCCCCTAGCCAGCGACGGCCTCCATGACCTCCTCGGAGATGTCGAAGTTCGCATAGACGTCCTGGACGTCGTCGTTCTCCTCGAGGCTGTCAATGAGACGGAGCAACTGGCGGGCCTCCCGCTCTCCCGCTTCCACCGTGGTCTTGGGAAGCATGGTGATGTCCGCGGATGCCGTGACGAAGCCAGCGGACTCCAAGGCGCCGCGGACGGGCGACAGGTCCACCGGGCCGGTGATCACCTGCCACTGCGAACCGTCCTCGTTGATGTCCTCGGCACCCCCCTCGAGCGCCGCGTCAATCAATGCCTCCTCGTCCACACCGTCGGCGTCCACCATGATGATGCCCTTGCGTTCGAACTGCCACGCCACGCTGCCCGGGGTACCAAGTTCGGACCCATGCTTCGTGAAGATGTGCCGGACGTCGCTCGCCGTGCGGTTGCGGTTGTCGGTCAGGGCCATGCAGATGATCGCCACGCCACCGGGGCCGTACCCCTCGTAGGTCACGGCCTCGTACTCCACGCCGTCGGCGCCGGAACCGGTCCCCTTCTGGATGGCCCGCTCAATGTTGTCCTTCGGCATCGAGTTCGCCCGGGCCTTCTCGATGGCCGCGGCCAGCGTCGCGTTGGACAACGGGTCGCCGCCGCCCTCGCGCGCCGCCACGATGATCGCCCGCGACAGTTTGGAGAAGAGCTGTCCGCGCTTGGCGTCGGCCGCGCCCTTCTTCCGCTTGATCGTGGCCCATTTACTGTGACCCGACAACGGTGTCCTCCTCCTGTTGCAGTCCCTCAGCCCGCGCCCGGACCCCGTCCACGAACAACCGGTGGAGGCGACGGTCGTCGGTGAGTTCCGGGTGGAAGGCAGCGACGATGCGCGTGGCGTCGCGTGCAACCACCGGATGCCCTGCGATCGAGGCGAGCACCTCGACCGACGGACCGACGTCCTCGATCCAGGGGGCACGGATGAAGATCGCGCGCATCGGGGGGGCGCCCACCGCGGGAACATCGACGTCGGCCTCGAACGAGTGGATCTGGCGACCGAACGCGTTGCGCCGCACCACGATCTCCATGCCACCGACCAACGGCTGCGTGCCTCCGCCTGCGACGGTGTCCGCGAGCATGATCATCCCCGCGCATGTGCCCAGTACGGGCATCCCGGCGTCCACGCGCTCACGCACGGCAGCGAGCAACCCCGACCCGCCCGCCACGACTCCGATGGTGGTGCTCTCCCCGCCGGGGATGACCAGCCCATCGATTCCGGCGATGTCGTCTGCTGTGCGCACGCGACACGTCCGTGCCCCGACGTCGGCGAGGGCAGCCTCGTGCTCGGACACGGCCCCCTGCACGGCGAGGATGCCGATCTGCGGCCGGGATGAGCCCGTCGCGCTCACCAGCCCCTGGTCTGCAGCAGCCCGCCCTCGGCGATCTCCCCGATCTCGAGACCCGGCATCGCCTCCCTCAGGCCGCGTGAGACGCGGGCGATCACGGCCGGATCATCCCAGTGCGTGGTGGCCTCAACGATGGCGCGGGCCCTGGCCGGCGGGTCCTCGCTCATGAAGATGCCGCTGCCCACGAACACGCCCTCGGCACCGAGGTGCATCATCAGCGCCGCGTCGGCGGGGGTCGCGATGCCACCGGCGGCGAAGTTCACGACGGGGAGGCGACCATGCTGGCCGACCCACTCCACCAGGTCGAGAGGCGCCGCCATCTCCTTCGCGATGGCGAACCGCTCCTCGCGCGTGGCGGCTGCCACCCGCCGGATGTCCCGTGTGATGGCTCTCATGTGCCGCACGGCCTCGACGACGTTTCCCGTGCCGGCCTCGCCCTTCGTCCGCATCATCGCCGCGCCCTCGGCGATGCGCCTGAGGGCCTCGCCCAGACCGGTTGCCCCGCAGACGAACGGCACGGTGAACGCCCGCTTGTCCACATGGCTGGCCTCGTCCGCCGGGGTCAGCACCTCGGACTCGTCGATGTAGTCGACCTCCAGCGCCTGCAGCACCTGCGCCTCGACGTGATGGCCGATGCGGCACTTGGCCATGACGGGGATCGTGACGGCATTCTGAATCCCCAGGATCATCTCGGGGTCGCTCATCCTGGCCACACCCCCCACCCTGCGGATCTCAGCGGGGATCCGCTCCAGAGCCATCACGGCGCAGGCCCCGGCATCCTCGGCGATGCGTGCCTGATCGGCATCGACGACGTCCATGATGACGCCGCCCTTCAGCATCCGGGCCAGGCCCGCCTTCACTGCATCGGTGCCGATGGCGCCAGACGTCGCACCATTGCCTACGACATCGTCGCTCACTCAACCCACTCCTGATCGGGATCCTTCAGGAGTGTAGAACGAAGCGCGCTAGGCGGGAATGGCGGTCAGGGCCCGACGCGGGACCTGCTGGGCCGTGAGTCCGTGCGCCAGTGCCTGGGCGACGGCGATGAACGCCGTGAGGCTGGGTTCGCCCGACCGCTCCTCCGAGGGCACGACGCGCACCACCGGGGCCCTCGCCGCGGCCGACAGGCTTGAGTCGACCAGAGCCACCGCGGGGGCGCCCGCCGAGCGCGCGGCAGCCACGGCGTACTCGGCCACGCGGGCCTCCTTACCCACCGAGATCGCGATCAGCCCGCCACCGCGCGCGAGGGCACCGAGGCGCATGCGGATGCGCGGCTCGCCGGACCCGACCACGAGCACCTCGCGACCCCCACGTGCCAGACGGTCCTCGAGCAGAGCCAGAACCGGGCGCGCTGCCTGATCACCGGCCACCACGATCGGTGCAACCGACGCCAGCGGGGTCACCAGCGGCTGGATTCCATCCGCACCGAGGCGCGCTGCGACGTCCTCCAGGGCGAAGCGATCCGCGTCCAGTACCTGAACGCGCATACCGGATCCCGGCGTGCCGATCGCACGGACACCAAGACCGGGACGGTGTGCGTGGCGGACTGTGCGCTGCAATTCCGGATACCCGGCGTACCCGAGGGCCTGCGCGAACCGCACGACCGTCGCCGGGCTGCAATGGGCGGCTTGGGCAACCTCGTGCGCCGAGACCAGCGGCAACTCGCTCAGATGATCGACGAGGTACCGCGCCAGCGCCTGCTGGGCCGGACTGAACCGCTCGTAGTCGCGGCGGAGGACCTCGGCAAGTTCGGATGCATCAGGTGGCACGTGCGACTGATTCGACGAAGATTGCCCCTCCCCTTCCGTCGTGGGCCTACGATGGGCAGCGTGCTCCGCCCCACCGTCGTCCTTGCACTGCTGGCCCTCCCGTCGGTCGCCTCCGGCGCCACACCGTGGCTGCCGCCCACGGCGGTCGCACCCGCCGTCCGGGGCGCCGGCCCCCCGGCGGTGGCGGGTAACGGCGCCGGCCGTGCGGTGGCCGCGTGGAGCGCCCGCGACGGCGTGCGGGTGACCCTGCGCAGGCCGGGCGGACCATGGTTCTCGCCTGTTCGCGTGCCGGGCAGCGGGCGCGGGGCGACGGATGTCACGGTCGCCATGACCGACGGGGGGTTGGCCGCCGTCACCTGGATCCAGGCTGGGCGTGTGTACGCGAGCATCCGTCCGGCGCGTCGGCGCTTCCTCCCCGCCGTCGCCATCTCGCCCCGAGGGCAGTTGGCCACATCCCCGCACATCGCCTTCGGACTCGCCTGCGCACCACTGATCGCATGGTCGGCGGGCCCCCCCGACGGCGCCTCGCCGTCCGCCGTCCGGGCCGTGTGCGGCGGGGCCACCGGGCGCTTTGGCCCGGTGGCCACGGTATCTCCCCCGGGCGAGCCGGCGTCCACGCCGGCCGTCGCAGGGGGACGCACGGGCGTCATCGTGCTGTGGCGTCAGGACGAGGGCGGGACCTACCGCGTGCGCTCGGCCACCCGGGGACCTGCGGGTGGGTTCTCCCCCCCGGACTCCGTGTCGCCACCGGGCACCGCCGTCGTGCTCGACCCGTCCGTTGCGCTGGCCCCGGACGGCACCGCGATCGCCGCGTGGACCCTCACGCGGAGCGGGTCGGTGGTGGCCCAGGCCGCGATCCGGCCGATCACCGGCGGGTGGAGCACACCCGACGACCTCTCGCAGCCCGCGTCGCAGGTCCGGGGAGCACGCGTTGCACTCGACGGGATGGGAAATGCCATCGCCGCATGGAGCCGGAGCGGTGTCATTCAGGTGACCACGCGCCCTGCGGGGGGTCCGTGGGCCACGGCCCACGACCTGTCGGGACCGGGCATCACCGCGGGAGGCCCCGCGCTCGCGATGAACAGCAGCGGATACGCCGTGGTCACCTGGCCCGCGGTCGAGGAGGGCAGGGCCGTGGCCCAGGCGAGCCTCCGGATGCCGGGCGGGAACTTCCAGCAGTCCGCCACCATCTCCGACCCCGGGCGGCCGGCCATCGCGCCCGCGGCCGCCATAGGTGACGACGGGGTCGCACCGGTGGTGTGGCAGTGGACGGACCCCGTCTCCGACCCCTCCTTTGCACCGTCCGGGGTGATGACCGCGACCGGGCTGGCCGGACCCACGGGGACCGGGCCATCACTCGTCGTCGATCTGAGGGCGCGTCCCGCGCGCGTGCGCCCCCGTCAGGCCGTCCGGATCACCTTCGGCCTGTCATCACCAGCGCACGTGCGCATCTCCGCACGGCGCGCGAACAGCAGCGCCGAGGCCGGGGCCATCACCCTGACCGGCACGGACGGGGCGAATACGATCGTGCTCTCGGGCGTGCTCGGCGGTGCGTCCCTGGGGCGCGGCCGATGGATCATCACGGCGACTCCGCACAGTGGCACGGGGCGCTCGCTGGTCCTCGTTGTGGTTTAGTCCCATCCCATGCCGGTCGTATCGCCTATCGCCCGTGACCTCGCCATCGACGGTTGGGGGCTCGCCATGGTCGGAGTGGTCGGAGTGGTCGCCGCGGCGATCATGACGGGCGGCAGCCCGGGCCTGGCCATCATCCCGTTCATGATCGTCGCGGTCGTCTTCGGCCTCGCGCAGGTCGTCGTGAGCGGCGGCTGGCTGCGCAACGCGGTCGCGGGGGCCGCGCCCCCGCCGACGGGGCTGGTGGCCGAGGCCGACTCGGCCACCCTCCGCCGGTGCGGGCTCCCCGCGCTCATCGCCCTCGTGCTCGTGGTGCTCGCGCTCTTCGCGTGGGTCCAGTTCGCCGCCCTGCTCGCGGGGCTGGCGTTCGCGGCCGGGCTCACCGACCTGCGGTCACGGGGATGGATCGCGCGCCTGGAGCACGAGCGGGACGTCGTGATCCTGCGCCAGGTGACCCGCGTCCCCTTCGCCACCGTCCGCACATCGCTGTGGGCAGAGCCGCGTGGCGGGTCCGCAGGCACCTAGGAGCGCGCGCCGCCCGGGGCATCGCCGCCACCCGTGAGCTCCTCCACCTGCACCCTGATCTCCTCCAGCCGGCCCTCGCACCACGCCTGAAGCGCCGTTCCCCGGCGGAACAACTGAAGCGCCTCGTCGAGCCCCGCATCGCCCGACTCAAGCCGGTCAACGCACCGCTCGAGTTCCCGGACGGCATCCTCAAAGCGCGTGCCCGATGGGATATCCCCGGCACCCTCGATCCGCAACCCCTCAATGCCGGGCCCGTCGTCGCTCATGTCTCTCCCTCGTCGGTCACGCGAGCGCTGATGATGCCATCGCCGAACTCGAGGGTGAGGCGACCGGCTGCGGCGGCGGCCCTCGCCGAGGCGATCGCCATCCCCCGGGCGTCGCGGACAAGCGCGAAACCGTCGGCAAGCCGGTGCAGCGGGTCGCGCGCAGCCAGTCGGGCAGACAGCACCGCCACGCGCGCGCCGCCGGCGGCGCGCGCGTGGGCCATTCCGCGCACCGTGCGCGACGACAGCCCCCGGAGATCCCGTTGCGGGTGATCCACCGCGCCGCGCGCGGCGCGGTGGAGGCGCTGCCCCAAGGCCCCGGCCGCATCCAGCCGGCGTCGTACGATCGTGTCGTGCGGTCGCACCAGCCCCGGACGGGATCCGATGAGGTCGAGGTCCCGACGCGCCCGCATGGCCGTACGCCGGGTTCCGGCCGCCAGTCGGCGCCGAAGCGCGGCGAGGTCCTCGGCGAGGACGGACCGCTCGGGCACGACCATGTCGGCAGCGGCTGTCGGCGTGGCGGCCCGCGCATCGGCGGCCAGACATGCGAGGGTGGTGTCCGGCTCATGACCGATGCCGGCGACGACGGGGGTTCCCGAGGCACGGATGGCCCGGACGACGCGCTCCTCGCTGAACGGCAGGAGGTCCTGCAGGGATCCACCACCGCGGACGATGAGGATCACGTCCACACGCGGGTCGGCATCGAGGGCGGCCAGCGCTGCGATGACCTCGTCGGCGCAGGCCGCTCCCTGCATGGCCGCGGGGACCACGATGACCGGCAGTGGGAAACGCCCCTCGATCCGCCGGAGCACGTCTGCCAGCGCGGCGCTCCCCGCAGCCGTGACGAGCCCGACCGCCCTCGGCACGAAGGGCAGCGGGCGCTTGAGTGCGGCATCGAAGAGACCTTCGGCGGCCAGATGCCGCCGCCGCTCCTCGATCATCCGACGCAGGGCGCCCTCGCCCGCCTGCTGGATCCCGTGGAGGCGGACGATGAGGTGGCCGTCGCGTCGCGAGAAATCCGGTCGTGCCGTGGCCTCGATGACCGAGCCATCCACCAGAACGTGGCCGTCGGCGACGTCGGTGGCGAACGCGAAGCAGTCAAGACGGGCGTCGTGGCCATCACGGGGGTCCTCGAGGCGGAACCAATGCATGCGCCCGTCCCGGCCGCTCCGGAGGTTCACGACCTCACCCCGGATCTGGACGGTCCGCGTGTGCTCGGAGATGACGCGCTCAAGCGCTGTGACGACATCATCGACGTCATACACCCGCACGCGTGATGGCAGGCGACCCATGCCCGGGATGATGCCCGTCAGACCGGGGGCGGGATCCCCACAAGCACGGCGACCGCGGCCATGACAAGACCCGCCAGGACGACCTCCCCGCGCACGCTGGCCCGGAGCGCCGGGAGTCCATCACCCTTCCCCGGCGGGAGGACGCCCAGTGCCGCGCGCTCCAGCCGGGGATGCAGCACCAGCCGGTTCCACAGGGCCATGCCCAGCATCACGGCGAAGATCCCCATCTTCACGAGCAGGGCCATGCCGTAGCCGGAGGTCCACAGAGCCGAGAGGGTCGGCAACTCCGCGAGGGCCCGGTACACACCGGTGATGACCAGCACGACGACGGCGGCGATCGCGAGCGACGAGAAGCGCACGAGGATGCCGGCTCCCAGGCGCACCCGCGCGTCCCGGGCCATGGCGCCCAGCAGGGGAAGCGCGAAAACCAGCAGCATCACGAGCCCGCCGAGCCATGCTGCGGTGGCCCACCCGTGTACCGAGTCGATCGCCACCCCCAGCCCTGCATCCGTGCCGCTGCCTGCGTGCCCGGACCACGACATGATGACCGCCGCGGCGATGCCCGGTACGGCGAGCGCGTACATGCGGGGGCTCCTGAGAGCCGCCGTCGGGTCGCCGCCCCGCACGACGATGCCTGCAGCGGCAGCGGCCACCGAGAGCACCGCCAGCCCCACCCACGCGGTTCCCCATCGGGAACCCCAGAGGAGGTCGGCCCACTCCCCGCCCACCGCCGCCGCCTGCACTGGCAGGGCCAGGGCCAGACCACCGACCCAGACCGCGAGGAGTGCCCACCACGTCGCCCACAAGCGCCGGGACGGGGCGGCGGCGGCGGCCTGGGCGGCGGCCCGAAGGCGTTCGGCACCGCCAACCCCGGGCGGCGCGATGCCGCCGGACCGCAGGGCTCCGCCGACCACCCATGCCAGCCCGAAGGCCAGACCCGCGGTGCCGAGCGCCCCCACGAGCACGAGGAACCTCGCGATGATCCCGGGTGGGCCCGTGCCGTCCCCTCCCTCCGGAGCCACGGCGGCCGCGACGGGAGTGGCCGTGCCCACGGCGAAGGTGGACTGCCCCGCGAACGGATGGCCGTCGCGTGTGAGTCCGGACCACGCGACGGCGTATGTGCCCATCCCATCCTGTGGCACCGGAATGACAAGGGCCTCCGGGTCCGCGTCACCGGCCCGCACGACGGACGACGATGCACCGCCCGGGCCCTCCACACGTGCCCGGGCCAGGGCCGGTTCGACCGGTGAGCTCATCACCACTCGCACTGCGGCCGGCGGATCCGCCAGAACAGCCCCCGGTCCCGGGGTCACCGCGGCCGGTGCAGCGGCGGCCGACCCGGCGGCCCACGACATCATGATCGCGACGGCCACGGTCACGAGCACGCTGACGACGGCCCTGGACCACCGGGCACCCAGCGGTTCCGTCGGGCGTGCGCTCATCGTGTCCGGGCCGCCCGGATGAGGGCCACCCGCGGGACGCCGGCACCCGACACCAGGACCGAGCGGCCGTCCCGGGTGGTCATCACGGCCGTGCGTCCGGCCGACTCGAACGGGATGGCGCCGGGGCCGCCTCCCGGCACGGTCCTGGCGCCCGGAGGCGCGGGGAGCGGGGGCCCGTCCACAACCGAGTACGCCAGGCGCCTCCCCTCGCGGCCGTAGACGACCGTGCTCACCTGCCTGCCGTCCACCACGTCATCACGGCGGCCCACGGGCCGCCATCCCAGACGGCGTGCGAGGTCCGGAAAGGACACCCCGAAGGCCACGGCGACCGGGCGCCCCGACGGAGTGGTGGGCGGCGCACCCGCCTCGGCGGTCTGGGCCTGCTGGGCCACGATGTGGACGGGGGTCTCGACATCCGAGTCGGTCCCTGCGCCGAAGGCCACAGCCATCCCGATGGCGAGGATGGTGATGCAGAGACCCGCACCCAACCCGCGGGGCCGCGACTCATCGTCGTCGGTATGGACGGTCGTCCCCGTGACCCCCGGCGGTGGCGGGTCTACGATCGGCACGTGAGTACGCATCCCGCCCCCGCGCCGGAAGGCCGCCGACGCGGCTGGGCCGCCCTCACCTCGCAACGCGGTGTGCGGTGGGTCACGGGCATCGCGATGGGACTCCTGTGGGCCATCATCCCGAGCGGCGGAATCGTGCGCCTGACGGGATCCGGGCTGGGATGCACTGACTGGCCGCTGTGCGAGAACACGAGCGTCATCCCGGCGATGGATGCCAACGCGTGGATCGAGTACACGAACCGGATGCTGTCCGGCGGCGTGATGCTGGTGGCCATCCTGTCTGCGATCGTCGCACTCTCCTCCCGCGCCGCCGGGGCGGGGACAACCATCCCGGCGGTCATCGCAGCCGTGGCCACCATCGGGCAGGTTCCGCTGGGGGCCGTGACAGTCGTCTTCGACCTCCACCCCCTCCTCGTGTCGTCGCACTTCGTCCTGTCACTCGTCGCGCTCGCCGCGGCGGTCATCGCGTTCCTCGGCACAGACGACGTGATGCGGGGCGTGCGGCGGGCCATCCGCCCCGGCGTCGGCTGGCTGGCCCTCATCGGAGCGGTTTCCCTCATCACCACGCTGGTGACCGGGGTGCTCACCACATCAGCGGGACCCCACTCGGGCGACCCCGCGGTGATCCACCGGTACGGCCAGTTGGACGGCGCCGCGTACTGGCATGTGCGGGCGGTCATTCTCCTTGGCGTCGTGGTGATCATCATTGCTCTGGTCACGCGGGCCCGTGGCCCGGACCGGGGGTTCCTGATACCCGCCCTGGCCTTCATCCCGCTGTTCGCCCTGCAGGTCGTCATCGGCGAAGTGCAATGGCGGAACCAACTGCCGTGGGAGATCGTGGTGTTCCACGTATCCGTGGCCGGCCTGGTCTGGGGCACGGGGGTGGCCGCCCTCTGGCGCCTGGCGCGCCCCGTCACGTCCGGGTCCGCCCCCGCCTAGCGCCGGCGGCCGCCGCCGGCCGCCTCCTGGCACCCCACACAGCGCTCGGCGTCGGGGACGATCTCCAAGCGCGCCTCGGGGATGCGCATCCCGCAGTCGGTGCAGATCCCGTACTCGCCACGTTGGGCGGCCTCGGCCAGACGCAGGAGCCGCACCTCCTCCTCAAGGCTCCGGAGGTGCGCACGCAACTCACGCTCGCGGGCCTCGGCATCGGTGGCCGCCTCGGCCGGATGGTGGTGGGCATCACTCGCCCCGCCACCATCTGCGGCAAGGTCGTGGGCGGCCGCGCGCTGGTGCGCCTCGCGCGCGAGGCGGGCCAGCCGCTCCGCCTGGTCCTCACCCTTGGCCATGGGCCTGACTCTAGCGACTGGACCAGAGCGTCCCCGCCACGGCACGGTTGTATCGTGGCGGCGTGACCGCACCGGCTGTCGAGACCCGTGACCTGAGACGGGAATACAAGGGCGGCATCACGGCCGTGGACGGCGTGTCCCTCACCGTGGATGCCGGCGGGGTCTTCGGATTCCTCGGACCCAACGGCGCCGGCAAGAGCACGATGGTACGCATGCTCGCCACCCTGCTCCGGCCGACGTCGGGCAGTGCACTGGTGGCAGGGCACGATGTGATGACCAATCCGGGCGCCGTGCGACGGCGCATCGGGGTGGCCCTGCAGGATGCGGCCATCGACCCCTACATGACGGGACGCGAGCTGCTGCGCCTCCAGGGGGTGCTGCACGGACTCAGGCGGCCCGACGGTCGTGCACGGGCCGACGACCTGCTCGGGCGCGTGGGCCTGGAAGATGCCGCCGACCGGCGGGTGGGCACATACTCGGGCGGGATGCGCAGGCGCCTCGATCTTGCACTCTCGCTCGTCCACGAGCCCGTGGTCCTGTTCCTCGATGAGCCGACCACCGGGCTCGACCCCACGTCGCGCATAGCCCTGTGGGACGAGGTGCGGCGGCTCAACTCCGAGCACGGCACGACGATCTTCCTCACCACCCAGTATCTGGAGGAAGCCGACCAACTCGCGGATCGCGTCGCAATCATTGATGGCGGGCGCATCGTGGCGGACGGAACCCCGCAGGCGCTGAAGGCCGGGATCGGGGAACCGCTGCTCACCGTCACGGCCGGTGAGGGGTCGAGCCCCGACGACGTCGCCCGCGTGCTCGCCCGGTTCGGCCGGATCGTCCCGGGCTCGGCCGTGAACGGGGCCGGGGTGCGACTCCCCGGTGGCTCGGCCGCGATGGCAGATGCCGTGCGGGCACTCGACGAGGCCGGCGTGCGCTTCCAGGAGATCGATCTGGCGGAGCCAACGCTGGATGATGTCTTCCTGAAGTGCACCGGCCGGCATCTGGAGGGTGCCGCCGACGCGGCCGCGGGCGCATGAGCGTCGCGACGCCGGTCATGCGCCAGACCGCCGCGCTGGCGTGGCGGTCCATCGTCACCACCGTGCGCCTTCCCCAGGCATGGTTCCCGGCCCTGTTCTTCCCCCTGATGCTGATGGCGATCTTCACGGCATCGTTCGGGGGAGCCCCCGGGGTGGTGCCCGGGTTCCCGCCGGTGCGCGGGTTCCTCGACTTCGCCGTGTGCGGCGCGATCATCCAGGGAGTCCTCATCGCGGGGACCACCGCGGGAGCGGCCTTCGCCACCGATATCGAGAACGGGTTCTTCGATCGCCTGATCGCATCGCCCGCGTCCCGCATTGCGATCCTGACGGGGCGGTTGGGTGCCTCCATCGCGCTCGGCCTGAGTCAGGCGGTCCTCTTCATCGGCATCGCCTCGGCATTCGGGGCGCGGGTACAGGCCGGGATCGGGGGGATCCTCATCATCCTCGCCATCACCGCCCTGTTCGCAGCGGCGGTTGCGGGTCTCGGCGTGTACCTCGCTCTGCGTACGGGGTCGGGGGAGGCCGTCCAGGGGATGTTCCCCCTCTTCTTCGCCCTGCTGTTCTTCTCGTCCGCGTTCTTCCCGCTCGAGACCATGACTGGCTGGTACGCCGGCGTGGCCCAGGCCAACCCCATCTCCTATCTGGTCGAGGCGATGCGCCTCGAGGTCATTGGCGGCGGTACGGCGGGAACGGCCCTCGCAGGCGCCGGGATCGCCCTCGGCCTGGCACTCATCGCGGTGGGTGCCTCGGCCCTGGCGCTCACCCGACGACTGAGGATGGCGGCATGAGGGTGCTGTCGGTCACCCTGGGGCTCGCGGGGCGCAACCTCCTGCTGGTGCGTCGTGTGCCGTCGGTGTTCATCCCGTCGTTCGTGATGCCCCTCTTCATCCTCGTCGCAACCGCCGGTGCGTTCCACGGCATCGGCGCCCTGCCGCAGTTCGCGGGGCAGTCATACCTCGCCTTCACGATTCCCATGGCGCTCATGATGGGCGCCGGATTTGCCGGCATCAACTCCGGGATGACGCTGGCCCGTGATCTGGAAGGTGGATTCTTCGACCGCCTCCAGTCCAGCCCGGCACCACGGATGGCCCTCGTGCTGGGGCCGATGCTGGCCGCTCAGGCTCGCAGTCTGGTCACCACAACCGTCGTCTTCCTCGCGGGAATGGTCGGCGGGGTGCTACCGCCGGGAGTGGCCCCGACGCTGCTGATCTACGTGTTCGCCCTCCTCTTCGCTGCTGGCGCGTCGTTCTGGGCCATCGGCGTCGCCCTGCGGACCCGCACCATTCAGGCAGCACCCATCATGCAACTCGTCGTGTTCCTCTCGGTGTTCATGTCGGTGGCATATGTTCCCCGGGATGCCCTGCATGGCTGGCTCGGCGCCATCGCCATGTGGAACCCGGTTACGTACATCCTGGATGCCGCGCGCAGCGCCGAACTGACTGGGACGCTCATATGGTCGGAGACGTGGCCGGGACTGGTGGGGTTGGCAGGGCTCCTGGCCGTCCTCGGTGCCTTCGCGCTGCTGCCGCTGCGCCATCTGGACAGCCGATGAGCGTCACGCGGACGCCCGTCACCCCAGCCCTCGCCGCATGGATGGACGCCATCGCCCCGATTCCGGGGCCCGTCCGGCGCCTCCACGAGGACATGGCCGGTGACGAGCAGGAACACATGATGACCCACCCCGACCTCGGCGCCCTGCTCGCGGTGCTCGTGCGCGCCACGGGCGGACACCGGGTGCTCGAGATCGGGACGTTCGTGGGGACCTCCGCTCTGTGGATGGCTTCATCGCTCGCCCCCGGTGGCCACATCGACTGCCTTGAGGCCGACCCGGCGTCCGCTGATCGTGCGGCCGCCAACCTGCGGGCGGCTGGCTACCACGACCAGGTGACCATCCATGTGGCGCCGGCCCTTGACACCCTCCCTGCGTTGGCGCCCGGGTACGACCTTGCCTACATTGACGCCGACAAGACGACCTACCCGGCCTATCTGGACGCGTGCGCGCGACTCGTGCGCCCGGGCGGGGTCATCGTGGCCGACAACGTCTTCGGCGCAGGCGGCGACGATGCGCAGGCGGCCGTGCTCCGGGGCTTCGCGGAGCGGGCGGTCGCCCACTCAGGGATGCTGACAACGGTGCTCCCCGTGGGCGACGGGATCACACTCAGCATCGTGCGCTGAGGCGATGCCCCATCACCGCGTGCGGAGGTACTGACGGAGCCGCAGGAGGCCGATGAGCGACGTGGCGTCATGGACCTCGACGATGAGGGCGTCCAGGTCCGCACGCGGCGTCGGCACCACCTCGATCTCCTCCTCGGGGATCGCCCGGTGCGGAGCCGGGGTGAGGTCGGTGGCGAGGAAGCACTGGATGTATTCCCCGAGGATCGCGGGTGCGGTGTCGAACCCCCCCGCAGTCCTCGAGCGAGCCAGCGGCCCTGCCCACCTCCTCCGCGAGCTCCCGGCGCACGCACTCCCGGGGCGGTTCGCCCGGCATGTCCATCGTCCCGGCGGGGAGTTCGAGCAGGTACTCCCCCACCGCCTCGCGGGGCTGGCGCACCATGAGCACGTGGTCGCCCTCGACCGGCACCAGCACCACCGCGCCGGGATGGGCGATGACCTCCCGTCGCACCCGCAGGCCGCTGGGCCGACGGAAGCGGACCACCGACAGCCCCACGACCTCGCCCGCGAAGACGGACTCCCCGGACTCGACGACCAGCCCCTCGATGGAGTGGCGGCCGTCGGGGGAACCGCTCACCGCGCGCCGCGGGCGCGGGCGATGATCGCCAGGGTCAGATCCACCATGACCTCGATGTCCGCGATCGCGATCCGTTCGTCCGGGGTATGAACATCGACCATCGCGTTGCAGAGGTTCACCGCCGGGAACCCACGCAGCAGCAGGGCGTTCACATCTGATCCGCCGCCCGAGGCCACGAAGCGGGGCGTGATCCCGCAGTCCCCCATCGCCTGGACGGCCATCGTCACCTGCGGGGCATCCTCGTCCAGCGCATACCCGGTGAAGTGATCCCGCACGGAGATCTCCACATCGCATTCGCACTCGGTACCCGCCCAGGTGAAGGCATCGAGCATCGCGGTCAACTGGCGGTCCAGGGCGCCGGGCTCACGCGACCGGCACTCCGCGGTGATCACGCACTCCTCTGCCACCACGTTGGTGGCAGAGCCACCTCTGATGGTGCCGATGTTGGCGGTGGTCGCCTCGTCAATACGCCCGAGAGGCATGGCGGCGATCGCACGGGAGGCCGCGGTGATGGCGCTGCGGCCCGCCTCGGGCTGGATGCCGGCGTGGGCGGCAACACCGCGCATGGTGACCAGCATGTCCGTCTGTGTCGGCGCGGCCATGACGATCCCACCGATGCTGCCCGTGTGGTCGTAGGCGAAGCCGACGTCCGCCCGGAGGACGGATGGGTCGAAATGGGCAGCGCCACGCAGCCCCACTTCCTCGCACGGCGTGAAGAGGAGCTCGATCCCCGCGTGCGGGATGCCCTCGTGCACCACACGGTCCACGGCATGCAGCATTGCCGCGACGGCGGCCTTGTCGTCGCCGCCGAGAATGGCCGCATGCCGGTTGGTGAGGTAGCCCCCCTCCCGGACCACCTCGATCGGCCCCCGCACCGGGACGGTGTCGAGGTGGGCGCAGAACATCACCGGCACGCCCTCGGTGGTGGGGGCGAAGCGGGCGACGATGTTGTTGCACCCCGCACCGGGCAGCGCCGTGGCTGCGTCATCCTGGGTGATCTCGGCACCCATGCGCGCCAACTCGACGAGGACGGCATCGGCCATGCGCCCCTCCTCACCGGACGGCGAGGGGATCTCACACAACCGCGCGCACAGGCGCGCCGCCTCCGGCAGCGACCCGCCTCCGGCAGCGGTCACGCCGCGTGCGAGGCGGTGGCGACCTCTCCCCCGCCCCCCGCCCCGGCCCGCACGGCGCATGCGCCGACGAAGGCAGCGAAGAGGGGCTGCGGACGGGTGGGCCTGCTCTTGAACTCGGGGTGGTACTGGCTGGCCACGAAGAACGGGTGGTCCGGCAGTTCGATGCACTCGACGAGGCGCCCGTCGGGCGAGCGGCCGCAGGTCACCAGGCCTCGGGCCTCGAGTTGCGACCGGAGGGCGGGATTCACCTCGTACCGGTGGCGATGGCGCTCCTGGATGGACTCGACGTCTCCGTAGAGCCCCCGCACGATCGTGCCGGGCATCAGCGCCACCGGGTCGGCCCCCAGGCGCATCGTGCCCCCGCGCTCCTCGATCTGGCGCTGCTCGGGCAGGAGGTCGATCACCGGATACGGCGTCTCCAGATCGAACTCGGTCGAGTTGGCGCCCTCCATCCCGCATACGTGCCGGGCGAACTCGATGACGGCGACCTGCATCCCGAGGCAGATGCCGAGGTACGGGATACCCTCCTCGCGGGCGATACGTGCCGCCTCGATCTTGCCCTCCACACCCCGGCCCCCGAAGCCGCCGGGCACCAGCACCCCATCCGCCGCCCGGATATGGTCGGAGAGGTCGTGCGCGTCGGCATCCACCCAGTCGATGTCCACCTCCACGCCGTGGACGAGCCCCGCGTGCTTCAGCGCCTCGGCCACCGACAGGTAGGCATCGTGCAGTTGCACGTACTTCCCCACCAGCGCGATGCGGACCGTTCCATGGGTGGCACCCAGACGCGCCACCACGGCGCGCCAGTCGGCGAGGTCAATCTCACGCAACGGCAGACCGAGCCGCTTGCACACCACGCGGTCGAGCCCTTCGGCCTCCATGGCGATCGGGATCTTGTAGATGTCGTCGGAGTCCTCGGCCGAGATGACGGCTTCGGGCGGGATACCACCGAACAGGGCGATCTTCTCGCGTATGCCGGCGTCGAGGGGCCGGTCCGATCGCAGCACCAGCACGTCGGGCTCGATGCCGATTCCGCGGAGTTCGTTGACCGAGTGCTGGGTGGTCTTGGTCTTGAGTTCGCCCGCGACCCCCAGGAACGGCACCAGCGTGACGTGCACGAAGGCGACCTTGTCGCGGCCCACGTCATTGCGCATCTGCCGGATGGCCTCGAGGAAGGGGAGCGACTCGATGTCGCCGACGGTGCCCCCGATCTCGACGATGACCACATCTGCGTTCGACGAGGTGGCGGCCTGCCGGATACGGCTCTTGATCTCGTTCGTGATGTGCGGGATCACCTGCACGGTCGCACCGAGGAAGTCGCCCCGGCGCTCGCGGCGGATGACGGCGTCGTACACCGATCCCGTGGTGATGTTGGACGTGCGCGTGAGCGCCTCGTCGGTGAAGCGTTCGTAGTGCCCGAGGTCGAGGTCGGTCTCGGCCCCGTCCTCCGTGACGAAAACCTCGCCGTGCTGGAACGGGCTCATGGTGCCCGGGTCCACGTTGAGATACGGGTCGCACTTCTGCAGCGACACCTTGTACCCGCGCGCCTTCAGCAGCGTGCCGAGCGACGCCGCCGTGATGCCCTTTCCGAGGCCGGATACCACGCCTCCGGTCACGAAGACGTAGTGCTCACCGTGCTCACTCACCGCGTGGCCTCCCCGACCCGTACCGCCGTACGGGAGGTCAGCATACCCCGCGGCGCGGCGCGTGCCCCCGTTCACGATGCGCCGCGCGCGAGCAGTTCCCCGGCGTGCGCCCGCGCCGCCACATCCCCGGGTGGCGCGCCGAGCATGCGGCAGATTTCGTCCACCAGATCCTCGCCCTGCACGGCCTCGATGGTCGTGATGGCCCGGCCGTCGGCCGCCACCCCCTTCACCAGGCGGTAGTGGCGGTCCGCTGCGGCTGCCACCTGTGGGAGATGGGTGATCACCACCACCTGCCGGCCCAGTGCCAGCGACGCCAGGCGTGCACCCACCACCCCCGCCGTCACCCCGCCGATGCCGGCGTCCACCTCGTCGAACACCCACGCCACCCCGGGCTCGGCCGATGCCGCCACCGAGTGCAGGGCCAGGAGCACGCGCGAGAGCTCCCCGCCCGATGCCGCCTCCGCCAGAGGAGCCTCGGGAAGTCCCGGATTCGCCCGCAGCACCAGCGACACGCGATCCTGCGGCACCTCGCCGTCCTCGACCGCGACGTCCACGCGCAGCGTCGCCCCGGGCATCGCAAGATCCCGGAGTTCGGCCTGCACCCGGGTCGCCAGCCGTGGTGCGGCATCCGCGCGGAGGCGGCGGAGGTCTCCTGCCGCGGAACGTCCCTCTGTCAGCACCGCCGCGCGCTCAGCGGCGATCCGCTCGTCGCCGGCCTCACCCGCGGCCAGCGTCCCGAGCGCGACCCGGGCATCCGCTGCCCGCACGAGCACGGCAGCGGTGCCGGGTCCGTACCGGCGTGACAGGGCCTCGTAGCGATCGAGGCGGCCCTCCACCCAGTCCAGCCGGCCGGGCTCGGCACCGAGGTCCTCGGCGTAGCGCCGCACGCCGATGAGGGCCTCCTGGAGAGAGGCCTCACCGGCTGCCAGATCGTCGCGCACCCGCACGAGGGACGGATCGAGATCGAGGGCCTGCTCGATGGCCCTGAGGGCACGACCGGCGGCAGTGAGCGCGCCGTCATCATCGCCCGCATCAAGCAGGCCGATGGCGGTCGCTGCGGCCTCGGCCAGCCTCCCCGCGTGCATCAGGCGACCCCGTTCGGCGCGCAGGGCCTCCTCCTCGCCGGGGTCCGGGGCCACTTCGTCCACGGCTGCCACGAGGGTCTCGAGGGTCTCGCGCTCCCGCTCGGCGGCCTCACGACGGTGCCGTGCCTCATCGGCCCGCCGCGTCAGAGCCGCGAGGCTCCGACGCAGACCGGCGACGCGCGCTGCCAGCGCCACCGCCGCCGGCCCGGCGAAGGCGTCGAGGATCGCCAACTGGGCAGCCGGGCCCACCAGGCGCCGCTGCTCCTGCTGCCCCGAGAACCTGACGAGTGCCCCCACGAACGCGGCGACCCCCTCGCGTGATGCCACCTGACCGTCCACCAGAGCGCGGGCCCGGCCCTCTGCCGGCACCCGGCGGGCCACCACCACCTCCCCCTCATCCTCCGCGAGATCCCGCACCTGAAGCGCGGGGTCGTCCTCGTCGAGTGAATCCCAGAACCCATCCGGCACGGCGATCGTGGCCTGCACAAGGGCGTGCTTCGCCCCGGGCCTCACGGCCCTGGGGTCGGCCTGCCCGCCCGCGAGCAGCCCGAGGGCCTGAGCCACAACCGTCTTGCCCGCACCGGTCTCGCCCGTGATGGCGGTCAGGCCGGCCACCGGCTCGATGTGCGCCCTCTCGATCACAACGAGGTCGCGGATCTCGATCTCCCGGATCACGCCGGCACCGCCGCCGGGCTCATCGACGGCCGAACTTCTCCCGGTACCGGCGGAAGAACGACGACTCGGGGAAGATCGCGAGATGGACCTCCTCACCGCCAAGTCCCACGGTGATCGATCGGCCCGGGGGCAGCGCGGCGATCCGCACGCCGTCAGCGAGGACGTCGCAGTCACCGACGATTGCCGAGTTGGTAACCGTCAGCCGCTCGCCCGCGGCCAGGACGAGCGGGCGGGTGTCGAGGTGGTGCGCCGCAATGAACGAGAGGACGAAGCCCTTGACGTTCCATGACACCGTCGGGCCACCCGCGGCGAGGTTGTAGGCGGTCGAGCCCACCGGGGTTGAACAGATGAGGCCGTCGCAGCGCACAGTGGCCACTGGCTCGCCGGAGACCGAGTAGGACAGGTCGGCCAGTCGCGACTCGCCGCCACGCAGGAACGCCAGATCATTCACCGCCTGCAGTGTCCCCTCGCTCCACTCCGCCCTCAGCGACGGCAGCCCGAGCGTGACGTAGTCACCGTCAAGCGCCCGCCCGAGCCCGCGCTCGAGATCGGACTGCTCAATGCTGGCGAGGAAGCCGACGCGCCCGTAGTTGACGCCGAGCACCGGTGCCCCGGTGGTGGCCTCGCGCGAGAGCGCGCGCAGCATGCTTCCATCGCCGCCGAGCACCAGAACCAGATCCACTCCGCCGGCGCGGAGGTCGGTCGGCTCGATGACCGACCTCTCTGCCAGTGCGGGATGCTTGGTGGCCTCCTCCCGCGTGGCCGCTGCCTCGACCCCCCGTGCGTCGAGAATCGACAGCAGGGTCGGCATGACGCCCTCCGTGACCTCCGGCGCGCCATGGGTGAGGATGAGCACGCGCTCGGCACGCACACCGGCCTCCTCACTGATGGGTTGGTGTGGGGGCGTCACGCGGCACCCGCTGCCACGGCCGCAGCGACCAGGGCGTCGACATCGGCCCCGGGATCGGGCCGCCCCGGCCCGTACGCGAGGAGGAAGACCTCACGGTTGCCCTTCGGCCCCGGGGTGCCGCTGTCCACGGCGCCACTGATCCGCCCGCCCGTCTCCTCGATGCACCGTGCCACGCCGAGCACGGCCTCACGGCGGAGCGCCGGGTCGCGCACCACGCCCCCGGAGCCCACATTCCCCCTGCCCACCTCGAACTGCGGCTTGACCATCACGAGGGCACGGTACGCGGGAGAGAGGCACCGCGCCACCGCTGGCCACACGAGACAGGACGAGATGAACGACACATCCATCACGCTGAGGTCGGGTACATAGGGGAGGAGGTCGGGGACCAGCGACCGGGCGTTGGTGCGGTCGAGCACGTGCACCCGGGCATCCTCGCGCAGGTCCCAGGCCAGCTGGCCGTAGCCGACGTCCACGGCGACGACACCGACCGCGCCCCTCCCGAGCAGGACATCGGTGAAGCCACCCGTCGATGCACCGACGTCGATCGCATGGCATCCCGCGACGTCCTCCTCAAGGTGATCGAGGGCATAGTCAAGTTTCAGGCCGCCACGGGAGGCAAATCGCGGGCCCGCGTCCACCGCGAGGGCGGCGTCCGGGCCCACCTGCAGGCCGGGCTTCACGTCGGATCGTCCGTCCACGCGCACGCGGCCGGCCATCACCGCCGCCTGAGCGCGGGCGCGGGACGGGAAGAGGCCACGTTCCACAAGCGCCGCGTCGAGTCGCATCCGGGGCACGGCCCGGATGCTAGCCGCGCGCGCCGAGCGTGCCGGGGGCCGTTGGGCCGGAGGGCAGGCGTCAGTGCGCCGCGTGCGCGCCCAGAGCGCGGAGTGCCGCCTGTGCGACCGCCGACGGCGTGACACCGGCCTCCGCGAGCAGCACGTCCCGCCGCCCGTGCTGGATGAACGTGTCGGGGATCCCGACACGGACCACCCGCGCGGGTCCGGTGCCGATGGCCTCGAGCACAGCGCTTCCGAATCCGCCATCGAGGACGTGGTCCTCGATGGTCACGATGACCTCGTGGGTGCGCGCGAGGTCATCGAGCAGCCGCGTGTCGAGCGGCTTTGCGAAGCGCGCGTTCACGACCGTCGGACGGACACCCAGCGACTCCGACACGATGCCCGCGGCATCGAGCGCCACCTGCACGCCGTACCCGTACCCCACGAGGGCCACGCGGGATCCCTCCTCCAGGACCACCCCGGTCCCCACCTCGAGGACCTCGGGGTGAGCGGGCAGCGGGACGCCCGTGCCCGTGCCGCGCGGATACCTGAGGGCGGACGGCCCCTCTATGCGAAGGGCCGTGTGGAGCATGTGCACCAGTTCAGCCTCATCCATCGGCGCCATCACGACCATGCCCGGAACCGCGCGCAGGTAGGCGATGTCGAACACCCCGTGGTGGGTGGGTCCATCGTCGCCCACAAGTCCCCCCCGGTCGATCGCGAACACGACCGGCAGCCCCTGGAGCGCGATGTCGTGGATGATCGGGTCGAAGGCGCGCTGCAGGAACGTCGAATAGATGGCACACACCGGCCGGTACCCCGCAATGGAGAGGCCCCCGGCGAAGACGACGCCATGCTGTTCTGCGATGCCCACGTCGTATGTGCGCTCGGGAAAGCGCTCCAGCATGTGGTTCATGCCGGTGCCCTTCACCATTGCCGCGGTGATGCCGACCACCCTCGGGTCCGCCTCCGCCTCGCGCATCAGGGCCCGGCCGAACACCTCGGTGTAGGCCGGCGGGGCCGGCGCGGAGGGTCTGGCCGCGCGTCCGCTGTCCACGGCGAACGGCCCGGAGCCGTGCATGGCCTCGCCATCCTCCTCGGCCGGGCCGTAGCCACGCCCCTTGTCGGTGTGCACATGCAGCAGCACCGGACGGTCGCTTACCGCAGTCACGTGCAGGGCCCTGCGGATCGCACGGATGTCATGCCCGTCGATCGGCCCCAGATAGGCGAAGCCGAGCGCCTCGAAGAGCTGCCCCGGGACGAACAGGGCCTTCGTCGCGTTGGAGAGTGAGTGGCCCAGATCGTGCATTCCCGGGATCCGGGCCAGCCCTCTCTCGATCTCGTTGCGAACCCTCACGAGCATGGGGTCGAGGCGGGCCTTCTGGAGCGCGCCGGCCACCGCCCCGACGTTCTGGGAGATGCTCATGCCGTTGTCGTTGAGCACGACGGTGATTGGCGACCCCAGATGGCCCGCATGGTTCATCGCCTCATAGGCCATGCCGCCGGTCATGGCCCCGTCACCGATGACTGCGACGACGCGGCGGTCGCGGCGGCCGGTCACCCGCATCGCCTCGGCCAGACCCACGGCGTAGGAGATGCTGGTGCTCGCATGGCCCGCGCCCATGACGTCGTGCTCACTCTCCTCGCGGCGCAGGAAGCCCGACAGGCCCTCGTGCTGGCGCAGCGTCGCGAAGTCGCCCAGCCGACCCGTGAGCAGTTTGTGCCCGTAGGCCTGATGGCCCACATCCCACAGTATGCGGTCACGCGGTGAGTGCAGTTCGGCGTGCAGGGCGATGCTGAGTTCCACCGTGCCGAGACTCGATCCCAGATGCCCGCCCGTGCGCGACACCGTGTCGATTATCGCCCGGCGCATCTCGGCGGCGAGGATCCGCAACTCGGCGTCGTCCATGCCGTGCAGGGACGCCGGCCCGTCGAGGCCGGCAAGGAGCGGATACCGGACGGCGAGGTCCCCTTCGACCCCGGTTCCCTGCCCTCCAGCGCGGGTACCCGCCGTCTCCTCGGCCACTGCCCTACCCCCTGCACCCGGCACTGACCTGCCCACATCCCGGGGCGACCCGCGCCATCTGCACCACCGGACCGGGTCCTCTGATCCCCAGCATCACAGCGCCGAATGTAACAGGCCGCCGGCCGCGCTCGACCGACGCGGTCCCTCGCACGGATGGCTGGCGACCCCGACGACGTCTCTGCCCTCCGCCTACCGTCCCGGGTCCACGGTGGACGCGAAGTGGCCGGATCCGCCCGTCCAGCCCCCGCGGTGCCGAACCGCGACAGGGGTGACGGCATCACCCCACCCGGTGCCCCGCCATCACCCGCATTCCCCGGGTGCCACCTCCCGGGGCTCCCGCCCGGGGGGCCTGGCGCTCCGGCGGCCGTATGCGCACGGGCTTCCAGGGACTCCAGTTGCCCGCCCGGTCGCTCACGCGCACCCACCGGGGGCGGGCGGGCGACTGCACGGTCACGACCTGCCGTCGCCCGGTGACGGTGTGCGTGGCACGGCGGGGAGGACCGTCGGGCGGGCGGCGGGCCGATGTGGACACCTGCACACCGGCGAGCCCCGATTGGCCATCACGCGCGGTGATCCGTAACGCATAGGGCCCCGGGGGCCGACTCGCCTCTGATGCCAGCGGTGAGATCGTCACCGATGGGGCCACGGGGTCGAAGGTGATGGCGTCGGTGACGGTCCGTGCGGGGTCGATCCCGTCGCCGGAGAAGCGCACATAGACCGTGCGCGGGGCGCTGTAGCGGCGTACCGGGTCGAGCGTCCATGGGACGGGGGGCATCCCCGCCGTCAGATCCACGCGTACCGGGGAGGTGAAGCCACGGTCGTTGGAGATCAGCATCGCCCGGCTGCCGCGTGGCCACACCACCGTCAGGCGCACCGTGCCCGTGGTGGTGTACACCGCATCGGCGTCAATGCTCACGCCCACCAGAGTCCCCGGCGACGCCGGGGGCTCTGGTGTGGGACCGGTTCTGGTCACGGTGGGGCCGTCTGTGCGGGTGATGGGACCGCCGTTTCCCGCCATGTCGCTGGCCGCCCCGACCACCAGGCGCGGGATGATGGTGCCCTCCGAACAGCCGGTGACCGTGAGGGTGAAGGTGCTGCCCGATCCCGCGCCCGGGTGGAAGATGCAGCCGGTGGCGGTACCCGCACCCGAGAAGTCCAGGGCCTCGATGCCCGTGACCGGCTCGGAGAGCGTCAGCAGGAAGGAGATGCTCGCCATGTTGGTGCGCAATGCCGATCTGGTCGTGAAGGAGGCGACCGAGGGGGCGGTGCGGTCAATCGTCACGGTGGGTCCGTCTGAGGCGGCGGTGGACGTGTTCCCCACGAGGTCGCCAGCCGCCCCGACCCCCAGACGCGGGATGAGGGTGCCGTCCGAACAGCCGGTGATGGTGACGGTGCGACTGGTGCCCGCATCATTGCCGGGGGCGAAGGTGCATCCGGCGGCGGTTCCGGCATTGGAGAAGCCCGACGTCCCGATGCCCGTGACCTCCTCCGAGAGCGTCAGCAGGTAGGGGATGCTGGTCGCATTCGTGTGTGCTGACGAGGAGGTCGTGAAGGAGGCGACCGAGGGGGCGGTGCGGTCAATCGTCACGGTGGGGGCGGCCGACTGCGTGGCCGGTTGGGCGCTGCTCGCGGGGCCGGTCACATTCCCTGCGCCGAGGGTCAGGATCAGGGTGCCCTCCGAGCAGCCGGTGACGGTGACGGTGATCGTGCTGCCCGATGCCGCGCTCGGTGTAATGGCACAGCCGGTAGCCGTGCCGGTGTTCGAGAAATCCGCGGCCGCGATGCCCGTGACGGGCGTCGAGAAGTCCAGACCGAACGACAGGGCACCTGCTCCGGTGAGGGTCCCGGGCGGGGTCCAGGTGGGGGGCGGCACACCGGGCACGTCCGCCGTATTGGCAAACATCCTGAGGGCGCCCGACACCGGCTCGGCCCAGGCCACGAGCGCCTCGCCGCTGTCGTCCATCGCGACGGCCGGGTAGAGGGATGAGACCCCGGCGGATTGCGAGAGCGTGTCGGGGGCGCTCCACGTGGTCGCACCCGGGGTGAGCGTGCGCACCTGCACCTGCTGGACCCCGCCCACGGTGTGCTGATAGACCACGATGGCACGGCCATCAATGCGCGACATGGCCACCTGGGGACGGTCGCTCCCCCCCGCATCATCGAGGAAGGCGGCTGGACTCCATGCACTGCCGTCCCACCGCGACCAGACGATACGGACGTCGGTGTTCGTCTGCTTCCACACCGCCAGCGCGGTGCCGTCGTTGGCCACCTTGACGTTGATCATCGAGGGGGGAACAGTGGGAGTGACGGGGGTAGCCCCGGTGACGGTGCTGGGGAAGGCCGCAGCCGTGCCCCACGCGGTTCCGTCCCAGCGGCGGTAGGTCAGGAGCGTGTCGGTGCCGGCGACGGTGTAGGCATCGTTACGGTTCCACACCACAAAACCGACCGGACTGGTCGTGGATGCATTCAGGCCGGTTGCGATGGATGTGACGTCACCCATGTGCACGCCGTTGGCGAACGGATCTGCGTTGGTCCACACGGTGCCGTTCCAGGTGCTCAGCGCAATCGCGAAAGCGGACCCTCCACCACTGGAGTGGAAGGCCGCCGAGATGGCCCGGCCGGTCGGCGCGAACGCCCACGAGGCGTTCGATGACTGGTCACTCGGGACTCTCGACCACGTCGTCGGGGTGTACGCCACCAACGCAGACCAGCCGAGCGTCGTCGTGTAGACAGACGACCAGAATCCTCTGGTGACGGTGTCACTGCCTTGCACGAAAGACGTGACGAGCCCGCTGCCTGCGTCCGTCACGCCGACGCCCACCTCGTGCGACGCTGGCGCGTCGAACACATCGGCGCTGGTGCTGACCTGCGTCCCCCACTGTCCTTCGGCCGATACCGACCGACGCCTGACCGTCTGCGTTGGTCCGAAGCTGCACCCCCACGCGGCAAGCGCATTCCCCGTCGGGTTGATGGCCACCGAATGACCCCGGCGGACGGAGCATTGAAAGCTGTCCAGAACCTCGCCCGACGCCGGAACCCCGCCCGCCACCCGCGCCGCGTGGACTGGGCCGCCGTTGGACCACAGAATCCAGCCCCGGCCGGATGCGTTGATCGCGACCGAAGGGGGTCCGTAAATCGAGGTGGCGTCGTTCGCGGCCGCCCCCACATTGACCGGGACCGGCCATGTGAGGGCGCTCGCATCTCCCGCCAGCACGCACAGCACGAGGAGCACCGGTACGGGGATCAGCCGGATGGCCCTCATCGCGTGCCGTTGTCCCGTGCGTATTCCATGTGGGGGACCGCCGTGCCCGGCGCCATTATGGCGCGATCCGAGGGAACGCATTCGCGGACGGTACCACCGGTCACCTCGCCCCCTCTGATCACGTGGTCCGACCACCCGGACGGCACGAGATGCCTGTTCGGGACCCCTCCCGGGACCGGGTGTATCCGCCGCGGGTCCTCCGCCGTCCCGGACGCGGCTCCCCCGGGAAGGGCCGCACCGGCACATCGGCGGCCGTCCGGCAGAGTCGTCAACCGCACATCCGGCCGGATCCCCCCGTCCACCGCATGGGGACCCATTTGCCTCCCAGGGGCGCCGCGGTGGCGGAAATGCCGGGCACACATCCGGACCACCGCCCCGGGTGCCCCGGATGGCAACGCGCATCCCACGAGGCGCCCGTATCCCATCCGGGAGGGCGGCCAGGGCCCAACGCAGGGACCGGGGACCATCCCCGGAAGTCGAACACGCCCCCCGTTCCCCGGCGGCACCCACCGCACGTGAGCGCGGTCAGAGCATCCCGGCGGGTGTGTCCTCCGAGCGCCCAGCCGGCCTGGGAGAGGACCCAGCCGGATCACCGATCCGCGGAACGTCGGCCCTGGACACCGACTCCGCCTCGGCGATGGCGCGTGGGATGATGTCCACCACGGCGGCGGACAGATCGGCCGCCTGGCGCGCCAGTGCCTCCACTTCGGTCGCCGGCCTGCCGACCGCGTCGGAGATGCGCCGCGCCAGATCCTCCAGACGCCGGGTTGCCGCCTCAAGTTCCTCGCGCGGCGTCACGCCGCCGCCTCCGGAGCCTCGCGCGCCACGCGACCCAGCACCCCGTTCACAAACGCCGGTGCTTCGGCTGCGCACCACTTCTTCGCCATCTCGATCGCCTCGTCGATGGCGACGGGGACCGGCACGTCGCCGGCGGAGATCTCAAGGATCGCGACCCGCAGGATGTTGCGTTCGAGCGGCGCGATCCGCTCGGCGCTCCACCCGGTGGCCGCCTCGGTGATCCGTGCGTCCAGTGCGGCGCGGTCGGCCTCCACGCCGTCCACCAGTTCCCCGGTGAACGGGTCGTCGGCATGCTCGCCGGCCCGAAGCGCGTTCTCCACCAACTCGGGAACCGGCAGCCCTGTGACGTCCCTCTGGTACAGGAGGATCACCGCCTGACGCCGCGCCTCACGACGGGAGATACCGGAAGCCGTCATCGTCCGCCGCCCCCGCCCAGCGACGGGAGGTGGGCGGTGCGCTCCGACAGAAAGGCCGTCGTGTAGCGGCCCGACCGGAATACCTCGTCGCGTGAGATCTCCTCGAGCAGCGGCAGTGTGGTCGGAACCCCCTCAACGGTGCTCTCGGAGAGGGCACGCCGCATCCGGGCAACCGCACGATCGCGATCGGGTGCCCAGACACACATCTTCGCGATGAGGGAGTCGTAGTACGGCGGCACGTACGCGCCCGTGCGGCAGAAGGTGTCCACGCGGACACCGGGACCGGCCGCGAGGTGGAACGTCCCCAGCCGCCCTGCGGCCGGGCGGAAATCGAAGGCCGGGTCCTCGGCGTTGATGCGGCACTCGATGGCATGCCCGTTGGCCTCGATGCGTCCCGTGCGCGACAGGACCTGGCCGTCGGCGATCCGCAGTTGCTCTGCAACGAGATCCAAGCCACTCACCAGTTCCGTCACCGGATGCTCCACCTGAAGGCGCGCGTTGAGTTCGAGGAAGTAGAAGTCTCCGCGGGCGTCCACCAAGAACTCCAGCGTGCCGGCAGACGTGTAGCCCCAGTCCCGGCAGGCCCGCTCGGCCGCCGAGTGGAGACCCTCACGCGTTGAGTCCAGAAGGTTGGGGGCCGGGCCCTCCTCCACCACCTTCTGGTGACGGCGCTGGATGGAGCACTCCCGGTCACCCGCGATCAGCACGCCGCCGAGACCGTCCACCACCACCTGCACCTCGACATGCCGCGCGCCCTCAAGCAACTTCTCGACGTAGAGCGACCCGTCCCCGAACGCGGCGAGGGCCTCCTGAGCCGCGGCATCGAACGCACGCTCCAGGTCCCCCGGGCCCTCAACCCGCCGCATCCCCCTCCCGCCCCCACCCGCCGAGGCCTTCAGCAGTACCGGGTACCCGGCGGCCACGGCGGCCGCGCGGGCCACAGCGATGTCACTCACCGGTCCATCCGAGCCGCCCAGGACCGGCAGGCCAGCGGCGATAGCGGCGCGCTTCGCCTCGATCTTGTCGCCCATCCGCTGCATCACCTCGGGGGCAGGTCCGACGAAGCGGATGCCGTTTCGGGCGCACTCGGTTGCGAACGCGGGGTTCTCCGACAGGAACCCGTAGCCGGGGTGCACCGCGTCGCATCCGGTCACCTCGGCTGCGCCGATCACATTCCGCATGTCGAGGTACGACTCGCGCGCAGGCGGCGGCCCGATGCACACGGCCTCGTCGGCCATCTCCACCGCGGGGGTCTGGGCATCGGCCGTTGAGTAAACGGCCACCGTCGGGATTCCGAGTTCGCGGGCGGTCCGGATGATCCTCACAGCGATCTCGCCGCGGTTTGCAACCAGCAACTTCACGGCGCAAGCACGAACAGGGTCTGCCCGAACTGCACCGGCTCGGCGTTCTGGACCTTGACCTCGGTGATGGTCCCAGCACGCTCGGCCGTGATTTCATTGAAGATCTTCATCGCCTCGATGATGCACAGCACCTGCCCCTGGACCACGCGGTTGCCCACCCCGACGAAGGGCTCGGCATCAGGGTTCGCCGCGGAGTAGAAGGTTCCGACCATCGGGCTATTGACGGTAATCCCGTCGTCCACCCGGTCCGGCGTGGCCCCGCTCGCCGGGCCCGTGATGGCCACTGCCGGGCGCACCGTCACCCGCGCACCGCCGATCTCGACGCTCACCTCCGACTGTCCCGACCCCTCGACCACCTCGATCAGCGTCTCGATGAGGGCGCGATCGATCGCAAGGCCCTCGTCTCCGACCTCCTCGGCGGCAAGCGAGCGACGTCGGTCGACGAGGCGTCGCCCGGGCCCGGGGAACTGGGCGAGGAGGATCGCGTCCTCCTCCGACACGTCCGACGGCGCCGCGGCCAGCACAGCCGCGAGGTCCGGCGCGGCACCGGTACCCGTAGCCCCGTGGGCAACTGAGAGGGCATCCCCCGACACCGCCCCGCGCACGCGTCCGGCGGCGCCCAGAGCCACATCGGCAATGGCGGGGGTGGTCTCGCGCCAGCGCACGCCGTCCACCACATGCCGCGCCGCCTGGGCGACGATGTGCTCGCCCACGGGGGGTGCGAACGTCACGCCGCCGAGGTCGGCACACACCGCCGCGCACTCGTCGGCGGCCTCGTGGGCGCGACCAGCCAGCCCCTGGCGTGCGAGGCGTGCCAGCAGGCCCGCCGCGAGGTCGGGTGGCAACTGCAACTGCGGTCCCCCGGCCAGTTCCGCGGCGCGCCGCACGCGCTCCGGAGCAACCAGCGGCCAGACAACGCGCCCAGCCTCCTCGAGCGCCGACAGAACCACATCGAACTCGCGCTCTCCGCCGTGGAGGGCCACGTAGAGCGCCTCGGCGGACGGACGCCCGGCGACCAGCGCCACCGCCCCCACCGATGCGTGGATCACGTGCGCACCGGCCAGCGCAGCGCTGAGAGCGGACATTGACGCGAGGCCGCCCGTGGCGCGGAGGGACACCTCTACCGGCAGGGCGCACCGTGCGACGACGCTGGCAATCAGACGCCCCATCGCCACCGGGGTGAGGTTTCCGCCGAGATCCGAGATGCAGAGCGATGTCGCGCCGGGCAGGTCGGCGAGCGCGAGGGCCTCGTCCACCCATCGGGGGTCGGCCGCATCGGGCACGGGGCCCAGCACGAGGGTGGGCACGAACCCGATTCCGGCCTCGCGCGCGCCGAGCGCCACGCCGCGCAGCGTCTCGGGGTCGTTGAGCGCATCGTATGTACGCACCCGCGATGCCCCGCTGATGGCTGCGGTGGCGACGAGGCGCTCGGCCACGCCCGGACCAAGCGGCGCATCCCCGAACAACGCCCGGCCCGTCACCACGATGCCCAGGGGGGCGCCCCCCGCGTGACGCGCGACCACGCGAAGGCGGTCGAGCGGGCTTTCCGTGCGACCATCCATGCAGGCCCGTGCTGCTGCGGGATCCATGGCCTCGATCACCTGCGCACCCACGGGTGCAAGCGCCGCGGTGGCGACGGCCAGATCCTCGGGCGCAATCCGCGAGCCCCATGGCGGCGTGCCGAGGTCGCGGAGGGTGACGTCAACCAGCCCGATGGCTGTTCCGGGGACGTCGTTACTCATGCTCGGCTCACATACTCCCGCGTTCGCGTATCCACCTTGATGCGTTCACCCTCGTTGACGAACAGCGGCACGTTGACCGTGGCCCCGGTCTCCAGAGTGGCGGGCTTCATCACGTTCGAGACGGTATCCCCCTTCACACCCGGGTCGGTGCGCACAACCGCGAGTTCCACCGTCACCGGGAGGTCGGCACGGAAGGGGGCGTCGCGGACGAAGAGGACCTGCACCTCAGCGTTGGGCGCGAGGAGGTCCACGGCCTCGATGGCGGCCCTCGGCACCGTCACCTGCTCGAAGGTCTCCCCGTCCATGAACACGAGCCCGTCGCCATCCTCGTACAGCATCTGCATGGTCCGGGTCTCGGTGGTCACCCGCTCCACCTTCTCGCCCGCCCGGAAGGTCCGGTCCACCACGTTGCCCTTGGCGAGGCCCTTCAACTTGGTGCGCACGAACGCGCCGCCTTTGCCGGGCTTGACGTGCTGGAAGGAGACAACGCTCACGAGATCGCCGTCAATGTCGAGGACCCAGCCGTTCCTCAGGTCATTTGTGCTGATGGCGCCCACGGCCCGCTCCTAGGTGGTCGTCATGGTCAGGTCGGTGGGCACGCGCGTGAGCACCTCACAGCCGTCGTCGGTGATGATCGCCAGGTCCTCGATACGCACCCCGCCGACCCCCTCCAGGTAGATGCCCGGTTCGACGGTCACAACCATGCCGGTTCGGAGCACCTCCCCGCCCTCCCCGCGAAGCCACGGGCGCTCGTGGATCTCCAGCCCCACGCCGTGCCCCAGCCCGTGGCCGAAGTATTCCCCCAGTCCCGCATCCGCGATGACCTTCCGTGCCGTCGAGTCGAGCTCCTTCGAGTGCGTTCCGGACCGGCAGGCCGCCAAGGCCGCACGCTGCGCCTCGAGGCACACCGCGTATGCCTCGTCGAGCGCGGGCGGGAGAGTACCTGTGGCGAGCGTGCGCGTGCAGTCCGACGCATAGCCCGCGACGCGGGCACCCATGTCCACCACCACAAGCGTGTCGCCGGGTATGGGCACGGCACGGGGCACCGCATGGGGAAGCGCTCCGTGCGTGCCGCCGGCCACGATGATGTCGAACGCCGTGCCCTCGGCACCGAGGTCCCGCATCCACCCCTCCAGTGCCCACGCCGTCGCCGCCTCGGTGCGGCCGCCGAAACCCTCGGACACGAGGCGCCCCAGCGCGAGGTCGGCCACGCGCGCGGCCTCACGGATGAGGTCCAACTCCTCGTCGTCCTTCACCACGCGCAGCCCCTCCACAAGGCCCGATGTGGGCATCAGATCCACGCCCGCCAGCCGCTCGGCAAGGCGGTCGCGCCGGGCGACGGTGACGTGTTCCACCTCGATGCCAGCCCGTCCGCGGGGCACGACGTCGGCGAGCCGGTCCATCAGGTCGCGGCCGGCGATCACCACGTCGGTGTCCACCACCTGCGCCCCCGCCTGCGCGGCGTACCGCGCGTCGGTCAGCAGCACGCGCCCCGACGAGGTGACCACCAGCACACCGTTCGACCCCGTGAACCCGGTCAGGTAACGGATGTTGAGCAGATCGGTGACGATGAGGGCGTCGAGGTCCTCGTCCTGCAGGATGTCCCCGACGCCCGCCTGCCGCACGGCGAGGCTCACACGCCGATCTCCGCCCCCAGGATGTCCAGGGCCTCGCGGTACCCCTCAGGACCCTTGCCCATCACGGTCGCGAGTGCGATGTCGCGCACCACCGAGATCCTCCGGAACTCCTCCCGCGCCTCCACATCGGACAGGTGCACCTCGACGAATGGTGCGCCCATCACCTCGAGCGCATCACGGATGGAGTACTGGTAGTGGGTCCAGGCCCCGGGATTCACGATCGCACCGTCCACCGCCCCGGCCAGCCCGTGCACATGATCGAGGAACGCGCCCTCATGGTTGGTCTGGAACGCCCCGACCCGCATGCCGCGCTCAGCCCCCCACGCGCGCACCTGCGCCTCCAGCGCGGGCAGGGTGAGGGTGCCGTAGTGCTGGGACGGGCGCCGCCCCAGCATGTTGAGGTTGGGGCCGTGCAGCAACGCGATGGTGGTCATGGCAGCAGTTCCTCCACGGCGGCGCGGACGACGCCCGGGTCGGGGTCCTGGTGGGTCAGCACGTCCCCGGGGGCGCGCACGAGCACCATGTTGAGTGCGCGCCCGTCGGCCTTCTTGTCGTGCGCCATCATGGCAAGCACGTCGTCCACGGCAACCGACGGGTCCATCTCGACGGGCAGGCCGTGCCGCCGGAGCGTGGCGGCGGTGCGGTCGCGCCATTCCGGCGCCAAGCCCAGAACGTGCTCACTGATCCTGAGAGCCGCGAGCAGACCCAGGGAAATGGCCTCGCCATGGTGGTACAGGTCGTACCCGGCCGCAGCCTCGATGCCATGTCCGACGGTGTGCCCGAGGTTCAGGATGGCCCGGCGCCCCAGATCGAACTCGTCGCCAGCCACGACGTCGAGCTTGCACTGGGCGCATCGGCGGATCAGGTCGGCAAGTTCCGCACCCGGGCCCGGCAACCCGGGCCACCCCTCCGCCGTCTCCATCAGGGCGCCGCCCGTGAGCAGCCCGTACTTCACGATCTCGGCGAAGCCGCAGGCGAGTTCGCGCGCCGGCAGGGTGGACAGCACATCGGTGTCCATCAGCACGGCCTCGGGCTGGTACACGGCGCCGACGTAGTTCTTGCCCTCCGGCAGGTCCACCCCGGTCTTCCCGCCCAGCGACGAGTCCACCATTGCAAGAAGGGTGGTGGGCACCTGGACAAGGCGCACCCCGCGCTGATACGAGGCGGCCAGGTACCCGGCGAGGTCGCCCACCACTCCGCCACCGACGGCGACCACGGCATCACGCCGGTGGATTCCCGCGCGCGCCGCCGCACGTGCCAGACGCTCCATCTCCCCCAGATTCTTTGAGGCCTCCCCCGCAGGGACGGATGCGGTCGCAACCCGAAGCCCGGCGTCCCGGCACGAGTCCTGGACGCGCTCGCCGACCTCGGCGATCCCGTCGTCCACCACCACGAACACGCCGTCGCCCGCGGCGGCTGATGCCACCAGCGGGCCAACGAGGTCCAGCACCCCGGGGCCCAGATGCACCGGCACGGTCCGCGGGCCGATGATGGCGGTGAGCAGGGGCTCGGGCGCCACGGTGCTCACCCGGCCTGATCCTCGTCCGGGCCGCCATCCTGCACCCACTCCGCGAGCATCCGCGCCAACTGGTCAGGCGGACGCGAGGCATCGAGGATCACGTCGGCCGCCTCGCGGTACACGTGCTCACGCTCGCCCGCGCGCCGGATGAAGCGCCCCCGGTCAAGGGCCAGAGGGCGCCCGGGCTCGCCGCCCACGCGGTCCCAGGCCAGTTCCGGGTCAATGCGCAACCACGCCACCCAGGCGGTGCGACCGAGCACCTCGCGCGTCCGGCGACTCCCCAGCGCGCCGCCGCCCAGTGCCAGCACGCCCGGTTCCGCGTGCAGGTTCTCGCGGATGAGATCCTCCTCCGCCCGACGGAACCACAACTCGCCCCGCTGCGCGAAGACCTCGGGGATGGGCTGACCCGCGTGCGCCTCCACCAGGGAGTCGGCATCCAGGAACTCCACGGCCAGAAGGTCGGCGGTCATCCGGCCAACCGTCGTCTTTCCCGCGCCCATGTAGCCCGCGAGCGCAACCCAGCGCTCCGTGGCCACGGCTAGCGCGCCAGAACCGCGCGGTAGCGATCCACCGCGGCATCAAGGGAGACGATGGAGTCGCCGCCGAACTTGTCGATGAGGGCCTGGGCCAGAACGAACGCCACGACGGCCTCGCCGATGACCGCCGCGGCCGGCACCGCGCAGATGTCCGAGCGCTCCTTGAAGGCCGACGTGGCCTCCTTGGTCTGCACGTCCACCGATGCCAGCGGGCGGCTGAGTGTCGCGATGGGCTTCATGACCGCACGCACGACCAGCGGGGCCCCATGGGTCATCCCGCCTTCGAGACCTCCCGACCGGTTCGTGCGGCGGTGGTAGCCCCGCTCCTCGGTCCAGAAGATCTCATCGTGGGCCGCGCTGCCACGGATGCGGCCGAGTTCGAAACCCGCGCCGATCTCCACGCCCTTGATGGCCTGGATGCCCAGCATGGCCTGACCGATCCTGCCGTCGAGCCGGGCGTCGCCACTCACATGTGAGCCCAGGCCGGGGAGCGGGTCGAACACCCACACCTCGAAGATGCCACCGAGCGTGTCGCTGTCCTGACCGGCGGCCTTGATGGCCGCCTTCATCCGCCCGGACGCATCGTCGTCCAGCGCACGGACCGGGCTCTCGTCCACGCCGTCGAAGTCGGCAAGCACGAGATCATCGCGTCCGGGCGCCTGCTCCGGCCCCACCTGCACGACATGGCTGCGCACCTCCATGCCATAGCGCCGCAGCAGAGCCCGGGCGACGCCGCCCGCGGCCACGCGCGCGGCCGTCTCGCGGGCGCTGGCGCGCTCGAGGATGTTGCGCAGGTCGTCGGTCTCGTACTTCTGCATGCCCGCCAGATCGGCGTGGCCGGGTCGCGGCAGCGTGATCGGCTTGACCTCGGAGATGGGCTCCCAGATGGCCATCCTGTCCTCGGACCAGTTGGCGAAGTCCCGGTTCATCACCATCAGCGCGACCGGGCTCCCCAGGGTGCGCCCGTGTCGGATACCGGCGGTCACCTGCACGCGGTCGGTCTCGATCTTCTGCCGCCCCCCGCGCCCATAGCCGAGTTGCCGGCGCGCCAGGTCGGTGTCGATGTCCTCGGGCGTGAGCGGCAGCCCGGCCGGGACGCCCTCGATGATCGTCGTCAGGGCAGGGCCGTGCGACTCGCCGGCTGTTCGATAGGTGAGCGCCATCCGGCGAGGAGCATACCGGCCCCCGCAGGGTGCACCGCTGCGAGGTCGCGCCACCTCGTCCTGCCACCCGACCCGCCCCGACCGGGCCCGCGGAAGCCCGGGGAGGTGCGCACAGGCGTCCCACGCCACTGCCCGTACGATCGGGACGTGGTGGTTGCCGGGCGGCAGCCCATGCAGTGCCCCGCGCGCATGCGTGCCACGCACGACTACTCACCACGCCGAATGCACGAGGGCCATCGGAAGAACGACGGCCACCACACCCGCCGCCAGAAACGGGGCGAGCGGCAGCGCAATGGACGCCGGGCGCACGTGCCGCGCGACTGCCATCGCCAGGCCCCACCCTGCTGCGACAAGCAGGCCTGCGAGGAGTGCCAGCAGCCCTGGGACCGCACCAAGAGCGGCGCCCATGAGCGCGGCCACCTTGACGTCTCCCATCCCGAGCCCGTCCGGGCGGACCAGCGCCGGGCCCAGAAGAGCCCCGCCCACCAGCAGTGCCGATCCGATGGGGTGCCACCACGGGCCGCGCCCGCTCGCGATCCCGGCTGCGATGGCGACGATGGATGCAGGGACCACCACGACGTCGGGGATGATGCGGCGACGCAGGTCGCTGATGACGATCGGGATGAGGGCGACGAGGAGCACCAGCAACGGCATGCGCGCGACGTTAGGGGCCGTCTCCGCGCGCAGGTGCCCCGGAGTGGGTCGGGGGCCACGTCTATCCTGCGCAGGGATGCCCCACCGCCACCAGCACCCGGTCACCGTCGTCACGGATGGCGCCTGCTCCGGCAATGGCACCCAGAGCGCCCGCGGTGGGTGGGCCGCGATCATCATCGCCCCCGACGGCTCCGAGATGGTGGTCACCGGGGCCGAGGTACCGAGCACGAACAACCGGATGGAACTCATGGCCGCGATCGAAGGCCTGGCCGCGGCACCCGCGGGCTCGACCGTGGACCTCGTCACCGACTCGACCTACCTCGCGAAGGCGATTACCGACGACTGGCTGGGCGCATGGCAGGGGCGGGGATGGAAGACGGCGGGACGGAAGCCCGTCGCGAACCGCGACCTCTGGGAACGGCTGATCGCGGGGATGGCGCGCCACGAGGGTGTGGCGCCGCGCCTCGTGCGGGGCCACGCGGGGCATGAACTCAACGAGCGGGCCGACCAACTGGCCCAGGACGCCGCCATCACGGCCGAGGCAACCACCCCGCCGATGGATGGGTCACGCCCCGGCGACCAGATGGGACTTGACGTCGCCTGATGCATGAGATGATTCCCCGGTCCCGTCTGGCGGGGCCGTGAACCCACTCCGAGGAGCGCGCACGTGTCACGCAAAGGCTGGTTGACCGGAGGAGCCGTTGTCGCGGTGGTGGCCATCGTGGTGGCCCTCATCGTCGTCAGCGTCTCGGGCGGCGACTCCGGGAGCGAGGTATCCGCCTCGGAGGTCAAGGGAGTGGCGGCTGCCGTCGCCCTGGGCAAGGGCATCCCGCAGTCGGGCTTCGCGATCGGCGAGGCAGACGCCCCCGTCACCGTGCGCGAGTTCATTGATCCTCAGTGCCCCGTGTGCCAGACGGCCAGCGAGACGACCATCCCCGGCATCATCACGGGCCCCGTCACGGCGGGCACCGCGCGCCTCATCATCGAACCCCTCACGTTCCTCGGGTCCGACTCGTCCACGGCCTCGATCGCCATCGCGGCGGCGGCAGAGCAGGATCTGGCCTTCACATACACCGAGATCCTCTACGCCAATCAGGGCAAGGAGAACTCCGGGTGGGTCACCGACGATGTGCTCCGCGCGTTCGCCGCGGAGACGCCCGGCCTCGATGTGGCCACGTGGGACACCGCCCGCACGGGCACGGCCGTCGGCACCGCACTCTTCGCGACCAGCGACCGGGCGGTCGCGGCTGGCGTGACCGCCACCCCGACCTTCGTGATCCACGGTCCCGGAGGCACGGAGATCATCACGGGTGCGTCGGAGTTGGCGAAGATCCTGGCTGCGATCGAGGCGGTGCGCTGATCCCCACGGCGGGCCGCCTGCGTGTCCTGCACGGCGTGCTGGCCGTACTCGGCCTGGGCATCACGGGCTATCTGTCGTGGGAGCGGCTCACCGGCGGCGCACCCGCCTGCGTCATCGGGGGTGGGTGCGGCGCCGTACAGGCGTCGGAGTACGCCGCGATCTTCGGGATCTCGCTGTCCTACCTGGGGTTCATCACCTACGCCGTCATGCTCGCGTCCGCGCTCCTCCCGGGGTTCGCGGGGCGCCTCCTCGGGCTCATCACCTCGGTGGGTGGTGTGCTCTTCTCGCTGTGGCTCCTGTACGCGGAGTTGTTCCTGATCGAGGCCATCTGCCCGTGGTGTCTGGCCAGCCTGGTCGTGATGCTCCTCGCCCTCGCCGTCGCGATCATGCGCATCGTGCGCGCGGGGGACCTCCGGACCTAGTCCCTCCCCCGCTTCTGCATGACCCGGAGTACGAACCACAAGACCACCAGCGCCAGGGCCGCGCCGCCCGACACGACCAGTTGCCCGATCGCGAGGCCCACCAGAATGCCGACGAACGCGAGGGCCGTGAGGACGACGAGCACGATCGCCAGGGTGCGGGATGGCGTGGGCGCGGGGGTTGACACACCCGCACCGTACCGGCCCCGGCGGTGGTGGTGGTGACCCCCATCGCCGGCAGGCTGCAGATCGCAGGCGGGGCCACCGTGGTCACCATCGGCCCGATGCTCGCCGCCACCCGCCCGTCCGGCTGATCACGGCGGTGGCGGGGTAACCTCCCGCGCGTCCACCCGCCAGCCCGAGGAGCGATGAATGCAGGCAATCCGGATGAGCGAGCCCGGTGGCCCCGAGGTCCTGATTCTCGAGCAGGTCCCCGATCCCGTGCCGGGTCCCGGTGAGGTCGTGGTCACGCTCCGGGCAGCCGCGCTGAACCGGCGGGATGTGTTCGTGCGCAAGGGCGTGGCCAAAGTTCCGCTCCCGCTCACCCCGGGCTCGGACGGCGCCGGGATCGTCAGCGCGGTCGGCCAGGGCGTGACCGGGGTGTCCGAGGGCGACGAGGTCGTGATCCTGCCGTCGCTGGCATGGGGTGACGACCAGCGCGCCCCCGGGCCGGGGTTCCGGATCCTCGGGGGGCCCGACCAGGGCACGTATGCCGAGCAGATCGTGATCCCGGCCGCGAACGTCTTCCCCCGGCCGGCGCGGCTGTCGTGGCACGAGGCCGCGGCGCTCCCGCTGGCCGGCCTCACCGCCTGGCGCGCCCTGAGCACCCGGGCCCGGATGCACCCCGGCGAGACCGTGCTCGTTCTGGGCATTGGCGGAGGGGTCGCGACGTTCGCACTGCACATCGCCAAGGCCGCCGGATGCCGTGTGGTGGTCACCTCCTCCTCGGACGAGAAGTTGGAGAGGGCAGCGGCGCTCGGTGCCGATGCGGGCATCAACTACCGGACCGCCGGCGATGACTGGCCCGCGGCCGTGAAAGAGGTCATCGGGGGGGGCGTGGACGTGGTGGTGGATTCGGTCGGATCCACCTGGGCCGGGAGCATCGATGCCTGTGCCCCCGGCGGACGGGTGGTCGTATTCGGCGGCACGGGCGGCGGCAAGGTCGAGATGATGGTGCGACCCGTCACGATGGGGCAGGTGTCCCTGCTGGGTACCACGATGGGCAGCCCCGCCGAGTTCCGGCAACTGCTGGAGGCCGTGGATACCCAGTCGTGGGTCCCCGTCATCGACAGCGTGCGCCCGCTCGCTGATGCCGCCGCCGCCCACGAGCGCGAGGAGGCCGGACTGCACTTCGGCAAACTCGTCCTGGATTGCGGATGAGCACGTCACGCATCGCTTCGCTGCAGGGGCGGCTGCCGCTCGTCTGCGCCGTGGTCGGGGGCCTCGGGGCGATCGTCGCCGTCGTCGCCGCATTCGTGGCTCTGGACACGTTCTCGCTCGGGGGGGCCTTCTACTCGTTCGACTACCGCACCGGCGGCGGGGCAGGCGCCGTGGCGGTCCTCATGGCCCTCATCACCATCGGGGGGGCCATCGTGGTACGCCGGTCCCCGGCGCTCGGCAGCACGCTGCTCTACATCGGTGCCTGCGGGGGCTTCCTCGCCTGCGGAGGCATCTGGCTGATCCCCGGGATCGTCACGCTCATCGCCGCGAACATGGCCCTGTGGGCCATCCGCGACCCGTTCAAGGACGAGCCCGCGGGCGCAAGCACCTGATGGACATCGCGCTGCTCCGCGAACTGGCCGAGGTGTCCGGGCCTCCCGGTGCGGAAGAGCGGGTCCGGAGCGTCGTCCGCACGCATCTGGCGCGCACGGCCGACCGGGTGGACGACCTGCCGATGGGCTGCGTCGATGGCGTCCGCGCTGCTCCGGGCGATGCGGTGGGCCGCCTGATGCTCGCCGCACACATGGACGAGATCGGGCTGATGATCACGCACGTGGACGACCGGGGGTTCGCGTCGTTCATCCCCCTCGGCGGTTGGGACGCCCGCACGCTGGTGGGCCAGCGGATTCTCGTGCACGGGCGCGAGGACCTGCTCGGGGTCATCGGCACGACCCCGGTCCACCTCCTCGACGAAGTCGCCCAGGGGAAGGCTCCCACGATGCAGGACCTCACGATCGACCTGGGGCTCGCGCCCGACCGGGCGCGTGAGATGGTGCGCAAGGGTGACGTCGCCACCCGGGTCCGGGACCTCGCGCAGATCGGGGACCTCATCACGGGCAAGGCGCTCGACGATCGCGTGGGCATCTACGTGATGCTGCAGGCTCTGGCCGCGGCCGGTCCGTCGCGCATGGAGGTGCATGCCACCGCCACGGCGCAGGAGGAGGTCGGCCTGCGCGGGGCCCGCACGGCCGCACACCGCATCGCCCCCGACATCGCCGTGGCGATTGACACCTGCCCCGCGGACGACGGGCCCGGCACGCCCGCCAGCGGCCCGTCCACCCGGCTCGGCGAGGGCGTCGCCATCCGCGTGATGGACGCAAGCGCGATCGGGCACCGCGGGCTGGTGGACCTGCTTGTGGATCTGGCCGGCGCGCGCGGCATCCCGTACCAGTTGCATGTGTCGGACAAGGGCGGCACCGACACCGCCAGCCTGCAGATGGCGGGTGGTGGCGCGATCGCAGGGTGCATCTCGATCCCCACGCGCTACGTGCACTCAAGCGTCGAGGCCTGCCACCCCACCGATATCGATGCGGCGGTCGCACTCACGGCGGCACTCATCGAGCAGGCCCACGTCCTGCTCGCCACCGGCATCTGACCCCGGCAGGTACGCGCCGGGCGGGCCCCCATCAGGCCACCAGCACCGCCATGGCCACCCCTCCCACGATCACCGCAGTCATCCCCGCCACGATCGCCGGCGCCAGACGGCCGTGTGCCATGTGCCCGCGCCCGAATCCCGACAGGACCAGGGCCGCGAGCAGGCCGCCGGCAAGCCCCCCGAGGTGGCCCCCGATCGAGATGCCCGGGATGACGAAGGTGATCGCCAGATTGAGCAGGAGGAAGATGCCCACACCCGACCCGAGGAGTGCGATCCCCTGCTGGCGCTCAAGCACCAGCAGCGCTGCCATGAGGCCGTAGACCCCTCCCGATGCGCCCACGGTGAGCGCATCCGGCGCGAGGAGCAAAGCCCCCGCCGCGCCCCAGACGAGGCTGGCCAGGTAGATCGCCCCGAACCGCAACGAGCCCGCGTAACGCTCCAGCGCGCCGCCGAGCCACCAGAGCACGATCATGTCGAAGAGGAGGTGGATGATTCCGGCGTGGACGAATCCCGACGTGAGGATGCGGTACCACTGGCCGTCCTGCACGAAGGGCCCGTACAGCCCGAGATCGAGCGAGATGCCCGTGTTGGCACCTGAGAGCGTGACGCCCTGGGCAAGGGAAATCACGGCGATCGCCACGCAGAGCCCGATGATCCCCACTGTCAGCGAGGCACCACCCGTGCGCAGGGCGAGGTCGGGCCGTCGGGTGCGGGGGGCGCTGGAGAGGCCTGCACACTCGCGGCACTTGATCCCGACCGCGGCCGTGTGGGCGCAATCGGGGCACATCGGCGTGCCGCAGGAGGAGCACGACAGGAGCGTCTCGCGATCCGGATGCCAGCGGCACCGGGGCTCGACACTCACGGGGTCGCGGGGCTCGTCCGTCACGCGCGGCGATGCTACCGGCACGTGGCGGGGATACGGGTGCCGACTGTCCCCCACCGCCTCGTGCATCCAGCCCGTTGACAGGGGGGGTCCGGGCGGCTTCACTACCCGTTCGGCTGGCCGACGCCCGGTCCCGCGTCGGTGCGATCAACTCCACCTATGAGGCCCCATTTGACGACGACGCCTGCGCCGTTTGCGACGACCCCTCCACCCGGCCTCCCTGAGCTGGTGGAGCACGACGCCTGTGCTCTGGCGGCCTTCGCCACCCGCAGCGGGGAGCGCAGGCGCGACGTCATCGACCGGGCCCTGCTCGCGCTCGAGATGATGGTGCACCGCGCCGGCAGTGTGGACGGGGAGGGCGACGGTTCCGGCCTCCAGTTGGACATCCCCCGGCCGCTGTGGGCCACACGCCTCGGCGGAGAGGGACTGGACCCGGCACTCGCGGATGACCCCCGCTTCGCCCTCGCGCATGTCTTCTTCGAAGGAGCCGCCGAGGCCGACGCCGAGCTGCCGCGTCTCATTGACATCGCCCGCATCCACGGATTCGAGGTGCTGATCAGCCGGGAGGGTGACATCGACCGCTCGGCGCTGGGGCCCCGGGCCGCCGAGAACCCGCCGGTGTTCTGGCAGCTCGCCCTGCTCGCCGCCGACGCCGCGACCGCATCCCGCGAGTGCTACCGCGCGATGGTGGCGATCGAGCGGGACCTCACGTGCCACGTGGCGTCATTCTCGGCCAACGACTGCGTGTACAAGGTGCTGGGCCAGCCCACCGTGCTGCCGGCCTTCTTCCCCGAACTTGCGGACCCGTCGTTCGGGGCGTCGAGGGTGATCGCACACAACCGGTATTCCACCAACACGTACCCGACGTTCAGTCGCGTGCAGCCATTCGCCATCCTCGGCCACAACGGGGAGATCAACACCATCGCGCAACTGCGCGAGCAGTGCCGCCAGCTCGGCCTGCCTGTCACTCGGGACGGGTCCGACTCGCAGGACCTGAACCGCCTGCTGGAGGGCCTCATCTTCGAGAAGCAACTCTCCCTCGTCGAGGCTGTCGAGTTCGCCTTCCCGCCAATCCTGGGCGAAGTGCACCGCCTCCCCGCCGACCTGCAAGATCTCTACGTGCACTACCGCGAGGCCTGGGGGCCGTACGCCCAGGGTCCCGTCGCCCTCGCGGCCCGTGCCGGTGACGAGATGGTCTTCTCGGTGGATGCCCTGGGCCTCCGCCCGCTGTGGTGGGTCGAAACCGCCGACCTCTATGTGGCCTCGTCCGAACCCGGCATCGTCCCCGTTCACGAGCTCACGAGGGACCCGCGCCCCCTCGCCCCCGGCGAGAAGATCGCCCTGTTCACCGGCGCGGACGGTGTGCCCGTGGTCCTCTCGTATCCGGAGGTGCAGCGCGAGGTGCTCGCGCGCGCGAGCGCCCGCGGCGGGCTACCGCACCGGGAGGCACGAGCGCGGCTGGCCGGGGGCCTCGAGCCCATCGGCTCCGACCGGACCGGGTCCTCGAGGGAGGTCGCCGACGTCCCTCTCACGAACCTTCTGGCGGCGGCGGGATGGATCGACGGCGACAAGCAACAGGTGCAGTTCCACGCCGACCGCGGCGCCGAGCCCATCGGCTCCTTGGGCTGGGACGGCCCGCTGGGCCCGCTCGCCCCCCTGCCCCTCCCTCTGTCGGACTTCCTTCAGGAGACCGTGGCCGTCGTCACGAACCCGGCCATCGACCGCGAGCGCGAGGTCGAGCACTTCTCCACGCGCGTCGTGCTGGGACGCAGGCCGCCGATCGAGGGCGTCGAGCCCGAGCCGCCGCTGCGCTGCGAGTTGCGTATGCCGATCATCCTCGGGGCAATGCGCCCTGGGGTTCAGGTGAGCCTTCCCGAACTCCGGCGCGTCGCCGCGGGGCAGGGCGTCGCGGTCATGGAGGACGTCGAGGCCGCGTGGGGCGACTGCTACGTGCAGTTGCCCCTCTACTTCGAGACCCGGTACTCCACCCGCGAGCACATCGCCTCTCTGTGCGACGCCGCGGTGGATGCCGTCACGGCAGGCGCCGAGATCGTGGTGCTGGAGGACCGTCTGGCCACCACGGAGCAGCGTGTCACCGACCCGCATCTGGCCGTCGCGGCGGTGGATAAGGCCCTGCGCGAGCAGCATGGCGACGACGGCGTCGCCCTGCGCCGCCGCGTGAGCATCGTCCTCAAGGCCGCGGGCATCCGCAACGTGCATGACGTGGTCGTGGCCCTGGGCTTCGGCGCCAACGCGATCTGCCCCTACGCCATGGTCGAGCAGGCGATCGAGGGCTCGCCCGAGCCCGAGGCCGCCGCGGGTCGTCTGATGGAGGGCCTGCAGAAGGGCATCGAGAAGGTCATCTCGACCCTCGGCATCCATGAGATCCGCGGGTACGGGCGCCTCGTCTCGGCCATCGGTATCGCCCCCGAGGTGCTCGACATCCTGGGTATCCCCGGCTTCTGTGCCTCCGACGGACGCGGCCTCGACCTCGCCCGCCTTGACGTGCTGGCCGAGCGCGGCCGACTGATCCGCGCAGGCGAGGAGGACGCCGGCAAGACCAAGTTGCCGCGCATGTACCCCAAGGTCTGGAAGGCCCTCGCGCGCGTCGCCACCAGCGAGCGTGGCTACGACGAGTTCGCCGAGGCATGCCAGGCCCTCGAGGATGACCACCCGGTGGCCCTGCGCCACGCCATGGGCATCCAGCTCGCCCCTGAAGGCGAGCGCATCCCCGTCGAGCGGGTGTCGAGCCGGGTCGGCGAGCACACCCTGCCGTTCCTGATCTCATCCATGTCGTTCGGCAGCCAGGGCGAGGTCGCCTTCCGGGCGTATGCGGAGGCCGCATTCCGGGCGGACATGCTGAGCATGAACGGCGAAGGCGGCGAGATCCGCGACATGTACGGCAAGTACCCGAAGCACCGGGGCGTCCAGATCGCGTCGGGCCGGTTCGGCGTGTCGTCGCTGCTCATGAACGCCTGCGAGTGGATCGAGATCAAGATCGGCCAGGGTGCCAAGCCCGGCGAGGGCGGGCACCTGCCCGGCTCGAAGGTGACCGAGGCCATCGCCGCGGCCCGTAATGCGACGGTCGGGTCCGACCTCATCAGCCCGTCCAACAACCATGACCTCTACTCCATCGAGGACCTCGCGCAGCTCATTGACGAGATGAAGACGGCCAACCCGTACGCCAAGGTCATCGTGAAGGTGCCCGTGGTGCCCGGCATCGGCACCATCGCCGTCGGCATCGCCAAGGCCGGCGCCGACGTGGTCACCCTGTCGGGCTTCGACGGCGGCACGGGTGCAGCGCGCCTGCACGCCCTGCGCCGCACCGGGCTGCCCTGCGAGATCGGTACCGTGCTCGCCCACCACGCCCTGATCGAGGCGGGTATCCGCGACCGCGTGGAGATCTGGGCCGACGGCGGCCTGCGCACCGCCGCCGACGCAATCAAGTTGACGTGCCTCGGTGCGAACCGCCTGGGCTTCGGCACAGCCGCGATGGTGGCCATCGGGTGCACCATCTGCCGGGGCTGCCAACTCGACACCTGCCACGTGGGCATCGCCACGCAGTTGGACGAGGAGGAGGCGCGGCACCGCGGCCTCAAGCGGTTCGTGCCGCGGGTGCACGAGGACGCCGTCGTGTCGCTGGTGCGCTACTTCACCGAGATGGGGCACGCGATGCGGCGCATCGCCGGCGACATGGGCGTGGAGAACGTCCAGGATCTGTTGGGGCAGGCCGATCGCCTCGTGCAGGTTTCCCACCACTCCGTGATGGACCTCGATGGGCTCCTCACCCCCACCTGCACGCGTGTCTACGGCGCGCCCGAGGAGGGCGAGCGCTACTTCCGGCCGTTCACGCCGCCGCCGCCCCACCGTGCGCCCGATGCCGCCCAGCAGGCGCTCGAATCGGCAACCGTCCTCTCGGTCGAGGAGTCCGACATCAGCGCCCGCGACCGTAATCTGGGCACAGACCTCGCGGGCGTCATCGCCCGCGCGCGGACCGGGCTGCGCACCGCTGAGGCGCTCTCCGCCCGTGTGGCCCAGACCATGCCCGAGGGCAGCGGTGGCACCCTGATGGACCTGCAGTTCACGCACGGGGCGGCCACGGGCTCCGGTCTCGGGGCATTCAACGTCGAGGGAGTACGGGTCCGTGTGTCGGGCGGCGCCCAGGATGGCGTGGGCAAGTGCTCTCTGGGGGGCGAGATCCAGGTGCTCAAGGCGCGGACGGCGAGTGGCGAGTGGATCGGGGGTCATGTGGGCAAGTCGTTTGCCTACGGCGCGCAGCGTGGCCTCTTCCTCATCCAGGGTAACGCCGATGCGCGGGCGGGCATCCGCCTCTCCGGCGCAGACATGGTCCTTGGCGGCCTGCCCGATCGCCCGATCGACGACCACATCGGCACTCTCGGTGCCCGGGCGAATTGCAAGGGCTTCGCATTCGAGTACATGACGAGTGGCCGCGTGGTGGTGCTCGGTGACCCGGGCCCGTGGCTGTGCTCCGGGATGACCGGTGGCGTGGTGTACGTGCGGCAGAACCCCGACTGGAACCTGGACGAAGCCGCCATCCGGCGACGCCTCTCGAAGGCGGCGAAGGTGAGTCTCGTCGCGGTGGAGCCCGGGAACGAGGACGCCCTCAACGTGATCGAACTGCTCACGTCCTATCGCGATGCCCTGGCCGAATCCGGGCAGGGCGCCGCCGCCGCGGGGCTTGGCGCGCTCATCGAGGCCCCCGAGGACCACTTCCTGGCCATCCACCCTGTTACACAGCAGGCCGACCCGAACATCTCGACCGAGTAGGCGGACGGGGGCGGCACATTCCGCCCCGCACGGGGCGTCCATCGGGCATCCTTCGGTCCATGACCTCCGCCTCCCACGTGGCCGAGCGCCTCGGCGACGTACGAACACGCACCCTCGACGTGATCGCTCCCCTCGACGCCGAGTGGCTCACCCGCACGCCCGACCCGATCATGAGCCCGCCGGCGTGGGATCTGGCGCACATCGCGGCGTACGAGGACGTGTGGCTGGTGACGCGTCTCTCCGGGGCCGCGCCCCTGCACCCCGACCTGCAGGCGACGTACGACGCCTTCGAGACCCCGCGTGCGGCTCGCAGCGGTGCCCGCATCCTCGACGGCCGGGAATCGCGTGACTACATGGATGCCGTACGGGAGCGCGCCCTCGTGGTGCTTGCGCAGGCGGACCTGTCGGCGGCCGGGGATGGGCTGACCGCGGGCGGCTTCGTGTGGCGGATGGTCTCCCAGCACGAGGCGCAGCACGGCGAGACGCTCCTGCAGACGTTGCTGCTGATGCCGCCGGGCATCTACTCGCCGTGCGCGGACGTGCTTCCACCGACCTCCGGCGGCAGCCGCGGACCGGACCCCATCTCCCTTGACGGCGGGCGGATGATCATGGGGGCGCCGGTCGGATCCGGTACCCTCGACTGCGAGATGCCCGCCCACGTCCGCGACGTTGCGCCCTTCCGGATCGACCGGAACCCGGTGACGATCGGCCGTCACCTCGCGTTCATGGCCGATGGCGGCTACGCGGACCCGCGCTACTGGAGCGGCGAGGGCTGGGCGTGGCGGCATGAGGTGGGCGCCGAGGCACCGCTTCACTGGCAGCGCGACGGCAGCAGATGGACACGCACCGGGTTCGGCTGCACCGACGCCGTGGACCCCGCCGAGATCCTCTGTCACGTGTCGTTCTTCGAGGCCGAGGCGCACGCGCGGTGGGCCGGCGCACGCCTTCCCACCGAGGAGGAGTGGGAATTCGCCGCACGGCATGACCCCTCGTCGCCCCACGACGCCTGGGCCCCCTGGGGCGCCGCGCCACACGAGGGACGGGCCAACCTCGGTCAGGTCTCCTTCCGCCCCGCCCGCGTGGGCGCCTATCCCGGCGGCGTGGCGCCGAGCGGGTGCGCCCATATGCTGGGAGACGTCTGGGAATGGACGTCCACGGAGTTTGACTGCTACCCGGGGTTCCGGGCCTTCCCGTACCGGGAGTACGCCGAGCCGTTCTTCCGCCGCGGCTACCGCGTGCTCCGCGGCGGTTCGTGGGCGACGCAGGGCATCGCTGCACGAACGACGTTTCGCAACTGGGACCACCCCCAGAGGCGTCAGGTGTTCGCCGGCATACGCCTCGCATGGGACCCCGCGTGACGACCCGGCCGAAATCCCGGGCACGCACCGGGGATGCCCTGCCGTGGCGCCTCGACTGCCACATGCCGGCCGGGGCCGACGCCGTCGCCACGGACGAACTGCGGCGCGCCCTCACGGCCCGGCGCCCCTGGATCCCGCCCCGGTGGTTCTACGACGACGCCGGGTGTGCGCTCTTCGTGCGCATCACCGGGCTGGCTGCCTACTACCAGACGCGAACCGAGCAGGCGCTCCTCGACGCCGCGATGGACGACATCGTCGCCACCCACCGCCCTGCGGAACTGGTGGAGGTGGGCTCGGGAACAGCGCAGAAGACCAGGGCGATCCTCGACGCCATGGAGCGCGCAGGCTCCCTGACCCGCTATCTCCCCTTCGACATCAGCCCGGGGGCCGTGGCCGTGAGCGCGGCAGATATCTCCGCCGCATACCCGGGCACCCGGGTCCACGGTGTCGCCGGGGACTTCTCGCGCCACCTGGCGAGGATCCCCCGGTGCCCCGCCGGAACGCGCCGCATGGTGGCATTCCTCGGCGGCACCATCGGAAACCTCGGACCATCACGCCGCCGTACGCTGGTGCGCCGTCTGGCGCGCCTCCTCAAGCCCGGAGACAGCCTCGTCATGGGCACCGACCTCGCCCATGATCCCCGCGTGCTCGTCCGCGCGTATGACGATCCCGAGGGCGTGACGGCCGCATTCAGCCGGAACATGATCCACCATGTCAACGCCGCCTTCGCCGGGAATGCCGACCCTGATGCCTTCGCACACGTGGCGCTGTGGAACGCCCGGGCATCACGCGTCGAGATGCACCTGCGGGCCCGGCGGGACATCACGTGGAACCTCGCCGGCCTGGGGATCGTGGTGCCCGTCGAGGCTGGCGCGACCATCCGCACCGAGATCTCGTGCAAGTTCACCCGCGGGTCCGTGGAGGCGCTCTACGCCGACGCAGGCCTGGCCCTCGACTCCTGGCACGAGGACCCGCTCAGCCGCTACGCCGTGTCGGTGGCAACCCCGGCCTGACCGCGGGGACCAACCCCGGGGACAGTCCCTCCCCGGGGCCTGTCCCCGGGGAGGGACTGTCCCCGCGGTTGCGCGGGTGCGCGCGGCTTCGCAGGCGTCCTTCCCACCGGGGGCCGATCAGGGGGACTCCGCCAGCGTTGCCGCGCGCTCCTCCCATTCCGCCATCGCAGACGAGAGGTCGTGCTGCAGCGCGCGGTGCCTCTCCCCCAGGAGGATGACCGTCTCGACGTCCCCCGCCTCCGACGCCCCGGCCACCTCGGCCTCGACTCCCGTGAGGTCCGCCTCCAGCCCTGCGATGCGGGACTCCAGCCGGCTCACCTCGCGGGCGAGACGGCCGCTCGACGGCCCGCGCGCGCGCCTCTCTCCCGCGGCCGGCCTGATCACCGCGGTGGCGGTGTTCCCACCCCCCTGCGCCGTGGCCTCCCGCACCTCGACGAGATCCGCATAGCCCCCCGCCCGCATCACGGCCGTGCCCCCCTCCAACGCGAGGGTGTGGGTGGCGACCACATCAATCAGGGCGCGGTCATGCGATACCAGCACCACGGTGCCGTCATAGGCCAGCAGGGCGTCCTCGAGGGCCTCGCGGCTCTCGACGTCCAGGTGATTGGTGGGTTCGTCCAGTACGAGAAGATTTCCCCCCTCCGCCACTAACTCCACCAGGGCGAGCCTCCGGCGCTCACCTCCCGACAGCGCCTCCACTGCGCGATCGGCCACGTCGCGCGGGAAGAGGAAGCGCCCGAGCAACGTGCGGGCCTCGGCCTCGGTGAGGGATGTCCCCGCCTTGACGATCTCGGCGGGCGTCCGCCGTCCGTCGTATTCCCGCGCATGCTGGCTGAAGTACGAGGGCAGCACCTTGTGTCCGATGCTCACGCGCCCGGCTGCCACCTCGCGTCGGCCGAGCAGCGTCTCGATCATCGTCGTCTTGCCTGCGCCATTGGGCCCGATCACCGCCACGCGCTGCCCGCGCTCGATCGTGAACCCGGCATCGTCCACGAGTACCCGCCCGGCCACCTCGACCCGCAGCCCGTCTGCCTCCAGAACGACCCGCCCCGGACGCTCAGTCCTGGGGAAGCCGAACGACAGAGCCTTCTCACGCGTGGGTGCCACGATCGGCTCGAGCCTGCCGAGGCGCTTCGCGCGCGACTTCGCCTGACGCGCGCGGGTCCCCGCTCGCCAGCGGGTGACGAACCGCTCGAGGCGTTCCATCTCCTCGCGGCGCCGGTCCGCGGCGGCGACCTGCTGCGCGTCATCCTCCGCACGGGCGATCCGGAAGGCCGAGTACCGCATGGGCCAGAGCCGCGCGCGGCCATTCGAAAGGTCCAGGACAGCCGTGGCCGTGGACTCCAGGAACCAGCGATCGTGCGACACGATGACCACGGCGGCACGCAGATCCCGCACGATGCCCTCCAGCCACTCCATGGCCTCGAGATCGAGGTGGTTGGTGGGCTCATCGAGCAGGAGCACCTGGGGACGCCCTGCGAGCGCCCGTGCAAGGGATGCGCGGGTCAACTCGCCGCCGGACAGGCTCGCAAGCGGCCGGTCCAGATGATCGCCGGTCAGGCCCAGCCCGCGTGTCACGCGCTCCACCCACGAGCGCCAGTGGTACCCGCCGGCCGCGTCAAGATCCGCGAGAGCCCGCTCGTACGCCGACAGGGTGGCCGGTCCGTGGTCGCCTGCGGCCATCCGTGCCTCGAGCGCCGCGATCGCAGACTCCGCCTCCCGGGCGTGGGCCAGCCCCTCCTCCACATAGTCCCGCACCGACCCCGTGCCACCGGCATCAGGAGCCTGATCATGCAGAGCCACGCGCTCGCCACGCGGGATCGCCACCGAGCCCGCGTCGGCGTGCTCGGCGCCCGCGAGGATCCTCAGCAGTGTCGTCTTGCCCGCGCCATTCCTCCCCGCGACTGCGAGGCGGTCGCCCGGACCGAGCCGGAACGAGACGCCCGAGAAGAGGGTGCGCGGGCCGAACGACTTCGTCAGCCCCGATACGTGCACAACCACTCATCATAGTTGCCCGGCCCCTAGGATTCGGCCTCGTGGCGAACGACGCGAGCATCCTGACGACATCCGAAGGAGTGGCCGACCTCGCCGTCCGTGTCCGCGACGCCGGTCGCATGGCGCTCGATGTGGAGTTCCTGTGGGAGCGCACGTACGCGCCCATCCCGTGTCTGGCTCAGGTGGCCGTGGACGACCACATCGCCCTTGTGGACCCGATCGCGGGCGCGCCGCTCGATGAGGTCTCCGACCTGCTCGCCGACCCGGCGATCGAGGTGGTGATGCACGCCCCGAGCGCCGATCTCATCCTGTTCGCCCTGGCCTTCAACACGCGCCCGACGAACCTGCTCGACACGCAATTGATCGCGGGGTTCGTGGGCCTGGGGTCGGGTCAGAGTCTGGGCGCGCTCCTCGCCCGCGCACTCGACGTCCAGGTGGCCAAGACCGAGGGCTACTCGGATTGGTCGCGCCGTCCCCTCACCCGCGCACAACTGGAGTACGCAGCCACCGACGTGACTCACCTCTTCGATCTCACGGATGAACTCCTCCGTCGTGCCGCCGGACACGGTCGCACCGAGTGGGTACAGGAGGAGCACGAGCGGCGCTACGGCCCGGATGCGCGGCTCTCCCCGGACCCGTTCGAGGCCTGGCGCAAGGTGAAGGGGCAGGGGCGGCTCCAGCCCGCCGACCGTGCCGTGCTCCGCAGGGCCGCGGCGTGGCGCGAGACCGAGGCACGCCGCCGCGACCGGCCCGTGGGCTGGCTGATCCCCGATCGCACGCTCATCGAGGTCGCACGACGTCGGCCGTCCGGCACCGCAGCGCTGCTGGCGGAGCGGGGCATTCCGTCGGCGATGCGCGAGCGGGAGGCCGAGTCCCTGCTCCTGGCGATGGACGAGGCCGCGGGTGATCCGCCCATCGCACTCGGCCCTCCCCCGCCCCCGCGCGTCCAGGCCCGACTCGAGACGCTTACGCCACTTGCCCAGATCCTGCTGACCGCCCGCGCGGCTGCGGTGGACCTCGCACCGCTGCTCGTGGCCACTCGCGATGATGTGGACCGTTTCCTCGCCGACGTGCTGATGGACCGCGACCCCGCCGCCCATCCGCTGGGCCGTGGCTGGCGCCGGGAGGTCGCCGGCGACGCCCTGCGTGATCTCGCGGCAGGGCGTCTGGGCATCGCACCCCTCGCAGAGGAGCCGTTCCTCGCCGAGATCACCCTGCCCGGGCACACCGGCCCGTGATGCCGGCCGATGATGGGGAGTGTCGGTATCCGGAGCGGAGCCCTGCCCCGGATACCG